>CAKPST010000001.1 GCA_934183355.1 uncultured Prevotella sp.
AGTAGAGGGGTGAAGACACCTTATATATTAATAAGGTAAATACACCTTACTCTTTATCGTTTACAAAATTACAAAAAAAGAATTATACTATACCTATTTCGCGGTATTTTTTTGTCTGTTAATTAGGATTTATACATTATTTTTTTTAAATTTGCAAAATAAGACACAGATACATATACAAAAACTATTACAAAACTTAAACCTTAGACATTATGAGAAGAAGATGTTTACTTTTGTTGCCAATTTTATTGCTAACTAACTTGTTGGCTTTGGCACAACAGCGTTCGTTTGAAGATGCTCTAAACATTGCTCGTCGTCAGGCGGCTAAGTTTGGGGTGGTGATTAATGATGATGCTACCAATCGTTCTAAAGCTATGCATGCTCGTGCTAAGGCTGCACAGCCTACAAAGGAATTGGCTTATTATGTGTTTGATAATGGCGATGGGCATGGATTCACCATTGTGTCGGGCGACGAGCGCATGCCAGACATAGTGGGCTATGCCTCTAATGGTTCGTATTCGGAGGATAATATGCCCGAAAACTTTGTCAATTTCCTTAAGGCTTATAATGCTACTGTTGAGGCTGTGAAGAATGGCGACCGTAGAGCCAGGGCTTATGTTGCCGAGGCTAAATATCTGCGTGAGTCGCGCAGTAGCGTTTTGGCTGTAGCTCCATTGCTTGGCGACATCAAATGGAATCAAAGTGAACCTTACAACATCTTGTGTCCGAAGTATGACGACAACAATATTTCGGCTACTGGATGTGTGGCTACCGCTATGGCACAGGTGATGGCATATTGGCAGTATCCTACAGAACTGATGGCTGACATCCCTGCTTATGTCACAAGTACATATGGATTGAACATAGAGGGAGTAAGCAAGGGGGAGGTATACGATTGGGACAATATGCTTCCTAATTATGATTATGGATATACTCAGGAACAGGCTAATGCCGTAGCCAAGCTAATGGCACATTGCGGTGCGGCTGTACGAATGGACTATGGTCCATCGTCTGGAGCAGGGGTTGGTCCTAAGGTGCTTGCAGAATACTTCGGTTATGATTACGATTTTATGACGTATGTTAACCGTTATCAATTCAGTCTTGCCGAGTGGACAAACATAATAGATCGTGAACTTGAAGCTAAACGTCCTATTCTGTATAGTGGTCTTTCGTCTGATGTTGGCCATCAGTTTGTTTGTGATGGTTCGGATGGCAATGGTCTCTATCACATTAATTGGGGATGGGGTGGCTATCAAGATGGCTATTTTGATGTTGCAATCCTCAATCCTGAAAAGGGTGGCATTGGCTCTGGTGATGCTTCGGATGGTTTTAATCGTTCTTGCAGCATGATAGTTGGCATGCGCCCAGACAATGGAGTGGTGGACGAGCCTGTAGTAGCGTTGAAAACTATGTCCATTGTGAAATGGAATGAAGGTTGTCATACAGTAAAGATAACTAACGATACGCGTTCGAATGCTAATGAAGCATTTACTTTTACTATTAGCGAAATATTTTTAAATCAGCTTAGAAAGGATATAAAGTGTAGTGTTGCTTATGGAGTAAGGAATGAAGATGGAAGTTATACTCCTATTTCTAAAGTTGATCCATATTTTAGCTTAAAAGCAAATTACGGCAGAGAATTTACTGCAACTATTAATTATGCTTTCAAGGCTGGTGCCACTACAACTGTATATGCAATCTATAGTGATGATGGCACGACATGGGAGCGTTGTGATTATACATATTTGCAGCCTTTCCGATTTGTTGCTACCGACACTAAGTTGACATTACAGAAAACACCATTGTCTGCTACACTGAAAGCTAATGATAGCAAATTATATGCAGGGAGCGTAGGCACATTTACAGTGACGCTCACTAATAACGGTGATGATAATTTCATGGGATTGGTTGATGTCTACACCCTTAACACAGATATGAATTCCAGTGTTTGGTTGAAGGATATTTTTGTAGAAATTCCTGCACACTCATCAACAAATCGTCAGGTGGAATTGTGGATAGATGGAGAGTATACTGATGCTTTTTATCTTTGGCTTGTTGATAATTACTCTGGAGAAATACTCGTGGATGGCCAACAATTTACGCTGAGCAAGACAGGCACTCCTATGTTGACTGTCGTTGGCACTTCTAATAATGCTACACCTGGTGTTTGTGAGGTTGAGAATGCTATGTTTGGATCCACTAAAGTGAAGGTGCCAAAGGTGGAAGACGATTATGCTGAGTTTACTTATAGTATCCGTAATGATGGCGAAGACGCAGTAGTGAAATGTGCTATCGGTCTATTCCAAGGCGAAACGGGTAGTGGATACCTCTATCCTCAAGTTCAGTTGTTCCCAGGCAATGGAGCCATAACAAATGTTAGTCGCTCATTCACCGTAGACGAAATTGGCACAAGGTCAGTTCTCAGCGATATACGTGTAGAAGCAGAAAACACATTTAAATTAATTGATGCGTTGGATACATGGATGTTGTACAAAGCTGATGGTAGTGAATATGGTAAAATTTCTGGTAATACCCAATTTGTATACATCGCAGGCAAGACTCCTACAGATATAACTGGTGTTGCTGCCGAAGAGTCAGTTTGTGTGCGTGGTGGCATAGGTGAGATAGTTATTCTTAGTGACAGTGTACGTAGCCTTCAGGTATACACCATCGCAGGCAGCAAGGTTGCCAGTGTGAATGTGGATGCTGGTGTAGAGAAGCGCATCACTGTTGCTGCAGGTTTATACATAGTCAATGGCAAGAAGGTAGTAGTGAGATAATTACGTAATAATGTATAAATGTAAAAATGAGGCTATGGCGTGTGCGTCATAGCCTCATTTTTACATTTATTGTTAATATCCTGTATTCTGCTCAAGATTGGTGTTCAGTTCACGTGCCTTTTCTGGAATAGGAAATACTATTGTATATCCCTTCTTGTCGGCATCTGATGGATTATGGATGTCATACGCTTTGTTGTATGTTCCGAAGCGTATCATGTCTTGTCGGCGCCAACCTTCCCATACCAGTTCCAGAAGACGTTCGTCAAGTATGTTGTCGAGTGTGGCTGTCAGTGAAGGCATTCCCACACGTGAGCGCACTGCGTTCAACTCCTCGTCACCCGATTCTCCATTTCTCACTTTTGCCTCTGCCTTCATCAGCAGCACGTCGGCGTATCTGTATAGCACGATGTCGTTGTCAGGCATACGACCATCAGAATATGCAGTGCGGTCTACCTCATACTTCTTCATGCGTGCTCCTGCCGTCTCTATGTACGGGCTTGCCGTCAGGTTTATCTCGACGGCTAGTGGCTTATATTCGAGTGGTGTGCCGTCGTCGAGGCTTACATATCTGCCGTCCACATCCACCTTGCCCGTGTAGAAGTTCTGCTCAAGACGTGTGTCTGGCGAAGTTGTGTTATATCCGTTTACATCCATTGTGTGCAGCGTTGCGCAAGTGCCATTCTCCGACGCTCCACCATAGGCACCTCCGTGTGCGTAATGACGCGAACGGAACAGGTAGTGAAATTCATTTGGATAAAGCATCTTGTCTAATGGGATAGTGAAGATGTTCTCTTGTGAATTTTCGTTGTGTACGGCGAAGTTCTTGCTATAGTCGTTTTCGAGTGAATATCCGGCTGCTGCAATCTGGTCGCAGTAGTATATGCACGTCTGCCATGCGTTTTTCTGTGTGCCGTCGATGTCAAACATTATTGATTTGCCGTCTGGTCGTGATGAGTCGGTCCAGTTGTCGTCGGTGTATACTTCGGCATTGAGGGCGAGTTTGGCAAGCAGAAACCATGCCACGGGGCGTGTCACCCTGCCGTAGTAGTTGCCTTGCAAGTTGCTGTGCTCATTTGGCAGCAGTGGAGCTACGGTCTGTAGTTCTTTCACGATGTAGTTGAAGACATCTCTGCGATTGCTCTGTCGTATGTCGGCAGTCTTCTGTGTTGACGACTCAAGGATGGGGATGCGTCCAAACATGTCCATAGCATAATAATAGAACATGGCTCTGATGGCTCTCACTTCAGCCTTATATTCCTTGCGTTGCTGTTCTGTGAGCAAAGCCTTGTACTGCTCAATCGTTTCCAATGACTTTGTTGACAGCACTATTACCTTATATAGATATTTCCATACGTTGTACAGGTCGGTGTCTGTGGCAGTCCATGTATGGTTGTACATAGACTGCCACAATCCGCCGTCATACCAGTTGCCGCCGCGTATGGGGATAATAGCCTCGTCGGTGGTCAGCGTGTTGTAGTCGTATATGCCACGGCATGTACCCTGCAAACCTTCGCCCTCTTCGTGTGCACCTATGTAATTATATAGTGATGCTACGGCGTTGATATATAGGCTGTTGGCAGAGTCATAAATCTCCTGTTCGGGTATTTGGTCTTTTGGTGTCTCGTCGAGACAACTCGTCAGCGATAGTGATATGGCGAGAATTGATAATGCGAAAAATCTATGTTTCATCATCTTTAATCATTACATGAGTGAATAATATTTTAGCAATTTAGAATTGCACGCTCACTCCCACCGAGTAGGTTCTGTACGTAGGATAGCAACGCTTGTCGTCGATGCCCATTGACGAGTTGACAACATACGAGTTGATCATTGGTGACAGTCCGCTGTAGGACGTGATGGTGGCAAGATTGTTGACGCTGCACGACACGCGCAGCGAGCGTACTATGCGGCTCTTCACCGGAACGTTGTATCCTATGGTGAGATACTCAAAGTTGAGATAGTCGCCACTTTCGAGCCAATAGTCAGACACGTTTTGGTCGACGATGTTGCGTTCGGGCGCACCCTTCATCACGTTGTATATTGGAAACGACGACATATTGTTGTATGCCAATGCTGTGCCGTTGAAAATCTTGTGTCCGAAGGCTCCGTTCATCTGTAGCGACATATAGAAATCCTTGTAGCGCAGTGATATGTTGGAGCCGAGTGTTGCCTTAGGTGTTGCCTGTCCGCAGATACGTCGGTCGCCACCGTCGCCAAAGTCGATGGTGCCATTCTTGTCAAGGTCTTCTATCTTATACTTCATAGTGCCTTGTTCGTCCTTGTATAGACCTGTGCAGTGGGGCAGATAGAACACGCCTAAAGGTTGTCCTACAATCTGGTAGAGCACATGGTTGTTGTCGCCGCCGTTCTGTCCAGCACCATCTATTGAACCGATGGCTGTGATATTGGCAGCCGACATATTCATGCCATTGTAGTTGCCTGATAGCGACAGCAGTTTGTTTTTCTGAAACGAGAGATTCATACTCACATTCAGGTCTATATCCTTAGTCTGTACTGGGGCTATAGAGAAACCAATCTCAAGACCTTGGTTGGACATTGAACCTATGTTAGCCAACAGCTTGTCATAGGCGAATGGTGGCACAGGCACATCATATGAGTAGAGCATGTCGGTGGTCTTGGAGTAGTAGTATTCGGCGGTTAGCATCAGTCGGTTGCGCCACAGTCCTATCTCGCCACCGATATTGAATGTCGACTTAGTTTCCCATTTCAAGTCGGGGTTGTTATTGCGTATAGTTCCGAGTGTCACAGTCGGTGTGTTGTTCACTGGCACTATGCCTGTCTGCTGCACATTGTTCATAGTGGTGTAGGCTGAAATACCGCCAAGATTGCCCGAGCGTCCGTAGCCAGTGCGTAGTTTCAATGTGTTTATTCCGTCGTAATGGCTTAAGAATCTTTCCTTCTTCACGTCCCATTCTGCCGACACTGATGGGAAGAATCCCCATGTGTGGTCGTCGCCCACCATCGACGAACCATCACCACGCATTGTCAGCGTCAACTTATACTTATTGTATAATGTATACGATGCGTTAGCCATTACCGATGCCAGCGACTGATCCTCGTATGTGCTTCCCGTCGCACCATAAGGACGCGACGATGTGGCTCCGATGTTGTCGTAGCCGAATCTGTTGGTAGTTATGCCTTTGGCGTGTGTCCAGAAAGCCGTGCGTTCTTGGTAATGATATTCTGTGGAGAGTCCAGCAGACAACGAGTGAGCGCCCCATGTGTGGGCGTAGTCGAGTGAGATATTGCCGAGATACTCTTGTTTCTTGAATTCTCCACGATATACGTTGCCCTGTGCCCACACCCATGTGGGGCAGAATTCAGAGTTTTCGTTTGATGTATACGAGTAGCTGCCGAATGCCGAGAGGTTGAGTGACGGTGCAAGTTTGTACAGTAGTCGCATGTGAGTATTGAAGTACATTTCTTTCTGGTCGCTTCGTTCGGCAAGTACGGCACCAGGTGGATTGATGCGATAGGCAGAACCATTCTTTGTCCAGTTGCCATTGGCATCGCGTCCGGTAGGATAAGTCGGGTTTTGGCATGCGGCAGAGTAGAATAGCATCTGTGGGTCGAAGATGTCATTGTTCTTGAATGTGGAGCCAAACACACCGAAGTCGCCCGTCAGACGATTGTCGAAGGCATGCTGCGTGACATCAATTTTTGCCACAAAATTGTTGTAGTCTTTGGTCTTAATAATAGTGTTGTGGTCGATATATCCGAACGATGCACGATAGTTTGACTGTTCTGTGCCACCGCTAAAAGCCAGATAATGGTTCTGAACAAATCCTGTTCGTGTGATGGCATCGTAGAAGTTGGTATTGTGTCCGCCGTTGTTGGCATATACCCCGAGCTTCTTGGCTGTTGCAATATATTCGTCAGCCGACAGCATATCGAGTTTTTTTGACATCGCCTCTATGCCGATGTTTGTCTCATAAGAAATCTGGAATCCTTTGCCAGTGCCTTTCTTTGTCTTCACCTCAATCACGCCCGACGCACCGCGTGAGCCGTAGAGTGCCGTCTCAGCAGCATTCTTGAGCACCGAGAAACTCTCTATGTCGGCAGGATAAATAGTTGAGAGTGTGGCAATGTCGCTTGTCACACCATCGATAATGACGAGAGGGTCGTTGCCTCCAACTATGGACGTAGTACCACGCACTCGCACAGATGACAGTTGTGCCATACGGTCCATGCCGTTAGACGTTACATTTACGCCGGCTGCATTGCCATTCAACACGTCAAGAGCATTGTTCACAATACCCTTGTTCTGTATTTTCAAGTAAGTGGAGATGGTGTCGCGCTGCACATGCTGCTCCTGCACCTGAGCTGTAGCAGATACAGGTGCTTGCAGCGACAAGGCAGTCGCTGCAAGTATGTATTGGTGTAGTTTAAAGTGTCTTGTCATTTATTTTAGTATATTAGGTTTTTGTTTCTGTTAGTGCTCCTCTATTTTCCATTCTGTAATGGTGCGCTCCTCGCTGCTATAGTTCACTCCAACCTTCACAAGGCGTTTGCCATCGGCAGAGTATGGTATGAGGTAGCCTTTGTCGTCGATTTGCTTTAGAGCAGCGTCGGCAGAGCCGTCAAACTTCAACTCCATGACATATACCACAGATGGTAGTGTTATGACGATGTCTGCTCTACCATGTGCGCTCTGTTCCTCCACCTTAATATAAGCCCCTATGAGCGAGAAGATGAGATAGAAGATGGTTTGTACGTCGCGCTCTGTCTTGTTGGACAATTTATAGCTAACCCCGGCAAGATAGGCACGCATCTGTGTGAGTGCCTCCTCCATATTGTCGGCAACGACAGCCTTGACAAACTTGATGACAAAACTGCTGTTGGTGGTGCCAAATTCAGGAATTAGATAGTTGTTGGCAAGTGAGCGCACCATGCCAAAGCTTACTTCCTCGTTGGGGTAGGCGAGTGTGTAGAGTCCTATCATCGGGTCGTAATGCTTGATGGTGAGGTAGCCACTCTGATAGAGCAACGGCAAGGCGGTAGTCATATTCTCTGGCGACACGTCAAAGTCTTCCACGCTTGCGTCATTTCCCGATATATCGCGCAGTCCTACATTGTATTTCTGAAGGAGTTTTATGATGTAGGTGGGTGTGCCTGACTCAAACCAATAGTTGCCTATATCGCCCGATGCGAGAGCTTTAATTAGGCTGAATGGGTTGTATACATCCTCAGAATGCTTACTGAAGTGATAGCCATCATATTTCTTTTTCAATTTGGCAAAAGTCTCGTCAACACTCAGGTGCAGATGTTTTGCAAGCATTTCCACATCGGGGCGCATCTGTGTAGTCAATTCGTCGCTGCTTATGCCGCATATAGCCGAGTACTGGTCATACATGGATATGTTGAACAGATTGTTAAGCTCGCTGAAGATGCTGAGCTGTGCAAACTTGGTAATGCCCGTGAGAAATACAAACTCAAAATATGAGTCAAGCGACTTTATGGGCGAATAGAAGTTTAGCATTGTGCGGCGCAGTGCGGCAAGGTTTTGCTCTTCATGTACAACGTCGAGCAAGGGAGCATCGTATTCGTCAATGATGAGCACAACTTTTTGTTGTGTCTGCTCATAGGCGGCTTTCACTATATATTCAAAGCGTTGGTTGAGGTTTGTTGCCTCTTCATAACATCCGTATATATCCTCGTATTGGGCAAGCTTGAAGTTGAGCTCCGATTTAAGTTCTTCCTCGGTGCAATGCTTGGCTGTGCTCATGTCGAAGTGCAACACAGGATGGCGAGTCCAGTCACGCTCCTTCTGGCTGATGGCAAGACCCTCAAACAGTTCTTTGCGACCTTCGTAGTAAGAATGAATCATTGAGGCAAACAACGACTTGCCAAACCGTCTTGGGCGGCTTAGAAAGATATACTTATAGCCATTATCAATAAAGTCGGCAAGATATTGTGTCTTGTCGATATACAAATAATTGCGTTCGCGAATCTCACTGAACGTCTGTATTCCTATAGGGTATTTTCTTTTTTCAGCCATAGCCACAATCCTCCTTTGTTGTGCTTGTTTGGTTTTATGGCGCTAAGTTACGAATAATTTTGCAATTAGGCAAGTGTGTAAGGTGTAAGTATCTTAGTCAGAAAACTATATGTAATATTCGGCGCTGTCCACCAGTCCTGCCCTCAGCGCAATCTTTGTAGCCTCGTGTGCGTTGTTTACGCTGAGTTTGCGGAAGATGTTTTTGCGGTGAGTGTTGATGGTGTGAAACGACGAGAAGCGGCGTTCGGCTATTTCCTTGGTCGTCAGTCCGAGAGCTATGAGTTTTAGTATTTCGGTCTCGGTCTTGGTTAGACAAGCCAGGGCTGGTGTCTGTTCGTCGTTAGATGGCGGATTGAGTAGCATTTCGGCTATGCGCTGACAGATGTAGCGCTGGTGGCGCATGGCGTAGATTATCGACTCGCGTATCTCGTTTAGGGGCGAGTCTTTGAGCACAATGCCAAACTGACGGCTTGCCGCCACCGTCTGACTGATGAGGTCGTAGCTCAGTTCGTCGCTGAAGAGCACCCACAACGACTCGCGAAATCGCTGTGCGAGAATCTGCAGTTCGGCAGCATCGCCGATGTCAAAGAGCGTGTAGTCGAGATAGACGGTAGCATCGGGCGACTCCTTGAGAGCCTCGATGAGCGATGTCTTGTCCTCCACAGTCTTGTATTCTTGCGTTTCGATGATGCTGTCGGCTATATATGTCAGTCCGATGCGAGTGATGTCCTGTCTGTCTGCGAATAATATCATAGTGTTTCCTGATTTAATCTTTTCGGTTGCAAATGTACAAATAATCTGTTTTCCCACAAAACAAAATGACACAAAAAAGGCTCACGAACCAATCGCGGTCCATGAGCCCCACAAATTATAGATGTTTAGAAATTAGTCCAAACCTTAGAAGCTTGCCATGAAGGCAAAGCGTATGCCGTTCTTCTTGATGCCCGGCTCGTAGTAGTTCATACGGCGAACATAGTCGATGGCGAAGAACTTGAAGATGTTGTGTACACCGACAACGATTTCCCAATAAGGTGTCTTGCGGTCCATCACCTTGGTGCCCTCAGGGAACTGGAAGAGCATCGGGTCGTTCTGGTTGTGTGCCAACATCGGGTTGTTCTTGTCGGTCAGCGTGCTCCACATGCCCTTCACGCCAATCCACTCGCGCCACTTCAGTCGGCGTATGAGTGGTATGCGGTTGAGTATCTTGCCGTTGAGGTCCCATGAGATAGAGCCGTAGGCATAGCGGTCGCTGAGGAACTCCATGTTCTTCATCATCGACATGGTGTTCTCAAGTTCGAAGTAGGTGATGTTCACCGGTGGCATACACAGCAGTGGGAATGGCACCTTGCTCCACTGAGCGCCAGCGTTGATATGTGTGTCGATATATCCCCAGCTGCCCATCCAGAATCGTTTGTAGATGCTGGCATCGGTGAAGTGGAGCTTATACTCGCCTCCCAATACATTGTTCAAGCCAATAGTGTGGCTCAATGTGAACTCTGGTGCATCGAGATTGACCGGCCAGCGCTGCTGCTTGGTGTTGATGAATGTCTGTCCGGGGCAGTAGCGCAGTCCCAGCTTCAGCTCCGTAGTGCGTATCTTGTCCACATATTCGTTGCCCATAGGGTCGGGATTCTGCACAGCACCCGGCATCTTCTTGAACACGAGGTCGCCCGTAGGAGCGTTGCTCTCAAGTTTGAACGACGTGTTGAACGACATTCCCCAGTCGGTCTCGTAGTCGAACGAGAGTTTCTGGCGGTTGTAGAAGTACATCTGTTCCACCTTCTGTGTGCGCAGCGACATGAACACGTTATCCTTGTTGTGGATAAGGAACTTGTCGGCAGGCGACATTACGTCGTAGCCCGACTCGAAGGTTATGTTGCGCTGAGGGAACTCAAACGGCACGTTCTTCTTCTTGTTGAGCGAATAGGTTATCTCCGAACCATAATAGTGTTTCTGCGAGCTTGTGCCGTATGCATAGTAGCCTTTCCAGAAGAGGTGCGGATTGAGGTTGGCTGTTGTACGACCGCTGACACGCAGACGATACTTGTCGACAAAGTTGGTAGAGATGAGCGTGTTGACCGGACCGAAGTCAAACTTCGACTTGGTGCGCATAGAGCCTGTCTCCACATAGTTTTCGAGCAACGCACGCAGTCCGAAGATTATCCACTTGAAGTTCTTCGACTGTTCGATGCGGTGGATGAATGCGTTCATCGACGACTCGCCCTTGGTCAGCTCCACTGCTCGGTATTGATTCCAGAACGCCTCGTCGCGCACCATGGCGTCAGCCTCGTGCTTCACCTTAGCCTTGCCCTTGAACAGCTTCTTGGGCAGGTCGTCAAATGCATAGTCGTCATATCGTGTAGTCTTGGTGACAAGCACCTCGCCCAGCATCTTGTTCACTCTAAGTTCGGCTGTGAGGTCGTCTACCGACAGCGCCCATTCGCCGTTAGGCAGCTTGGTGTACTCCTGTGTAATCTTCATGTCCTGCACAAAGTTGACGTCAGTGCGCTTAGGCAGCGTGAACGAACACTTCTTGACGTGCAGCGACGAGTCGGCGAGCACAAACAGTTCGCCACGAAATCCGAAGTCCTGCTGGTTGTTGGGGATAAACTCCAGGTGGTAGCACAGGTCGCGGTCGACGTATACTGTGTCCTGGATGTAGTAGCGATAGAACGAGATGGCAGTCTCGCCGATAGGCGACACAAACTGATACTGCATCAGTCGCATGTGGTCGTCGTATATGTCCACATCGGTGAACACCTCCTTGAGCAGCGTGTTCAGAATCTCGCCCGTCTGCAACAGATTGTTCACTCCCTCCTGGCGCTGTCCCTTGATGATGTCCTTCTCCTCCTTAGGGTTCTTGCGGTAGATGTGCTGAGTCACAGTCTCGTCCACCGACACAGGCAGGATGAGCTTGCCGTTGTATGGCGAGGTTTCTATCTGGTCCTTGACATACGACTTGTTCTTGTATTTGCCCGTAGTCAGGTCCTCGGGCTTGATGTCGTTCAGTGCGAACGAAATCTTCTGGTATTTGTTGTACTGATAGTAGTCGTTGTTTTCAAGATGTGTGCGTTTCTTGGCAGCTATCACACGCTTCATCAGTTCTACGGCAGGATTGTTCTTGCGCGAATAGCGTTCGCGCTTCTGCTTGATGACCACCTCGCCCAGCGAGCGAGAGTCCTCCTTGAGTACAATCTTGAGGTGCGACGGTGTGTTGGGTCCCACCTTTATAGTCTGCGGCTGAAATCCCACGCTACTGAACGTGAGTTCCCAACCATTGTGTCGTGCAATGGAAAACTTGCCGTTGATGTCGCTTGCTTCGGCAACATGATGACCCTTGTATACGGCACTTGCAAGAGGAATGGGGTATCCCTCATTGTCGTAGATTTCTCCGGTTATCTGTGCTTTGACGATTGTGGTCAAAGCACAGAGAAACAATGTGATGCAAAAAATCCTTTTCACGTGTCTTTACTGATTTATCCTAATAACGGGATTAACGTGCTAAAAAACTAATTCTAAACTATCTCTATATCGGCGGCTCCTTGACAGAGCCTCCTCTTTTCGAACTGCAAAGTTATATATAATAATTCAAAAAAGCTAAGAAAACTTTTTTCATTTAAATATTTTTCTATAATTTTGCACCTTTAGATAAGATTGCGTTATCATGCCCTTGTGATTTAAAGGCTTGATGAGGCAGTTTTTAGCACATTATTATATATAATAAACAAGAATTTTTTACAGACATAACGTAACAATGGGCAATCTGAAGAAAGCGGTTGCCACGTTCGCCAAGGCACAGTGCTCGGCATGGGTGGCGTCTGCCGTCGACTTCGGAGTGACGCTGACGCTTGCCAGCATCTTCGGCTTGTGGTATGGCTATGCCACGCTGATAGGAGCTTTCACTGGTGGACTGGTCAACTGTGGCATCAACTACCGTTGGGTGTTTCATGCTTTCGGCATGAAGAAGAAATATGTGGCGCTGCGCTATGTGTTTGTGTGGACGGGCAGCATAGCCCTCAACACATGGGGTACATGGCGACTCACCGAACTCACTGGCATCAACTACATCATCTCCAAGACCATCGTGGCTGTGCTTGTGGCTGTGCTGTGGAATTATCAGCTACAGCGCACCTTCGTATTCCACTATGGCAAGCAGAAGGTGGGCGAACAATCGTAACGAAAACAACAATCAATCAAGTTTATGAATTATAGAGATTTTCTTCAAAAAGTGATTTACATCATCATCAATCCCTTGATTAAGGGCATGATAAAGGTGGGCATCACTCCTAACTTCATCACCACTACTGGTTTTGTGCTTAATGTAGTCGCTACGGCGATGTTCATATATGCTGCCGCGCTGCCTGAGGCTGACGCTTTCGGCTTGATAGGCTGGGGTGGCGGTGTGATTCTCTTTGCCGGTCTGTTCGACATGATGGACGGCAGATTGGCACGCATGGGCGGCATGTCGTCGACATTCGGTGCTCTGTGGGACTCTACACTCGACCGCTATAGCGAGCTGTGTACGCTCTTCGGCATCTGCTACCTGCTGTTGCAGATAGGCGGATGGGAGTGGGCTGGCATCGTTACATTCGTAGCAATGGTAGGCTCGGTGATGGTGAGCTATGTTCGCGCACGTGCCGAGGGACTCGACATCGAGTGCAAGGTGGGACTCATGCAGCGTCCTGAGCGTGTCGTAGTGACAGCCCTTGGAGCCATCCTGTGTGGTGTGTTCCAGAATATATGGGTGCTCGTAGTGCCGATGATTATCATCGCTGTGCTTGCCAACATCACCGCTTTCTGGCGTGTGGCACACTGCTACAAGGAACTCAGCAAGTTGGACAAGCAGAAGGATTAATACATGTTCAGCATCAACATCATCATTTTATGGCTCGTGCTGCTTGTCATTCGCCCCACACGCAAGTTGGCGCTCGCATTACTGCCGTGGCTCATCTTTGCCGTCACTTACGACTCGATGCGCCTTTACCCCAATTACAAGGTCAATCCTATTGACGTGCGTGGTGTGTACGAGGCAGAGAAGTCGCTCTTTGGCATAGCCACCGCTGGCACAACACTGATTCCCGGCGAATGGTTCAACATCCACAACTGCTCCTTTGCCGACTTCATGGCAGGCATTTTCTATCTGTGCTGGGTGCCTGTGCCATTGGCTTTCGCTATATATCTTTATTTAAAGGGCAAGCGCGAGATGTATCTGCGATTCTCCTTCGCATTTCTCTTTGTCAATCTTGTGGGCTTTGTGGGCTACTATGTCTATCCTGCCGCCCCGCCTTGGTATGCCATCAACTATGGCTTTGAGCCAGTGCTCAACACTCCGGGCAACGTTGCCGGACTTGGACGCTTCGACGCCTTGACAGGATTAAACATCTTCCACTCCATCTATGGCAAGAACGCCAATGTGTTTGCCGCCATTCCGTCGCTTCACGCCGCCTACATGCTTGTGGCTACGATATATGCCGTGTGGAGTCGTGAGTCTAAGGTGACAATAGGCGTGTTCGCCTTCATCTGCCTCGGTATATGGTGGACAGCCGTCTACACCACCCACCACTACATCATCGATGTGTTGCTCGGCATCCTCACCACGATAGTGGGCATAGCCGTGCTTGAGTGGTGCATTCTCCGCACATCAGCGGTGAAGCGACTTATGCATAAATATGTGGCAGCGATATAATAAATACATATAGCAGCACGTATAAAAAAGTTTTTCAAATTTCATCTGCAATCTGCAATTTTTGCCGTTTTTATCGACTTAAATCATTGTCGGTCAAAGCGTTACAAGAATTGCAGATTGCTTATTTTATCTGCAAGCATCTGCAATCGTAGGATTGGTATAAAATACCTTGTAGTATTCGTATAAAATCCAAGTACTCGTCGTACAAAGCCCTAGTACTCGCTGTACAAAGCCTTAGTACTCATTGTACGATGCCCTTGTACTCACTGTACAAAGCCCTAATGACTCGTCGGAATAGATATACACAGACCATTGCAGATGCCGCTTCTACTGCAAGCTAATCTGCAATTCTGTAACATTATGGTTATCAATCGTTTATAACGATATTTTTTGAATAATTGCAGATTGCAGTAGAAAATTAAAAAATGATTTATATAAGGGCATCTATCTTCTCCTGGCGGTTGCGCTCGTAGGCGAGACGGTCATCCTGTCCACCGCCCCCCCAAAAAAACTGTTCTTATGTTCTTCTGTCATTTCCCTTTCATGTTCTTCTGTCAACATCCCCTCCTTATGTTGCAAACGTTTACATCCCAACAAAATAAATTAGAGTTAAAAGATTTGGAATGGAATGCCTTTTATTTGTAATTTCGCAGCGTGAAAGGAAGCCTAAATTATAAATAAACAACATCACACATTATGTATATCAAGACCATCGCCGCCATGCTTGCGCTTGTTCCAGCCTTTGCATCGGCACAAACAGTGAAGTCGCCCGACGGTAACGTCAGTCTGACTTTCTCGCTCACCGAAAACGGACGCCCCACGTATGAGATGACATACAAGGGCAAGAAAGTTGTCAACCCATCGCACCTCGGACTCGAACTCGCCAAGGACAAGCACGCATCTAAGGGGATGGAGGAGACCAACTTGATGGACGGATTCAAGGAAACCGACTCGAAGACATCATCGTTTGACGAGACATGGACTCCTGTATGGGGCGAGACTAAGACCATCCGCAACAATTACAACGAGATGGAGATTAGCCTCAATCAGCCTGCCACCAACCGCGACATCAAAATCAGATTTCGTGTATACGACTATGGCATGGGATTGCGCTATGAGTTTCCACAGCAGCAAGACCTCAATTATTTCGTAATAAAGGAAGAACATACGCAGTTTGCCATGACTGGCGACCACACTGCCTACTGGATTCCGGGCGACTACGACACTCAGGAGTATGAATACCAGATTACTCCGCTTACAGGCATTCGCCCTGTGATAGAGAAAAATCGCGAGGCTTACAAGTCAAACTCGTCGACAACCGTATTCTCGGACACTGGCGTGCAGACATCACTACAGCTCAAGACCAAGGACGGACTGTATATCAACATCCATGAGGCTGCATGTCTCAACTATCCTACGATGCACCTCAACCTCGACGACAAGACTCTCGTCTTTGAGTCGTGGCTGACACCCGACGCCGTAGGACGCAAGGGATTCATTCAGACTCCGTTCAACACTCCGTGGCGCACAATCCTCGTGAGTGACGATGCTCGCGACATGCTCTCTAAGAAATTGACCCTCAACCTTAATGAACCATGCAAGATTGAGGACACATCGTGGATTCATCCTACCAAATATTGCGGTGTATGGTGGAACATGATTGTAGGCACTAAGACATGGTCGTACACCAACGACCTGCCATCAGTGCGTCTTGGCGAGACCGACTACTCTAAGTGCAAGCCCAACGGCACACACGGCGCAACAACTGCCGAGGTGAAACGCTACATCGACTTTGCTGCCAAGAACGGATTACAGGAGGTGCTTGTAGAGGGATGGAACGAAGGTTGGGAGGACTGGTTTGGTCATCAGAAGCTCGACGTCTTCGACTTTGTGACTCCATATCCCGACTTCGACATCAAGTATCTCAACGAATATGCCCACTCTAAGGGCGTGAAGCTGATGATGCACCACGAGACATCCGCCTCAACTCTCAACTATGAGCGCCACATGGAGGATGCCTTCAATCTGATGAACAAGTATGGTTATGACGCTGTGAAGACTGGTTATGTGGGCGACATCATTCCACGTGGCGAATATCACTACTCGCAGCTCACCAACAACCACTATCAGCGCGTGATAGAGCAGGCTGCCAAGCATCACATCATGGTGAATGCACACGAGGCAACACGTCCTACAGGCATCTGCCGCACATGGCCTAACCTCGTGGGCAATGAGTCGGCACGTGGTACAGAATACGAGGCTTTCGGTGGTTCGGTGCCTTATCATACTGTTATGCTGCCGTTCACACGTTTGCAGGGTGGTCCGATGGACTATACACCGGGCATCTTTGTCACCAAACTGTCGGAGTGGAGCGACAACAAATCGTTTGTACACACAACACTTTGCGGTCAGCTTGCCCTCTATCTGACGATGTACTCACCATTGCAGATGGCTGCCGACCTGCCCGAACACTATGAGAAGTATGACGACGCATTCCAATTCATCCGCGATGTGGCATGCGACTGGGACGACTCTCGTTATCTCGAAGCCGAGCCAGCCAAATACATCACAGTGGCACGCAAGGCTAAAGGCACCGACAACTGGTTTGTAGGTGGCAAGTGCGACGCCGAAGGTCGACAGACTGTAGTGCGCCTCGACTTCCTCGACAAGGGTCGCAAGTACGACTGCGCCATCTATCAGGATGCACCCAATGCCGACTACGAGAAGAATCCGTCGGCTTATGTCATCACACATCGCACTGTGAAGAAGGGCGACGTGATAAAGGTGAAGCAGGCAAGAGGCGGAGGATTCGCTGTCAGCCTGTTGGCAAAATAAAAAGATAATCTAATTAAGCATAATGAAAGACGCACACATCAATAAAATGATTGATGTATGCTAAGAAAGAGGGAAACCTCATGAACTGGAATTTATTGGCTAAGGGTGCGGCGTGATGTCGCACCCTTTTTGCATATATGCAGATGACGAATTATTAGACAATGATGCAACTCACAAGGAATTTATTACAATAAATCAACTGATTTCACGTTATTCCTATTAGTATAGTTTTTTATGCAAAACTGCATCAATATAAATATCAATAACGTGAAAAGACCATATTCCCCGATAGCCACTCTGTGTCTGCTGCTCATCATCGTGCTGGCAGCAGCAAGCTGTGGTGCAGAAAAGAACATGAAGAAGGGCGAGAAATATCTCGCCATAGGCGAATACTACGACGCTGCAACACAGTTTAAGCAGGCTTATTCTAAGACTGCACCCAAGGAGAAGGCCCGCCGTGGACAGATAGCGCTGAAGATAGCCCATTGCAACGAGCGCATCAATGCCACACAGAAGTCGATGGCTGCCTATGCCAATGCCATTAGATATGGACAAGCCTCAACGCTCGACCGCCTGGCTTATGCAAGGCAGTTGCTCAAGAATGGCTCATACAAACAGGCTGAGGCACAGTTTAGCATCGTCATCGACTCGCTGGATGCCGAGTCGCCAGAGATGATATTGGCACGCAACGGACTAACATCGGCACAGAAGGCGCCACAATGGAAGGCAGATGGCTCCAGGTACAAGGTGAGACGTATGGATGTGTTCAACTCAAGGCGCGACGACTACTCGCCAGTGCTTGCCGGCGACCAGTATGAATACCTCTACTTCACATCCACACGCAACGACGCACAGGGCAACGAACTGAGTGGCATCACCGGTGCCAAGCCTGCCGACATATTTGTGTCGGAGAAGGACGACAAGGGGCATTGGTCGAAACCCGAAGCTGTGACGGGTGGAGTGAACACCGACTACGACGAGGGAGCATGCTCGCTGTCGCCCGATCAGCGCACGATGTATCTCACACAGTGTGTCACCGACCCTTCGTATCCTCGTTATGCACAGATAGTGACTTCGGCACGTGCAGACGCTGCATGGGGCAAGGCTACCGAACTGAAAATCACTGGCGACACGCTCTCAAGCTATGCCCACCCTGCGGTGTCGCCTGATGGCGAGTGGCTATACTTTGTGTCGGACATGCCAGGCGGAATGGGAGGCATGGATATTTGGCGAGCACGCATCACAGCAGCCGGACTTGGCGGTGTGGAGAATCTAGGTGAGCCTATTAATACTCCGGGTAACGAGATGTTTCCGACGTTTCGTCCCAATGGCGACCTCTATTTCTCAAGCGACGGTCATCCCGGCATGGGCGGACTCGACATATTCATAGCTACTGTTGGCAAGAATGGCAAGTATAAGATAGAACATCCGGGTTATCCACTCAACTCGCAAGCCGACGACTTCGGCATGACATTTGAGGGAGTGCACAACCGCGGATACTTCTCGTCCAACCGCAATGATGGTCGTGGATGGGATCATATCTACAGCTTTGAGAATCCTGAGATAATACAGAGTGTCAAGGGATGGGTGTATGAGCAGGACGGCTATGAGCTGCCTTCGGCTCTGGTCTACCTCATAGGTTCGGATGGAACCAACGAGAAAATCAATGTCAAGGGCGACGGTTCGTTTGAACGACGACTCACTCCGGGCACCGACTACATCTTCCTTGCTACTTGCAAGGGATTTCTCAATCACAAGGAGGAGCTACAGATAAATGTGAAGGACTGCGACGAGTCGCACGAGCATGTGCTGCAATTCCCACTTGCATCGATAACAGCGCCTGTCTTAATAGACAACATCTTCTACGACTTCGACCGTGCCACACTTCGACCCGAATCGGAGAAGGCTCTCGACGAACTCGTAAGACTGCTCAACGAGAATCCGAATGTGACTATCGAACTGTCTGCCCACTGCGACTATAAGGGTTCGGCAGAATACAACAAGGGATTGTCGCAGCGCCGTGCCGAGTCGGTAGTGGCTTATCTCACAGCCAAGGGCATCTCACGCGACCGCCTGTCGCCCGTTGGCTATGGCAAGGAGAAGCCAAAGGTGGTGCGCAAGAAGCTCACCGAGAAATATACGTGGCTGAAGGAGAACGACGTATTGTCGGAAGAATACATCATGAAACTCGACAAGGACAAGCAGGAGATTTGCAACCAGCTGAACCGCCGCACCGAGTTTAGTGTGCTGCGCACTACATACGGCATGTTTGATAAGGACGGCAAACTGAAGGTGAAACCTAAGGAAACAAAAAAGCCTTCCTCTGCTGACAAGAATCAGGAGGAAGACTTCTATATAGAATAAAGGTTGAAGTTGCTAAATTCTCTTTTGCGATTCCCAAAAGTCGTACAACGCAACACAACTCAACACCCATACAGAGAGCACAATCGTAAGCACGGTTGTGCTCATTGTGTTTGTTTGTGGCAGCAACGATTCGAGTGATAGGCGGGGGATGTTTTCGTTTGCCAATGACGTGAGACATGCCGCAACATTGCCCAGACAACTGCGCACCACTTGCACTCCATCATTGACGAAGAACGCAACGACACAAACCGCCATGCCCACAATAGTCCACACATTATACCAGAATCTACTGCGTGCAGGCATCTCCTCGTACACTCGTTGCATGACACGACTTGAGAATCCTCTGTCGGCAACATGCATACGCACACTGTCGGCGAAGAAGCTGCGGAGCAGTTCTTCGTCGACACTACCATTATTGCTTATCAAATTCTTATCGTCCTTCATAAGGTCTTATCTTTAAAGTAATCTGAATTTCTTTATCTGTTATATCCATTCTTGCGTAGAAAGGCAGTCAACTTCTCCTTGCCCCTGAACAGATGCGACTTGACAGTGCCTGGCGCCATGCCCGTTATCTCGGCTATCTTGTCTATGGGATAGCCGTCGACGAGTTGCAGAGTGACGCATGTGCGCTCCTTGTCGCCGAGCCTTCGCAGTGCGTCGTATACATCAAGGCGCATGTTGTCGTCGGTATTGGTGGAGTTGGTGCGTATGGCATCCGATGAGTCGATGTCGTCGGTGGGACGCAGACGTCGGTGATAGTCGTAGAGCACATTGCATGCTATGCGATAGAGCCATGTAGAGAACGCCGCCTGACCGCGAAACTTCGATATATTGACGTAAGCCTTGACGAAGGTGTCCTGTGCAAGGTCGTCGCTCAGC
Organism: uncultured Prevotella sp.; assembly: GCA_934183355.1. Classification (GTDB taxonomy): domain Bacteria; phylum Bacteroidota; class Bacteroidia; order Bacteroidales; family Bacteroidaceae; genus Prevotella. The sequence goes on from CAKPST010000001.1 coordinate 20,564, forward strand.
TGCGTGTCTCCCAGTGTCTGATGAAGGAAGAAACGTCGTATAGGCGACTGATATTTCACAACAAGACGGTCGAAAGCCGCCCTGTTATGAAACTCAGTCACCTGAGAGACAAGAGAGAGATCGTTGTTTTCCTTCATATATTATATAGACGCACCGTGCGTCCTGTTTGCTACAAAAAAACTATTATTTATTCTTTTTTATCATCTTCATCCCCAAACTTAAGGTCGGAGATGTCTGTGCCGAAGCCATTAAAATTGTCTTCGTCGTCGTCTTTCTTTTTTCTTCCGAAGCTGCTGTTATAGTTGTATCTCACCATGAACATCTGTCCTACACCCAGACATGCTACGAGTCCGCCTATGCCAACAAGCGGGTCGGCACCGAGAAACCAGAAGAAGAGCATGAGTCCGACACCCAATGACACATTCCTGACACCACGTCGCCACATATAGTCGGGCGACTTCTTGCTGAGTGGCATCTGTTCGTCGGTGAGTGGCTGTCCCTGTTCCATCGCTTTCTCAGCCAAACGCACACGGTCGTTGTGCTTGTTTACAAAGTAGCGAATGATGAGCAGCACTATAATCAGTGGCATAAATAGGAACGCCAAAACCAAGAGGATGAACAATATAGTGAACAGTCCGCCCCACACGCTCGACGAGAATACATAGCCAAACCACGAGAATGGGTCGCTGAAACGCCCTGGACTGAAGCGGTTGCTGTCGTCAACAGAGTCGTTGGGGGCAGCGGCATAAGCGCTTTCAATAGTGTCGGCTGCCACCGACGACGTGTCGCTGAACGCCTCAATGCCTTCGTCGGCATTGTTTGTAGGCTTAGATTGTGAGGCTACCTGCTCTGTGCGCGGTGTGTGTCGATGACGCTGTGCGCTTGATGGGGTAGAGTTGGCGAGTGCGAGTAGCACTGCCATAGACAGAAGTATCTTTTTCATTGTTTGTATGTTTTTATTAGTTGTTCTACATACTTGTTTTTATTGATTTCTGATAGTATGACGAACGAAGAACAAAGAAAGTTGCAAACGATGTGAAGAAAAACACAGAAAAGAAGTATTTTTGCACCCTAATATCAAATAAAAGAAGTAAAAAGATGATTATTCTCATTACCGTTGCCGCCTATTTTGCGGCACTCATGCTCTTCAGTAGGTTGACTGCACGACGTGGCGCCGACAACCAGACTTTCTTCAGAGCCAACCGACGTTCGCCGTGGTACATGGTGGCTTTCGGTATGGTGGGCGCTTCGATATCAGGTATAACGTTTGTCAGCGTGCCAGGCATGACAATGCGCACAGACATGACCTATATACAGACGTGCATAGGATTTATTTTGGGCTACTTTGCGATAGCATTCGTATTGCTGCCCGTCTATTATAAGCTCAATCTCACCACTATATATACCTATCTGAAGCAACGACTCGGCGAGCGTTCGTATCAGACGGGAGCGTGGTTTTTCCTGATTTCCAAGATGACTGGAGCCGCTGTGCGCTTCTATGTAGTGTGCATCATTCTGCAACGTTTTGTGCTTGACACCGTTGGAGTGCCTTTCCCAGTGACGGTAGTGGGCATGGTGGCGCTGATATGGCTATACACACGGCGTGGCGGCATAAAGACATTGGTGTGGACCGACACCTTCCAGACCACGTGTATGTTTGCTGCCCTTATACTTATAATATATAATGTGATGGGCGAACTGGGCTTGTCTCTGCCCGAAGCAGTTCATGCCATAGCTACAGATGCACACAGCCGAATGTTTGTATGGGACGACTGGGTGAGCACACAGAACTTCTGGAAGCAACTGTTAAGTGGAGCTTTCATAGCCATTGTGATGACCGGACTCGACCAAGACATGATGCAAAAGAACCTGACATGCCGCACTCTTCGCGAAGCACAGAAGGATGTCTGCACGTATGGTTTTGCATTTGTGCCAGCCAACCTGCTGTTTATGGCACTCGGCATACTGCTCATGCAACTCGCTCAGCGCGAGGGAATAGCCTTGCCACAAAGCGGAGACGAGCTGCTGCCCATGTTTGCAGCGACAGGAGAGCTTGGCACAGCGGTGACAGTGCTGTTCACCATAGGAATCGTGGCTGCTTCGTTCTCAAGCGCCGACTCGGCACTGACGGCACTCACCACAAGCTACTGCGTAGACATACGCCAACGCGAAGGCGACGAACGTCTCAGACATAGAGCACACATGGGTATAGCCATAGTGTTTGTCATGTTCATACTGCTATTCCGCATGCTTAATTCGACAAGTGTTATCGATGCCATCTACATCCTGTGTTCATATACATATGGTCCGTTGCTCGGACTCTTTGCTTTCGGACTCTTCACACGTCGCATGCCCAAGGACACGCTCGTGCCATACATCGCTGTTGCCTCGCCAATGATATGCTTCGCTCTCGACACAGCGGCACAGAATTTGTGGGGATATAAGTTCGGATATGAGCTGCTAATGCTCAACGGTATGCTGACATTTGCCGGATTATTGGCAACATCCAAGGCTTCAGCAGCGCATGAGCGTAGATGAAACCATAGTAGGTAGCATGAATTGAAAGTGTAAGAAAAACGATTAACGATAATAAGTCTTAAATTGTGCTTTTTCTTTTAGGCTAAAAAAAGAAAAAGCACAATTATGGAATAAACTGCAAAATACGTGATAGAAGTTGCAGTTTTCGTGCACAAACGTGAAAATAATGGTTTAAACTGATTATTAAAACGATGCAACTAAAACTTTTTTAACGTTAAAACAATAAATATCTCAATTAATAATCGTATATTTGCAGATGCGAAACTAAAGATGGCAAGAAAGAGAGTTAAAGCAATTACGACATTAAAGAATAATCAATTTAATGGTAACACAATAATAACAACGATAATTTTAGCATTACTACAATATGGATTTGTATAAGTTTGAATATAAAAGGATGAAGCCGATGGAGCAATTACCGCTTCACCGTCAAGACTCATGGGAGCTGACATACATTGTATTCGGCAAAGGTACTCGCATACTCGGCGACTCTGAGACAGAGTTTTCCGAGGGCAGTCTTGCGTTCATACCTCCACATATACCCCATTGCTGGCGTTTTGACAATGGTCACACCGATGCCGATGGATGCATCGCACATTTCACACTGACATTCAAGACCGAGTTTATTGACAGATGCGTAAGCTCATTCCCCGAATTGACAGAGCGTCTTGAGACCGTGAAGTCTATTTCATCAGCATTACAGTTCGACCCCGATACCACAACCATCATCGCCGACACACTGCGCAAGATGTCTACCGAGGAGGAGTCGGAGCTGTTGCCATTCGTATTCCGCCTGCTGTTGCTCCTGTCAAAACGAGAGCGCAATGCCACAGTTGTGGGACGATTCTCGGAGACCGACCGCACATCAGAGCGCATTAACAAGGTGAAGGAATTCACACAGTCGCACTATGCACGCACTATCACCATCGACATGATAGCCGAGCATGTGGGCATGAACCGTTCGTCGTTCTGCACATTCTTCAAGAAAGCCACAGGACAGACATACATCACCTATCTCAACAAGCTGCGCGTAGACCGTGCCTGCTTCTTATTGCGTCAGGGCAAGTTCAATGTGACTGAGGTTTGCTACATGGTGGGATTCAATGATGTGCCATATTTCAACCGTTGCTTCAAGAACAACCGTGGTATGTCGCCCAAGGAGTATACCGAAGGCGTAGTGACCAAACGGCAGATAGTCAGCGACCGCCAGATAATCTCTGACACACGCAACAAGCAGCAGCGTTCTTAACGTTCTTAACACATGGCGCAATAAAGTTGCAGGATATGCTTTGCAGTTCAATGCAAATATTGTAACTTTGCACCACAAAATATAAACATATTACATATAACACATACAAACATTATGGCAAAGAAAGCTTTATTGATGATCCTCGACGGATGGGGCATCGGCCAGCATGGCAAGGGAGACGTTATCTACAACACACCGACTCCTTATCTTGACTATCTCACAGCTGTTTCAGCTCACTCACAGCTCCTCACATGTGGCGAGGACGTTGGTCTGCCCGAAGGACAGATGGGCAACTCTGAGGTAGGTCACTTGAACATTGGCGCTGGACGTATCGTTTACCAGGACCTCGTTAAGATCAACCGTGCTTGCAAGGACGGTTCTATCCTCCAGAACAAGGAAATCGTTAAGGCTTATAGCTACGCTAAAGAGACTGGCAAGAAGCTCCACCTCATGGGCTTGACTTCTACAGGTGGCGTACACTCTTCACTCGACCACCTCTTCAAGTTCATCGAGATTGGCAAGGAGTATGGTCTGAATGACGTATACGTACACTGCTTCATGGACGGCCGCGACACCGACCCGAAGTCGGGTAAGGGCTTCATCGAGCAGGTTCAGGAGTGCTGCTCAAACAATGGCGCACACATCGCAAGCATCGTTGGTCGCTTCTATGCAATGGACCGCGACAAGCGTTGGGAGCGTGTGAAGGAGGCTTACGACCTGCTCGTAGAGGGCAAGGGTAAGCAGGCCGACGACATGGTGAAGGCAATGCAGGAGAGCTACGATGATGGCGTGACCGACGAGTTCATCCTTCCTATCAACAACTCTACTGTTAACGGCAAGATTGAGGAGGGCGACGTTGTCATCTTCATCAACTACCGCAACGACCGTGCTAAGGAGCTCACCGAGGTGCTCACACAGAAGGACTACACCGAGGCTGGTATGCACACCATCAAGGACTTGCAGTACTACTGCATGACTCCGTACGACGCATCGTTCACAGGCGTAAACATCCTCTTCCCGAAGGAGAACGTAATGAACACTCTCGGCGAATATCTCGCTGCTCAGGGCAAGCGTCAGCTCCACACTGCTGAGACAGAGAAGTATGCTCACGTTACATTCTTCTTAAACGGTGGCCGTGAGACTCCGTACGAGGGCGAGGATCGCATCCTTGTTCCGTCACCTAAGGTTGCTACATACGACCTCAAGCCTGAGATGAGCGCTTATGAGGTGAAGGATAAGCTCGTTGGTGCTATCAAGACTCAGGAGTACGACTTCATCGTTGTCAACTTCGCTAATGGTGATATGGTAGGTCATACCGGTATCTACAACGCTATTGCCAAGGCTGTTCATGCCATCGACAACTGCGTTAAGGAAGTAGTTGAGACAGCTAAGGCTAACGACTACGAGACCATCATCATCGCCGACCATGGCAATGCAGACAACGCTATCAACGAGGACGGCACACCTAACACTGCTCACTCATTGAACCCAGTTCCGTTCATCTATGTTACAGACAACAACTCTGCAACTGTTAAGGATGGTCGTCTGGCTGACGTTGCTCCTTCTATCCTCCACATCATGGGATTGGAGCAGCCTGAGGATATGACAGGTGAGAACCTCATCCAGGACAACAAGTAATTGAAAAGAATCAATAAAGGGTTGACAAGTTGACCCAACAAGACTTACAAAGCGTGCAACCAATGTATATAATACAAGGCTGCACGCTTTTTCTATATTCGATATTCAATTATCTATTAATAAATAGCATCATACCTAACAAAGCATGAAATACAAAATCAACATACTGCCACGCACTCTGCACTTCAAACAGCCTGCCGGCACATCACGTGGAGTGTACACAACACGCAAGTCGTGGTTTGTTGTAGTGGAGGACGACGAGCATCCTGGAGTCAAAGGCATAGGCGAATGTGCTCCGCTGCCCGACCTTAGTTGCGACGCACGTCCCGAATACGAGCAGACTCTACAGCAACTATGTCGCATGATAGAACTGACAGGCAATGTCAACTACGACATGTTGCGACCTTATCCGTCAATGCTATTTGGACTGGAAACAGCCCTACTTGACCTCGAACACGGTGGCAATGCCACTCTTTTTGATACTCCATTCACACGCGGCGAAGAAGGCATAACCATCAACGGACTCGTATGGATGGGCAATTACGACGAGATGTTGCGTCGTTTGGAGGAGAAGATGAAGGCAGGATTCAGTTGTGTTAAGCTGAAGATTGGAGCCATCGACTTTGCAAAGGAGCTGGAGCTTGTGCGACATATTCGCGAGGTTTTCGGCAAAGACCAGATTGAATTGCGTGTCGATGCCAATGGCGGATTCTCACCCGCTGAGGCTATGAACCGCCTCGAACAGCTCGCTCCCTACGACATCCACTCCATCGAACAACCCATACGTCAGCATCAATGGGCAAGTATGGCTGAACTTTGTGCCAACACACCCATACCCATTGCGCTCGACGAAGAGCTTATCGGCATCAACATGATTGCCATGAAGCAGGAGATGCTCGACCGCATACGCCCACAATACATCATCCTCAAGCCATCGTTGCATGGAGGAATGCGTGGCACACGCGAGTGGATTGACCTTGCCAAGGCTCGTGGTATAGGCTCATGGATAACGAGTGCATTGGAGAGCAACATCGGACTTAATGCCATTGCACAGCTCGCTGCCGACATATACGGTCCTAATATTACCATGCCACAAGGCCTTGGCACAGGACAACTATTCACCGACAATATCCCAATGCCACTCGAAATACGAGGCGACAAGCTATGGATTAGCGGAGAGTGCCGCCCACACGAAGCCCTTTAGTGTCTATATAGCCCGAGCCCTTGACCGACTTGCTGAACTCACGGAGGTTGCCCTTCAACTCAAAGTCGCCCGAACCTACGGTCTGACATTCAGCCGAACCACAGTTGATGAAGTTGAGGTCGACATCACCTGAGCCATAAACGGCAGCACGTGTCTTAGCAACACCACGGAGATTGAGGTCGACATCACCCGAACCGCGCACTGAGACATCGGCTGTCTTGGCTGAGAGATTGTCCACCGAGACATCGCCCGAGCCATAGATGCTTACAACAGCCGCATTACAGTCGATGCTCTTAGCCTCGATATCTCCCGAACCACGCACCTCAAACGTGATATTGTCGCACACAACATCACGGAAGTCAACATCGCTCGACCCCATGATACTCACCGACATATTATCTGTGTCGATGTTGGTTTGAGTCTCAAAATCGCCCGATCCACGCAGTGTCAGCGCTGTAAGGTCGGGCGAAGTTACGTAAACATTCAGTTCCTTAGTGCCTGAAACAAACCAGTTGCCACCCTTATTCTTGCTTGACAGCACCAGTGTCTCGCCCTTCACTTCAACCTGCAAGTTGTCCACCAGACTCTTGCTGCCCACAATGCGCACCGAGTTCTTTTTGCCTTGTACAAATTTGATGTCAGCTGGTGTGCTTGACTCAATCTTTGAGAAATATCCAACAGTGCGATTGATAGTCACTTTTCTTGAACTATCCTTCAAATTACTTGATATTTCCTTTAAATCATTGCTTGAATAGCAAGCCATGCAAACTCCGCCACACATGATGGCTACAGTCAACGTAAGAATTAATTTACCAATGTTTTTCATATTCTATTGTTTATTTGTTATTAATTACTATATCTTATAAACGTATGAACAGTGGAAAATCGAACATGATTAACATATTTTTATCTATCTCATCATGTCGGGACAATATCCATGTCATGCTCATTTGAACTATCAATAAGACGTAAAGGAATAAAAAAAAGTTGCAAAACAATGAAAAAAATGCCCTTTACACATTTATAATTACTACCTTTGCACTCTCATTCAAGCACAACACGATGAATATAGAATTGTTAACTGAGGCAGAGATTGCCACCTTGAGAGAAAACATCTCACTCGCCAACCACATTGTTATATGTTGTCACAAGTCGCCAGACGGCGACGCTCTCGGTTCGTCGCTGGCATGGGCAGACTATCTGCGCACGCTCGGCAAAGAGCCCGAAGTCGTTGTTCCCGACGCTTATCCCGACTTCCTACAGTGGTTGCCGGGCTCAGAACGCATCATACGATATGACAAACATGCAGCAGACAAGGCCGACATGCTGTTCAAAGAAGCCGACCTTATCTTCTGTCTCGACTTCAATGGCACCGACCGTGTCGACGAGATGAAAGACGCATTGGAGCAGTCGGCAGCACGCAAGATAATGATCGACCACCATCTCGACCCTCGTATGGACACCGTTCTCACCGTGTCTTATCCCCACATGTCCAGCACATCCGAACTCGTATTTCGTATAATATGGCAGCTCGGAGGTTTTGAGGCAATGTCGGAGAAGTGTGCTGTGTGCATCTACTGTGGCATGATGACCGACACAGGAGGATTCACCTACAACTCTACACGCCCCGAAATATTCTTCATCATCAGTCAACTGCTCACCAAGAACATCGACAAAGACAAGATTTATCGCAATGTGTTCAACAACTTCAGTCCCTGGGCAATACGTCTGCGCGGCTATCTGATGAGTCAGAAACTCAATGTCTTCAACGATATACATGCCTCTTACTTCACCATTTCGCGCCAAGACATGCGACGCTTCCACTTCATCAAGGGCGACGCCGAGGGACTTGTCAACGAGCCTCTCCGAATAAAAGGCATGCGACTATCTGTATCGCTGCGTGAAGACGACCGCCGTGACAACACCATCTGGGTGTCGCTGCGCTCTGTAGACGACTTCCCATGCAACAAGGTAGCCTCAGAATTTTTCAACGGAGGCGGTCATCTCAACGCAAGCGGCGGCAGACTCCACTGCTCGCTCGAAGAGGCTGAGCGTGTAGTGCGCCGTGCATTCGCCCACTACGAGGAACTTCTAAAGAAAAAAAGTTAAATAACGACAACTACTCAAGCTTTTTACATGTTGTTAGACATAATTTTATTACTTTTGTGTCTGATTATATATAAAAAAGAAAAAAGAAGTATACATCATCAAAGAATGAAGAATCTAAAATTGATTATCTGCACCATGCTCGCCGTGATAGCATTCGCATCGTGCAGCGACACAGAGACCTACGCCGACCAAAAGAAGAAGGAACGCTCGGCGATAAATAGATACATCGCCAATCAGAAGATTAATGTCATCTCTGAGTCGCAATTCAACGCACAGAACTGCACCACCGACACCACCAAAAACGAGTATGTACTCTTCGAGAGCTCGGGTGTGTATATGCAGATACAGCGCGAGGGATGTGGCGAAAAACTCAAGGACGGCGAGTCAGCCACAGTGCTATGCCGTTTCAACGAATACAACCTTCTTGAGTCGGACTCCACCCTACAGTGCACCAACATCACCGCCTACACATGGTGTGTAGACAAGATGACAGTAAAGAATACATCGGGTACATTCACAGCATCGTTCGACACATCGAGCAGCGTGATGTACAACACATACGGTTCGGCAGCAGTGCCAGCAGGATGGCTCGTGCCTCTGACATATATCAAGCTCGGACGCTACACATCAGCCGACAGCGAGATAGCCAAAGTGCGCATCATCGTGCCCCACACCAAGGGACAGGCATATGCCTCGCAGAATGTTTATCCCTGCATGTATGAAATAACATACCAGCGTGGCAAGTAAAGCCACGCTGATGTGAACTTTTAATTTACACAGCCAAATTATACTAACAAACATAAAAGCAAGTCTAATTAAACTCAAAAACACTTTTTGTTATGACTTTAATCAAATCAATTTCTGGTATCCGCGGTACCATCGGCGGACACACGGGTGACACTCTTAACCCGCTCGACATCGTAAAGTTCACAACAGCCTACGCTACATTCATGAAGCGCAACGCCAAGACCGAGGGACGCGGCAAAATCGTCGTAGGACGCGACGCACGCATCTCTGGCGACATGGTGCGCAACATCGTATGCGGCACACTTATGGGTATGGGACTTGATGTCATCGACATCGACCTTGCCACCACTCCAACCACGGAGCTTGCCGTGCGCTGGACAGGCGCACTCGGAGGTATCATCATCACCGCAAGCCACAACCCACGCCAGTGGAACGCTCTGAAGTTGCTCAACTCAGAGGGCGAATTCCTCACAAAGGAGAACGGTAACGAGGTGCTTGAAATTGCCGAGAAGGAAGATTTCGACTATGCCGATGTAGACAACCTCGGACACTATACACGCGACAACTCTATGGATCAGCGCCACATCGAGAGTGTGCTCGACCTTAAGCTCGCTGACGTTGAGGCTATCAAGAATGCTAAGTTCAAGGTGTGTGTGGACGCTATCAACAGCGTTGGTGCTATCATTCTCCCGGGTCTGCTCAAGGCTCTTGGCGTAGAGTTCACCATACTCAATGATACTCCTAACGGCGACTTCGCACACAATCCAGAGCCACTTGAGAAGAACCTCACTGGCATCATGGACGAGATGAAGACTGGCAAGTACGACCTCGGTATCGTAGTTGACCCGGACGTAGACCGTCTGGCATTCATCTGCGAGAACGGCAAGATGTTCGGCGAGGAGTATACACTCGTTAGTGTAGCCGACTATGTTCTCTCACACACACCGGGCAACACCGTAAGCAACCTCTCTTCTACACGTGCTCTGCGCGACGTAACCGAGAAGCACGGTGGTGTTTACACAGCTTCTGCAGTGGGCGAGGTCAACGTAACTACCAAGATGAAGGCTGAGAACGCCATTATCGGCGGCGAAGGCAATGGTGGTGTTATCTATCCGGAGAGCCACTACGGACGCGACGCCCTCGTAGGTATCGCCCTCTTCCTCTCTTCATTGGCTCACAAGAAGTGTACAGCAAGCGAGCTTCGCGCCACATTCCCAAGCTATCAGATTGCCAAGAACCGCATCGACCTCACTCCTTCTACCGACATCGACGCTATTCTTGAGAAGGTGAAGGAAATGTTCAAGGACGAGAAGATTACCGATATCGACGGCGTTAAGATCGACTTCCCCGACAAGTGGGTACACCTCCGCAAGTCTAACACCGAGCCTATCATCCGTGTATACAGCGAGGCTGCAACCATGGAAGAGGCTGACGCTCTGGGCAAGAAGCTCATGCAGGTGGTTTACGACATGCAGTAATAGCCTGATATATAGTAATATATAAATAGATATAAAGGAAAAGTGGAATGCAATTTTCACTTTTCCTTTTTTTTATATATATACCTCATGAGGGGAATATATTTCTTAAAAGGGATAATGAAAAAATTATTTTGATGCCATGTATATAATAAAAAACATCAATCTGCGTTATGATAATATAAGTGTAAACAAAACAAACAACCCTAAAAAAAGCAAGCAGCCTATGAAAATATTTACCCCAGAAGAAATGAAGCCATCTGAAAAGACGCTAAATATAATTAGGCAGATAGCCTATACATATCGTGTGTCAAAACAAAGCGACGGCAAGGCATGCGCATATTGTCTGAACTGATGTAAATAAATTAATCAATTTATAAATTCAACAAACAAAATGAAGACACTTGTATCCCCCTCGCTGTTGTCGGCAGACTTCCTCAATCTGAAGTCGGACATAGAAATGATTAACGACAGTGAGGCAGACTGGCTACACCTCGACATCATGGACGGAGTGTTCGTGCCGAACATCTCGTTTGGATTTCCTGTGATAAACGCTGTGGCAAAGGCTTGCCGCAAGCCACTCGATGTCCACCTGATGATTGTACACCCCGAAAACTACATCAAGCAGGTGGCTGCCACTGGAGCCATGATGATGAACGTGCACTACGAGGCATGCACCCATCTGCACCGCACCATACAGGAGATACACGCTGCCGGCATGAAGGCTGGCGTGACACTCAATCCGTCTACACCCGTCTGCATGCTTGAGGACATCATCTGCGACGTGGATATGGTGCTGCTAATGAGCGTAAACCCAGGATTCGGCGGACAGAGATTCATCCCCGAAATATTAGCCAAGACACGCCGCCTGCGCGAATTGATAGAGCGCTCGGGCAGCCACGCCCTCATCCAGATAGACGGTGGCGTGAACGGCGAGACAGCTCCGCTGCTTGTAGAGGCTGGCGCCGACGTGCTCGTCAGCGGCAGTTATGTGTTCAAGGCTGCCGACCCAAAAGCCACAATACGCGGATTGAAACTCTAAACAAGCCCCAAAAGGCTCATAAACAAACATACGCTCGCCCCTAAACAAAGGCGAGCGTATATATATACGCACTACGCAAGTTGCAGCATAATGCCGTTAGCCTTAGCCAATCGGCGCATATTGAGCAAGGCATAGCGCATACGTCCGAGCGCAGTGTTGATGCTAACACTCGTTGTGTCGGCTATTTCCTTGAACGACAAGTCTTGATAGAAGCGCATATACACCACCTCGCGCTGCGATGGAGGCAGAGCGTCGAGCAAACGACGCACATCGCTCATCACCTGCGAGTTGACCCAATGGCTCTCTGCACTGCCCACATGTAGCTCGCTGCCCGACAAGTTAGACAGGTCGTTGTTGTTGGGAGCCACCACAGTCTGCTGAGCAGTATGATCGCGATACCAGTCCATTATTGCATTGTGTGCGATGCGCATAATCCATGCACCGAACTTGCCGCTTGCCGTATAGCGTCCCTCCTGCAGACGTGTTATCACCTTCACAAAAGTCTCCTGGAAGATGTCGTCTGCAGTCTCGCGGTCGTGTACGATAAACAGTATATAGGAGAATAGCTTCGTCTGGTTGCGTTGCAGCAACAAGTCGAAGGCACGATTATTTCCCCCGGCATATGATAAGGCCAACTCTTCGTCGGTCATATCTTGAAGATTTTTCATTTTCTTAATTCTTTGTTTTGTTAAGTAAATGTGCTTCGATAGGCAATCGGGGTTTTTAAAAATGTTACAGTATTACGTTATAAATTGTTTTGTTAAAAGAACAGCACAAAGGTAAACTATTTTAACGAAACGACCAAATAAAAATACAAAAAAAGAGGTTGGTGCAGGATGCTACCAACCTCATAAAAGTGATTTCGTTAAAAATCGAAATCTAAAAATGATACCGCAAATATATAGCTTTATTCCGAACAAAGCAAATATTTCAGGTTAAAAAGCTGATTATTTAACAAATTAAGCTAATTTTGCACCTTGTTAAGCATTAGATAATGTATTTATATTAAAAAAACATATGGGTAGAAACAAATATTCGAATGGCGAAATCAACGCCATTGCCAAGCTCTTGCGACTGAAAAATGCCACCAACCGAGCCAAACAAAAGGAGATACGCCACAAGTTGCGCGTCGACTACGAGTTTAATATCTCCGACTTCAATGAGCCGGGACGTGCTTTCGGCGAGCAAGAACTCTACGACGCCATCCATCGCGGTGCCATCGTGATACTCGACGACCAGACCATCGCCGACATGAAGGCTAAACGTGCTCGCGACCGTGAACGCGACGAGGCTGCACGTCAGCAGGAGGCTGTGGCTGCCGGAGAGCAGACCGACTGGAAAGAGGCTATGAAACAGTGGGAAGACTGGGAAGCACAGGAAATGTCGAAACTCGAAAAATAACGGATTTCTTGCCGTGCCTCGACGGCACGGCACAGAAATCAAGTTGTAACAAATATTTAACCTAATTTTTAAGCCTACAAACTTTGTTGGTATATAATAATTGTATAACTTTGCATTAGTTATAAAAACATTTACTAAACAACATTTTAAACTCTTTAAATAAAACTATTATGATTAAAACTTTACGCTTTTCATTAGTTGCGCTGTTGGCTATGGTTGCCAATATTACATTCGCGCAGACTACTATCGACTTCACAAAACAAGAAGCAAAGTTGATTGACAAGGTAGGCTACACACTGACTGTTTCTGGCTACACATTTAAGGCAGATAAGGCAGGTGGTAAAACTGTACCTACTCAGAATACGAACTCAAAGGACCTTCGCAATTATGCCAAGAACACACTGACTATCAGTGGTGCCGAAATGAAGACAATCGTGTTCAACATGTCAGCAGCAGGCAAGAGACAGTGGGCTGATGTAACATCTACTGTTGGTGAGGTTACTATTGACAAGACTAACGGCAAGACTTACTGGAGCAATCCTGCTGGCTGCACAGAGGTGACATTTACTGTTGGTGATGATAATACTTATGGTACAAGCACTGATAAGACCTCTGGTCAGTTCGACCTTTCTTCAGTTGTTATGAATGGTGAAATCGGTAGTGGTGAGCCTGGTGGTAGCGAAAAGCCAGAGCCTCCTACTGTAGAGACTGTAGATAACATTGCTGCTTTCAAGGCTCTCGCTAATAACAAGACAGCTGTGTTGACTCTCAAGGATGCTATCGTTCTGTTCAAGAATGAATATACAACTAAGAGTGGTGCTACAAACATTGAGTACTATGTTCGCGACGCTTCTGGCTCTATCATGTTCTACAACACCGATCTAGAGATTGCTGAGGGTGACGTGCTCAACGGAACTGTTGAGGGAACATATAAGGAATACAACAATATGCCTGAGTTAGTGAAGAGTGCCAACACTTCTTTGGAGAAGGTTACTAAGAGCAATGGCACTGTTACAGCAAAGGACGTTACTGTTGCTGACCTCACTGACAACACTTACCTCTGCGACCTTGTATACGTAAAGGGTGCTATCATAGCTGAGAAGGATGGCGAATACACCAACTACTTCATCACAGCCGACGACGAGAAGGTAATGGTATACGACAAGTTCAAGAAGGGTGTTACAATTCCTACTGACGGTGCTGAGTACTTCGTTAAGGGTATCTTCGTAACAGGCAAGATTGGTGGCAAGGTTGTTTACGAACTCGCTCCTCTCGCTATCACTTCTACCACTGGCATCAACAACATCACTGTAGCTCCTAACGCTCAGAACGACGTTATCTACAACGTAGCTGGTCAGCGTGTAGGCAAGGACTACAAGGGTCTTGTTATCATCAACGGCAAGAAGGTGATTAAGTAATGTCAAAACTCTAAGCAAACACTATTCGGCAACAACGAATAATGCAATAATATTAGCCGTGGCAGAGATGCCACGGCTTTTTTAATATAAAAGTTTTTTTTCACCAACTAAACTTATATATACAACTCATTAGATATTATACATTATGCTTTGAAGTCAACACGATATGTGCATCCGTTACGCCAGTTGCTACATCCGTATGCCGTCTTGCCTTTGATGATAGTTCCCTTGCCACAGACGGGGCAAACGGTGCCGATGATAGAGTCGTCTGACTGTGTAGCCTTCTTGGGTGCAGCCTTTCGCTTAGTCTTCTTCTTGAGGTCGTCGTCGGTGAGAGTCGTAATGCGTCGGTTGGAGTTGTCGCGCAGCACGTCGTTGACTATTTCCGTCACCTGTTGCTTCAGTCCGTTGATAAAGTCGGCAGCGTCGTCCTTTTTGTGTTCGATGTCGCGTAGGCGTTTCTCCCAGATGCCCGTCAGCTCACAACTCTTGAGCAGTTCCTCGTGAATGATGTCAATGAGTTCGATGCCTGTAGCCGTGGCAACAAGATTCTTGCGCTCGCGGCGTATGTAGTGGCGCTTGAATAGAGTCTCTATTATGCTGGCTCGCGACGACGGGCGACCGATGCCGTTCTCCTTGAGTGCGGCACGCAGCGTCTCGTCCTCTACAAACTTACCAGCAGTCTCCATAGCACGCAGCAGAGTAGCCTCGGTGTAGAACTTGGGAGGAGTGGTCCATTTCTCGGATAGAGTGGGGGTGTGAGGTCCACTCTCGCCCTTTACAAAGGTGGGCAGCGTGCGTTCCTCGTCGCCACGTCGCTCGTCGTCGTCAGCATTGGGCGCAGAGCCAGACTGCTGTTGAGGCTGTGCATAGACGTCGCGCCATCCCGGAGAGATAATCTCCTTGCCCGTCACCTTAAACTCTACATCCTCCACCTTGCCCAATACGGTGGTGGTGGAATACTTGCAGTCGGGATAGAACACGGCTATGAATCGGCGTGCAATGAGGTCGTAGACATTGCGCTCCATGTCCGTCAGACTTGTGGCAGGCACACCAGTGGGGATGATGGCGTGGTGGTCGGTCACCTTCGACGTGTCGAATACACGCTTCGACTTAGGCAGTTTCTTGCCCAAGAGTGGTTGCATCAGCGCCTCATATTGCTTGCTGATGCCCGAGAGTATGGACGGACACTTGGGATAGATGTCGTCGCTGAGAAACTGGGTGTCAACACGTGGATATGTGGTGAGCTTGCGCTCGTAGAGTGTCTGTATTAGTTTGAGGGTGGTGTCGGCGCTGTATGAGAACTTCTTGTTACACTCCACCTGTAGCGACGTGAGGTCGAAGAGTCGCGGTGCAAACTCCGTTCCGTTCTTTTTCGACACATCGGTGACAGTGAATGGTTTGTCGGCGATGGTGGCAAAAGTAGCCTCGCCCTCCTCCTTGGTGGTGAACTTGCCCTTGGTGGCAGTGAATGTAGTGTCGCGATAGACAGTGGCGAGCACCCAATATGGCTCAGGCTCGAAGTTGTCGATTTCCTTTTGGCGGTTGACAATGAGCGCAAGTGTAGGAGTTTGCACACGTCCTATGGACAACACCTGGCGGTTTTGTCCATACTTCAGAGTGTAGAGTCGTGTGGCGTTCATGCCGAGCAGCCAGTCGCCTATGGCACGGCTCAGTCCGGCAATGTACAGCGGCTGATACTCGCTCTGGTCCTTGAGCGCAGCAAATCCCTCGCGTATAGCCTCGTCGGTCATCGACGAAATCCACAGACGCTTCACAGGACACTTGGCACCCGCCTTCTGCATCACCCATCGCTGTATCAGTTCGCCCTCCTGTCCGGCGTCACCGCAGTTGATGATGCCGTCGGCAGCCTGCATTAGTCGCTCGATGATGGCAAACTGGCGTTTGATGCCGTCGTCGTCGATGAGCTTGATGCCAAAGCGTGGCGGAATCATCGGCAGCGCCGACAGGCTCCAGTGCTTCCACATGTCGGTGTAGTCGTTGGGCTCCTTGAGCGTACATAGGTGACCAAAGGTCCACGTCACCTGGTAGCCATTGCCCTCCATATATCCCTGATGTGAGTTTGTTGCGCCCAGAATGCGGGCTATATCCTTGGCAACACTTGGTTTCTCGGCTATGCAGACTATCATTCTTTTATTTACTCCTATTATTTATCTATTGTGAATACAATATTCAGTTGAAAAAACGATGCAAAGTTACTTATTATTTCGCGATAACAGAAATATATTAGCGTTCATTTTGTTTGTCCCAATACTTCATTGCACTACATAAGTGGCTCAGATTATTTGTTGATTAATTATATTTTTTGTAATTTTGCAATATTGCATCAACAATATAACTAAAGACATAAGAAACATGGATATTACCGAAAGATTCTTGAACTATACTCAGTTCGATACTCAGTCGAGCGAGGAGTCGGAAACCGTCCCGAGCACTTCCAAGCAGCTCATTTTTGCCAAGTATCTCAAGGAGGAACTTGAGCGCGAGGGTTTGAGCGATGTGGAAATGGACGAGCAGGGCTACATCTACGCCACACTGAAGGCTAACACCAAGAAGGATATTCCGACCATCGGATTTATCTCACACTATGATACATCGCCCGATTGCAGCGGTGCCAACATCCGTCCGCGCATTGTCAAGAACTATGATGGTGGCGACATCGTCATCTCTGAGGGCATCGTGTCTTCGCCAACCAAGTTTCCTGAGCTGAAGGCGCATGTGGGCGAGGACATCATCGTGACCGACGGAACTACTCTGCTCGGTGCCGACGACAAGGCTGGCATTGCCGAGATAGTACAGGCTATGTGCTGGTTGCGCGACCACGACGAGATAAAGCATGGCGACATCCGCGTAGGATTCAATCCAGACGAGGAGATAGGCATGGGCGCACACCATTTCAATGTGGAGAAGTTCGGCTGCCAGTGGGCTTACACCATTGACGGTGGCGACTTGGGCGAGATGGAATATGAGAACTTCAATGCTGCTGGAGCCAAGGTTCACATCAAGGGTGTGAGCGTGCATACTGGCTATGCTAAGGGCAAGATGGTGAATGCGTCGCGCCTCGCAGTGGAGTTTGCCGACATGATTCCGGCTGCTGAGACTCCAGAGGAGACCGAGGGCTATCAGGGATTCTATCATCTCTTGGGCATCAACTCATGCTGCGAGAAGGCTACACTCTCATACATCATCCGCGACCACGACCGTGAGCGCTTTGAGGATCGCAAGGACTTCATCGAGAACTGCGTCAAGAAGATGAACGAGAAGTGGGGCGAAGGCACAGTGAGTGTCGACCTCAAGGATCAGTACTACAATATGAAGGAGAAGATAGACCCCAACATGCACGTAATCGACATCGTGCTCAAGGCTATGCAGGAGAGTGGCGTGGCACCCAAGGTGCAGCCCATCCGTGGTGGCACCGACGGCGCTCAGCTGTCGTTCAAGGGTCTGCCCTGTCCTAATATCTTCGCTGGTGGCTGCAATTTCCATGGTCCTCACGAGTTTGTGAGTGTGCAGGTGATGGAGAAGGCTATGCAGGTGATAATCAAGATTTGTGAGCTGACAGCCGCATTCAACGACTAATATTTATTTAGGAGGTACAGTGTCCGAACCGTACCTCCTATAATTTTGTTGCCCCTGATTTGCAACAAAATTATAGCATTGTTGCCCCTGATTTTAAACAAAATCATAGTGTTTTTGCCCCTGATTTTAAACAAAAACGTTATCTTTGCATAATGCTAAATGTATACGTTTGTAGATAATTCTAATATGGTATTTTTATATAGGTTATTGTTTTATCTTCGTAACGTTGAATTCTAAAATATAATTTAAATATGTCTGAAGTTCCAACCCTTATCAACGACCTCGCCCTTATCCTTATTGTTGCAGGCGCGGTCACGTTGCTGTTCAAGAAACTCAAGCAGCCACTTGTCCTCGGCTATATCATGGCTGGATTCATTGTGAGTCCGCACATGCCATACACCATGTCGGTAATGGACAATGCTGACATCAAGACGTGGGCTGATATAGGTGTGATGTTCCTATTGTTTTCGCTGGGTCTTGATTTCTCGTTCAAGAAAATAGTGAAGATGGGCGTTGCACCGGTCATCACTACGCTCACCATTATCTTCTCGATGATGACACTCGGAATAGTAGTGGGACATGCTTTCGACTGGAATCGAATGGACTGCATCTTCCTCGGCGGTATGCTTGCCATGAGTTCCACCACCATTATATATAAGGCGTTCACTGATATGGGACTGCGACAGCAGAAGTTTGCTGGCCCCGTAATGAGTGTGCTCATCCTGGAGGACGTGCTCGCCATCGTCATGATGGTGATGTTGTCGGCATTGGCGAGTGGGGCAAATCCCGACGGAGGCGAGATGATAGGCTCTGTCATGAAGATAGGATTCTTCCTTGTACTGTGGTTTGTGGTTGGAATATTCGCTGTGCCACTCTTCTTGCGTATGACACGCAAGCTCGTCAACAACGAGACTCTGCTCATCGTGTCGCTCGGACTCTGCTGTCTGATGGCAGTGGTGTCTACGAAGGTGGGGTTCAGCTCGGCTTTCGGTGCGTTCGTAATGGGTAGTATTCTTGCCGAGACCATCGAGGCAGGCAAGATAGAACGCCTTGTGGCACCCGTCAAGGACCTTTTTGGAGCCATATTCTTTGTGTCGGTGGGCATGCTTGTCGACCCCAAAATCATCGTTGAGTATGCCGTTCCTATTGGAGCTTTGGTGCTGACGATACTTGTGGGTCAGGCAGTGTTCGGCACGTTTGGATTCTTGATAGGCGGTCAGTCGCTCAAGTCGGCTATGCGATGCGGATTCTCAATGGCACAGATTGGTGAGTTCTCGTTCATCATTGCATCGTTGGGACTATCACTTAGGGTGACAGGCGAGTTTCTCTACCCAGTGGTAGTGGCAGTGTCTGTCATCACCACATTCCTCACTCCGTATATGATACGCTTCTCGGTTCCGTGCTATGGAGTGCTCGAACGCCGCATGCCTAAGACCTGGATACGTGCTCTTAACAACATCACGCTCACCCATCCGTCGTCGGCTCCTAAAGGCAACTGGCACAGTCTGATAGCCCAGATGGTGCGCATCACGCTGGTTTACTCTATATTGTCGATAGCCACGATAGCCATCATGTTCTCGTTCTTCCTGCCGTTCATACGTAGCGTGATGCCCGGTATGCACTGGTGGGCAAACGGAATATGCGGAGCATTGACCATAATGCTTATAGCTCCGTTCCTGCGTGCTATGGTGATGAAGAAGAATCACTCTGTGGAGTTTCATGCTTTATGGAGTGATAGCCGTTCAAACCGACTGCCACTGCTCGTCACCATTCTTGTGCGACTTGTCATAGCGTCAGCCTTTGTGTTCTATATATGCAATTATCTGACGCGATTCACCAACGCCCTATTGCTCACCATAGCCGTGGTTATTGTGGGAGCTATGATTCTATCGCGTCGACTCAAGAAGCAGAGCATACTGATGGAGCGTCTGTTTGTGCAGAATCTGAGGTCGAGAGACATCGAGCAGCAGGTGCTTGGACTCAAGAAACCGCTGTATGAGGGTCACTTGCTCGACCGTGATATACATATATCAGATATAGACGTGCCTGAGAACTCAACTTGGGCAGGACATAGCCTTGCCGACTTGCGACTGAGCAACCGCTTCGGAGTGCATGTCAGCAGCATATTGCGCGGTCATCAGCGCCTGAATATTCCGGGCGGCGACAGCATTATATTCCCCGGCGACCGTCTACAGGTAATTGGTAGCGACTCGCAGCTTGCTGCTATGCAGGCAGCAGTGGCTGGCGACATCGTGCCCGACGACCCAGATATAGAGAAACGCGAGATGAAACTATCGCAGATAGTCATCGACAAGCACTCGCCATTCACAGGCAAGACACTGCCCGAAACTGGCATCCGCGATCGTTTCAACTGTATGGTAGTGGGCAGAGAGGAAGGCAAGGAAAATCTCTCTATGGTCAACACCACCTATCGCCTACGTCTTGGAGACATCGTTTGGATAGTAGGCGAAGAGGAGGCGTTGCAGCGTTTGGTTGAGGCTAATAAAGGACAGGTGCAGTGAACATCCACTTGACAAGGCGTGTCTCGGGACTTGAGAACTTGCCAACTGGCAGTTTCAGCACCAATTTGTTCCAACCCTTGTGCAGTTTTAGCTCAACTGGTGGGCGTGACACACAGTTCTCGTTGCGCAGAGGCAGCTCGTTGTTGCGCTCGGTGTGTGTGTTCTGCCATACCGGTGGCATTATTTCCTCGCCATTTATCCATGCACGGCTACCCTTGTAGTCCCATGTGCCTTGGCGTGGAGCCAGGTCGCTTTCCGAACGGCTGTAGTTATGGAACTCAAGATATAGTTTTGCTGTGCATTCCTTCTTGGCGTATAGCCAGCGTGTGGCATAAGCCGTGTGATTCTCCTTAGGGTTGGCATAGAATCCTGGAACGAGTGTGCCCCATACGTGGCGCAAGTATATGCCGTTGCCAGTAACGGTGTGCGAGTTGTAGGTAGTACCTTCATATAGATAGGATGTGGCGTCTTTGTCAGGACCACCATTGGCAGCGAGATAGTGCTCTGGTGGGAAGCTACGCTGCAAGTCGCCATCGTTAGGGAAGGCATCAGTGATGCGCCATTCGGCATCCGACTGGCGATAGTAAGAGAAAGGTTCGCCCTTCAGCGTGTGCTCCTTGTGCCACAGCATGCGGTCTTCAAACTCGGCAAAGGCAGCCTTCTGCTCGGGTTCGTCGTCCCATAGGAGCGTTCCCTTGCCGTTGAAGTAGCAGTTGCCACCGCCCTGCCAAGCTCGTTCGGCAAGGGTGAGCATATAAGGATAGAAGCTATTCTCGTCGAGTAGCTGTCGGGTGTTGTCGATATAGCGGTCGTTCCAGAAGGCAATGACACATCCAGCAATGTCGTCGCTGCCCACAGGCTGGTCGTAGATGCGGCTGTTGAAGAGCGCCACAAGGTCGGCATTGTAGTCGAAGTGGTTGGCATAGTGGAATCGGCAGTCGATGGCAGGAATGCCAGGTTGTGCCTTACCGCGATAGCTCCACAGCTGAGTCATGTCTATCTCGCCCTCCTTGTAGTTCCATCCTGGATTCCATGACACCACTTTCTTGCCCTTGGAGCGCACGTAAGCCACCATCTCAGGCACAAACTGTGGGTCGGTGAACCCTACTTCGTCGGTGCCTATATGCAGATAAGGCACGTCGAGAGCATCGCAAACCTCGTCTATTATGTCCTTCATAATGCGCTTGCCTTCGGCTGTCTGCATGCCAAAACCGAATGTGCGCTCAAATGCAGCACTGTGTCCAGGCATGTCTATCTCGGGCAGAAGAGTCATATTATGCTTACGGCAAAAGTCAACTAACTCTTGAGCTTCCTTCAGTGTGTAGTATTTTCCTTTCTCGCGTTGCATGTTAACAGATGCATTGAGTTGCGGATATTTGCGGCTCTCAATGCGCCAAGCCTGGTTCTCGGTGAGATGCCAGTGGAACATATTAATCTTAAACTTGCTCAACAATTCTATTTCTTTCTTCAGTTCGTCAAGCGGAATGAAGCTGCGTCCAGTGTCGTGCATGAATCCGCGAATGCGGAAAGCGGGCCAGTCGGTGATGTCGCATTGCGGCAGATAAGCCTTGCCATGCTTCATTATGGTCATTTGCTCCAGAGTCTGATGAGCCCAATAGAGTCCGCGGTTGGTAGTGGCTTGGATGTTGACGCCTTTTGGGTCGGCAACAATGCGATAAGCTTCGTCTTGCGATGCTGCTCCGTCAATGTGCTTCACGATTTTTTCGCTCACTGTAGATGGGGCTTTGAACATCTTGCCAGTGAAGACTGCCTTCTGTGGCTTGGGAAGTATAGGCGGCACAAATGCCGAAGTAGCTTGGCACACAAGAACAAGTAATAAAGTAATGATAAATGATACAGGATTATGTCTCATAATTAGAAAATGTGGATTTATTGATAGTTTGTTGTTAGAGATTCGGGTTGTTTGTTGTATTATGCAAAGTTAACGCATTAGTTTGTGTCGATTAATGATAATCTGTTAATATTAAATAAAAAGCCGGCAAGCACAAAGTATAGGCAAAAGAAAACCGCCGCTCCTCTCAAAAGTCCGAGGAACGGCGGTTTCGTCTGTGTGGTACTTGCCGCTGCAAGTGTTTAAACTAATTATCCTATGTGCAAAACTAATTATTTATCTTTCTAACATCACATTTAAAAATTTATGGCATTGTATGTAGTTGCTATAATGTGTTGCGTTTCTTTTGTGCTGCAAAATTATAACATATTTCTCTATGTGGTGTTCAAAATTGTGTTTTTGGTATTCAAAAATGTTCAAAAGTCAATTTGGACGAAATTAAAACTATTTGGTATTTTATTTCAGTGCTATTCTCGTTTTAATGTGTAAATTTGCAACGTGAAATATGTCAAACATGTCCTAAATCAAGAAATATCTACTTAAAAACAATATTATATACATTACACATTATATATATGAATAGACAATTACTCTTAGGCTGTTGCGCCGCACTGCCGTTGGCGGCAATGTCACAGCAGCGTCCAAACATTCTCTATATCATGTCCGACCAACAGGCTGCCACCGACATGAGCTGTGCTGGCAACCAGGATGTGAAGACTCCAAATATAGACCGACTTGCTGAGCGTGGCATGAGGTTCACCAATGCTTATTGTGCACTGCCACTTAGCGGTCCGTCGCGTGCGGCTATGTGGACTGGATATATGCCGTCGGATGTCGGAATGCTGGAGAATAATACTCCAATACCCGACTCGATAGCCGTTCGCACTCTCGGAACACTCATCGAGAACGCTGGATATGAGTGTGCGCTTGCTGGCAAATGGCATGTACATACAGCCGGTTTGCCGTCGGAACATGCCTTCGGATTTAAGAATATTCATGAGTTTGACGACAACGGACTGCCCGAAGCTACAGTAGACTTCCTACGCAATAGAGACAAGTCGAAGCCGTTCTTCCTCGTTGCATCGTTCAACAATCCGCATGGAATATGTGAGTATGCACGCCGACAGAACGTGCCGTATGGTGAGGTGGACTTCAATCCCGACCTCAGAGACTGTCCTCAGTTGCCAGCCAACTTTGCCGTGAGCCCTTACGATGCCTCTGCATTGCAGTTTGAGAAGACACGCAACCATCGTTTCTATCCGTCGTACGACTATTCACCCGACGACTGGCGACGCTATCTATATGGCTACTATCGTCTTACTGAGGTGCTCGATGCACAGATAGGACAGATACTTGCTGAGCTCGACCGCCAAGATCTTTGGAAGAACACCGTCGTCATCTTCAGTAGCGACCACGGCGACGGAGCAGCGCAGCATCAGTGGAACCAGAAGACAGTGCTCTACGAGAGTGTAGCCAACGTACCATTCATCGTCTGCATGCCTAAGGGCAAGAACGGGGGACGCGTGATGCCGCAGCTCATCAACAATGGCATCGACCTAATGCCTACTGTGTGCGACTTTGCAGGTGCCGACATCCCTAAGCACTGCAAGGGCAAGAGCATACGTGCGGTGCTTGAGTCGGGCAAGGCAGAGACACCGCTTCGCGACTATGTTGTCACAGAAACTCAGTTTGCCCAGACTGCCGGAACCGTAGGTTGGATGGTGCGCACTAAGGATTTTAAATATGTGCTCTATGAGACTGGACGCAATCGTGAGCAGCTATTTGATATGAATAGCGACCGCGGCGAGATGCGCAATCTTGCAGTTGAGCGTCGTTATCATGATGTTCTCGAACAGCATAGAAAGATGTTGGGAGAGTGGATGGACGAGCATCCATCAAAGATTACAAAGGCAAAAGACAGGTTAATACCACGGTCATAATGTTTTGGTTTTATTATAAGTTTGTACCGGTCTGCTTAGGACACATCCCAAGGTGTGTGTCTGAGCAGACCTTTTTTTATTGACAATAGTTAAAAATAATATCTAAGAATTTTGCAGTGCATACGATTTGCACTACCTTTGCAAGCAAAATAATCAGACAATAATAACAATGAGTAATAACAACAATCATCAACTTGGCGAGGCACCCTGGTTTCACGTCATCATTTCTACAGGATTTTTCACTGGTTTCTTTCCTTGGGGACCGGGTACGTTCGGCGGATTCATAGCCTTGCTTATATGGATAGGGCTTTATTATCTGTTGTCGCCAGTGTGGTTGTGTGTAGCCACGGTTGCACTTGTGCTGGGTTCGCTGTTCGTCGGCGTATGGACAGACAATGTTATGGAGCGATATTGGGGCGAAGACCCCCGTACAGTCATTATTGATGAGTACTTCGGCACATGGATGGCTGCCTTGCCCGCACTTTTTGTTGACGGTCCGGCTTATGTGTCTATATCGCTTGCCTCGTTGGGTTTTGTGCTATTTCGCATCATCGACATCACCAAGCCGCTTGGTTGTCGCTGGGTAGATCGCCACATTCATGGTGGATGGGGATGTATGCTCGACGATGCGCTGGCTGCATTCTATGCCTGCATAGTTGTGCTTGTGGTGAGGTTCAGCCACTTGGTTGAGATAATAGCTGCTTAATAGTTTAAGAATAAAATAAAAGGAGTAAAAACGGGTGTTGTGATATTAACCCGTTTTTACTCCTATTTCTTTGATCTGAACGAATTCTCAATGCTTGTTATCTCGCTTGAGAATTTCTGGTCTATCTTCATTCTTTGTTCCACTTGGTTGCAACTGTATATCACAGTTGAGTGGTCGCGTCCTCCGACGAGTCGTCCGATGCGGCTTGCTGGCATCTTGGTGTATTTCTGCGCCAGATAGATGGACACCTGTCGAGCCATAACAAAATCCTTCTTGCGGCTTCGGCTATTGATGTTGGCAGGTGTGACGTTGTAGTGCTGACATACACTCTCAATGATTTCGTCAACAGTGAGAGGTTCGTCGTTCACCTTGACAGAACGCTTGATGACACGCTGTGCCAGTTGCATGTCGATGTTGCAGTTGTATACAACACTGTATGCCATGAGCGAATTGACTACACCCTGAAGGTCGCGAACTGAGCCATTGGCTGTTGAGGCAATGAATTTCACCACATCCTCGGGAATGCAGAGTCCGTCGTGGCGTATCTTGTCCTCAAGGATGTCTACACACAACTGCACGTTTGGCTTCTCCAATTCGGCTATCAAGCCGCACGAGAATCGAGTGATGAGTCGCTCGTTCATGCCCTTCAACTCCACAGGTGGGCGGTCGCTGGCAAGAATGATGCGCTTGCCGTTGCGGAACAGGTGCTTGAATATGTGGAAGAAGGTGTTCTGTGTACCCTTCTTGTCCTCCCATTCCTGTATGTCGTCGACGATAAGCACGTCGATGGTCTGGTAGAAGTTGATGAAGTCGTTGATGGTATTGCGCAACACTGCGTTGGTGTACTGCACCTCAAAGAGGCGTGCACTGATATACAGCACGCGCTTTTCGGGATACAGGCGCTTAGCCTCCACACCGATGGCGTTGATGAGATGAGTCTTGCCACAGCCCGATGGACCAAACACAAAGAATGGGTTGAACTGCATGTTCTGTGGATGCTCGGCTATAGTATGACCGATAGCTCTTGGCAGCTTGTTGCTGTTGCCCTCTATATAATTCTTAAATGTAAGGTGAGGGTTGAGCTGAGGGTCAATTTGCTGTAGCCTGTTGCCGTCAAGAGCAGTCGGCGATTCGTTGGCATGCTCGCGCTGTCGCGGACGCAACGACTCGTCGGTAGGCTCTTCGCCTTCCACAACCTGTGTCTTCTTGTTCTCGTTGTCGGTGACAATACGATAGGAGAGATTCACACCCTTGCCGAATGTGTGCGTAAGCACCTTGCGCAACAGGTCGACATAGTTCTCTTCAATGTACTCGTACACGAACGGACTCGGTACGCGTAGCAATACCGTCTTCGACTCCTCATTGTAGGATTCGAAGACAGTTCTCTTGAACCATGCGTTGTATTGTTGCTCTGAGATATTCTCGCGTATGAGCGCAAGACATCTGTCCCAAAGCTTATCAGGACCTGTATTCATCAGCAGTTGTGTATATATATATTATGTCTTTCGACTGTTATTTACTATTAATTGCGTCTGCAAAGTTAGTAATTATTTTTGAAGTGTACAAGTTGAAATATTCGATTTTGCGCTGTTTATGCCGTCTTGGTGCTATATTTGCCCTTAGTTAGGTTTTTTTATGAAATCGTGAAACACAAAGCTTTATAATAGCTCTAAATGTCTGATTTCTTGTATGTTAGTGTCTACAGGTGGTTAGCCTGTGGATATGGGTGCAAATTCACCTGTACAGGAGCGTTTTTGTTGTGTTTACAGGTAAAAAGAAACGGCTTCAGAGGTTGTCTGAAGCCGTGAAACAATATGTAATTAAGATGGTTGTCAGCTTACTTGTCTTTTTTGCCAAACACCGAGAAGTGGACGTATCGTTTCGGGTGCTGTCTGAAGTTGACGAGCAGTGAGTCGGCACTGCGCAATGTCATATTTAGATTGTTGTACAGGGATGGGTCGTTCATGAGCAATCCGAGAGTTCCATTGTTGGAGTTTAGCTTGGCAGTCAGCTCCTGTACGTTTGCTATTGTCTTGTCCACCTGTTGTTTTGTCGACTCCAAATCGAGCTGTGCGAGGTTGTCAGTCAGCTTGTTGGTATTGTCGAGCACTCCGTTGGCTTTGGCAAGCATTGTCGGCACATTGCGGTTGAGTGTCTTCATGAGAGTGTTGAGCTCTTTTGTTGACACAGTGAGGTTCTGGCTTACAGTCTCTACGTTGCGCAGTGAATTGGCAATAGCTGGGTCGGCGAGCAACAGGTTGATGCTTGTGAGAATGCTGTCGAGTTTTGGCAGCATCTTCTCTACAGCCGGAATCATCTCGGCTGCCTTGCCGAAGGCTCCATTGTTGACGTCGCCCTTGATTACTCCACCTGGCATCACACGTTCACGTGGATTGTTTGCCAACAGGATGTTCACCTTGATGTTGCCCATCAAGTCGCTCTCTATCTCGGCAGTTGAACCAACAGGTATGCGCATTTCCTTGTCGAGTGCCACAACGACGCGTGTCGGATTGTCGCCCGAATAGTCGTAGATGACATCCTTCACGGTGCCTATCTGGTAGCCGTCGGCATATATGGGGCTTGACGACGACAGTCCGCTTATGTCTTTAAATTCAATGAAGTAGTCGTAGGTAGAAGAGAAAAGGTTGAGTCCTTTCAGAAAGTTCATGCCGAAAAACAGTATAATCACACCGACGATAGCGACGATGGCGATTTTCACTTCCTTTGTTAAAGCTTTCATATTATAATGTATTATTGTTTGTTTCTATTTTGTTTAAACTCTCTTATGCCTTGGTTGACATCCATCTTTTCGCCGTTCTTGAATGCGATGATGAATGCTCCTGGGAACTTGTCGACAATCTCCTTGCGCAGTCGATATATCTCGTTGTAGTTGTTGGAGGCGCCGTAGGTGTATTTCACCATTCCGTTCTCCTCGTATGCTTCGCAACCCACGAGTCCCTTGAAGTTGTGGTCGTTGTTTTTTAGACGGCGTTGTGACACAAGCACCTGTACCTTGAACACAGGTTGTGATGTGTTGATGCTTTGTATGGGTTTAGTCACAGGTGTTTCAGTCCTGTTGGTCCTGTTGGTTTTGTCACGTTCTACAGCACGTTCATTATTTTTGCGAGTTGTCGATTTTCTCATTTCAGGCATCAAGTCGGGCTGGGTGCCTGTTTGGTTGTTGGGTGTTTGACCCTGTGCAACCTCCGAATTGGCATTGTTGCTGCTATTATCGGCGATATTATCGTTGTTCGTAGAACGGGTTTCTTCTGCGGGTTGTTCAGGCACAGGGTCTGAAATAGGCTTATATGGCACCGTCATTCCAGTGTCATACTTGTTTTTATACTCTACGAATGCGTTGAATATGCCGCGTGCTATGTTGTCAATCTGCTTCTTATTGTTGAGCATTTGTTCCTCGTCGGGAGTGGAAATATATCCCAATTCGATAAGACATGCAGGCATAGATGTCAGTCGCAATACAGCAAGGTTTTGCTGATGTACGCCCTTGTTGGGACGATTAGCAGCTCTGCATACATGCTTCTGCATCATCTTGGCGAGGTCAATGCTTCGTGTCAGGTTCTTGTCCTGTATAAATTCAAACATGATGTTGCTTTCTGGCGAGTTGGGGTCGAATCCCACATAGTGCTGTTGGTAGTCCTTCTCAAGCAATATTACAGAGTTCTCACGTTGAGCCACTTCAAGGTTTGTCTTCTTGGCGTTTGATGTTCCGTCGCCGAGAGTGTACGTTTCAAATCCTCGCATGGTGTGGTTGCCCTTTAGCGAGTTGGTGTGTACAGATATGAATAGGTCGGCTTTCTTGCGATTGGCTATCTCTGCACGTTCATACAGTGGTATGAATACGTCTGTGCGTCGTGTGTAGACAATGCTCACATCGGGGCAGTTTTGCTCTACATATTTGCCGAAAGCGAGTGCCACTTTGAGATTGATGTTCTTCTCTACAGATATGGAGCCAGGCGCTCCTGTGTCCTTGCCACCATGTCCGGGGTCGATACAGAGCGTAAATTTTCGGTTTGCCGCCGTCGCAGCGATTGCAAATGATATGATGAAAAGCAATGCAAGCAGTACTTTTTTTGCCATAAACAGGATATACTTCGAATTATTAATCGCTGCAAAGGTAGCTAATTAATTGATAAAACTGCAAACAATCATTTAGTTTTTTCGCACTCTATATGTATTTCGACGCCAGCTCCTTGGCAGTCGGCACCCATAGGTGGGTTGATTTTGGTGATGCGGAGCACTATTGAGGAAATTTCGACATATTCGTCTGTTAGCCTGTTGGCTATTCGTCCTGCCACATGTTCTATTAGTTTTGAGGGTTTTAGCATCTCTTCCTTGATGATGTTGTACACTTCGGCATAGTTGAGTGTGTCCTCAACATCATCTGTTAGCATGGCTTGAGATATGTCGTAGCCCACACGAATGTCGATGGAGTAGTCGTTGCCTGTGAGTTGTTCCTGTGGCAACACACCGTGGCGGGCGTGCAGACGTATGTCGGATATGTGGATGTAGGATTGGGTGAGGTTCATGATGGGGAAGTTTAAAAAAATGGTGTAGTGAAGCCCCACTTATGGGGTGGGGCTTCGTTGCTCTCTTATTTATCCGCAGCGCGACGATCCGCAGTTCTTGCATATCAAGCATCCTTCCTGATATACGAGCGATTCATGGCCGCATACTGGGCACACCTGTCCCTTGGCTTCGGTGCCGTCTGCCACATATTTCTTTAGTGCTCGTTCCACACCGTTCTTCCATGTGTTGATGCTCTGGTCCTTGAGTTGCAGCGAACCCACGAGTTTGATGACATGGTCGATAGGCATGCGATAGCGCAGAACACCAGAGATGAGCTTGGCATAGTTCCAATACTCAGGGTTGAACTTCTCCGATAGTCCCTCTACGGTGGTCTTATATCCGCGTTTGTTCTCAAACTGGAAGTCGTATCGGCGTTTGCCGTCCGAGCCAGTCTGCTTGATGATGCGTCCCTTTGTCACTGTCTTAGGCAGCGCGATGCCCTCTTCGTCGTCTTGCAGACCTGTGAATATCTCGTAAGGATAGCCGTCGAGCAGTCCGATGAACGCCACCCACTTCTCCTTATTGTTCTGGAAACGCACTACGTCGCATTCCAGTTCCTTCGGTCGTGTCTCCACAACTGTGCGTCCGTCTATCTGTATCACATGCTTCTCCTTGAGTGGATTGGTTGTTGCCTTCTTCTTCTTGTCCTTCTTCGACACCGATACGAGCACACCAGCACGCGAACCGTCGCGATAGATGGTGCATCCCTTGCATCCCGAGCGCCATGCTTCGACGTATAGTCGGTTGACAAGGTCCTCGTCTACATCATTGGGCAGGTTGACAGTTACGCTGATAGAGTGGTCCACCCACTTCTGGATTGCGCCCTGCATGCGCACCTTCATCAGCCAGTCTACGTCGTTGGCTGTGGCTTTATAATAAGGTGAGCGCTTCACCAGTTCGTCAATCTCTTCCTGTGTATATCGTTTCTCGGTGTCAATGCCGTTGACACGCATCCACTCCATAAACTTCTTGTGGTAGACAATGTACTCCTCAAACGAGTCGCCCACCTCGTCAACAAAGTCAACATGCACGTCGGTGTCATTTGGATTCACCTTGCGGCGGCGCTTGTATACAGGCATAAACACAGGCTCAATGCCACTTGTGGTCTGAGTCATTAGTGACGTAGTGCCAGTTGGGGCGATAGTCAAGCATGCTATGTTGCGTCGTCCGTATTTTATTATGTCGTCATACAGCTGAGGGTCGGCTTCCTTGATGCGCAACAGGAACGGATTGTTCTGCTCGCGTTCTGCGCTGAAGATGCCGAATGCACCGCGCTCCTGAGCCATAGTCATCGACGAACGATATGCAGTCAGAGCCAATGTGCGGTGAACGTTCACGCTGAAGTCGGTAGCCTCCTGTGTGCCATAGCGCAATCCCATGGCAGCAATCATGTCGCCCTCGGCAGTGATGCCCACACCTGTGCGTCGTCCCTTCGAACTCTTGTCCTTGATTTTCTCCCACAGGTGATACTCGGCATGCTTGATGTCGTCGCACTGCGGGTCGTTCTTAATCTTGTTCATGATGAGTTCAATCTTCTCCAACTCCAGGTCGATGATGTCGTCCATCATGCGCTGAGCCTTGGCTACGTGCTCACGGAATAGTTCGAAGTTGAATCGAGCCTCCGCTGTGAATGGATTTTCCACATACGAGTAGAGGTTGATGGAGAGCAGGCGGCACGAGTCGTATGGGCAGAGAGGTATCTCGCCACATGGGTTGGTGCTGACTGTGCGGAATCCGAGGTCGGCATAGCAGTCAGGAATACTCTCCTTGATGATGGTGTCCCAGAACAACACACCTGGTTCGGCGCTCTTCCATGCGTTGTGTACAATCTTATCCCACAGCTGTTTGGCAGAAATCTCCTTCTCCACCAATGGTTCGTCTGAGTCGACAGGGAACTTCTGTGTATATGGCTTATCCTCAACGGCAGCCTGCATAAACTCGTCGTCAATCTTCACGCTCACATTTGCGCCAGTCACCTTGCCTTCAGTCATCTTGGCATCAATAAAAGCCTCGCTGTCTGGGTGCTTGATGCTTACAGAGAGCATCAGTGCTCCGCGTCGTCCGTCCTGCGCCACCTCACGAGTGGAGTTGCTATAGCGCTCCATAAACGGCACAAGTCCAGTTGAAGTAAGTGCTGAATTGTTCACAGGTGAGCCTTTGGGGCGAATCTGCGAGAGGTCGTGTCCCACACCGCCACGTCGTTTCATCAGCTGCACCTGCTCCTCGTCGAGTCGCATGATGGCACCATACGAGTCGCCGTCGCCCTCAATGCCAATCACAAAGCAGTTGCTCAGCGACGCCACCTGATGGTTGTTGCCGATGCCCGTCATAGGGCTACCAGCCGGAACGATGTAGCGGAAGTGGTCGAGCAGGTCGAATATCTCCTGCTCTGTCATCGGATTAGCGTATTTGTTTTCGATACGTGCCACCTCTCGTGCTATGCGCCAGTGCATATCCTCAGGCGAACATTCGTATATATTGCCGAAGCTGTCCTTCATTGCATACTTGTTCACCCACACACGTGCGGCAAGTTCGTCGCCCGAGAAGTATTTTAGTGAGGCCTCAAAAGCCTCGTCGTAAGTGTATGTTTTGTTATTTTCCATTTGTCGTATAGACGTGAATTGAAATTATTACAATCTTTAGCGCTTGCAAAGCTACAATATTATTTTGGATTTCCAATGCTATTTCTTGGAAAAAGTAATAATAGTTTGTTGGGCAAACAACAAGAGGGTATGACATCACTGCCATCAAATCATTGGTATCTAAGTTCATTGACGCCATGCCTTACTCCTCCTTATATATTAAATTTAGCCCCTATATGTTTTTGTATCTGAACAAAAGTTAGTAACTTTGCACAAAACTTTTTTTACAATAAGGTAAACATAGATGCAAGAGATTAGAAACATTGCCATTATCGCACACGTCGATCATGGCAAGACCACACTTGTGGACAAGATGATGTTGGCGGGAAAGCTCTTCCGCGACGGCCAGGATAACAGTGGCCAGGTGTTGGATGCCAATGACCTGGAACGTGAACGAGGAATAACAATCCTTTCCAAAAATGTATCAATCAACTGGAAAGGCACAAAAATCAATATTATAGACACTCCGGGACACTCCGATTTCGGCGGCGAGGTGGAGCGTGTGCTCAACATGGCAGACGGCTGCATCCTGCTCGTTGACGCTTTCGAGGGTCCGATGCCGCAGACACGCTTTGTGTTGCAGAAGGCTTTGCAGCTCGGACTGAAGCCGATTGTTGTTGTCAACAAGGTGGATAAGCCCAACTGTCGCCCTGAAGAGGTGTACGAGATGGTGTTCGACCTCATGTTCTCGCTCAACGCCACTGAGGACCAGCTCGACTTCCCCGTGGTTTATGGCTCTGCCAAGAATGGCTGGATGGCTGAGGACTACAGCGCACCTACTGACAACATCGACTATCTGCTCGACAAGATTGTAGAGATTATCCCTGCTCCTAAGGTGATAGAGGGCACTCCGCAGATGCTCATCACATCGCTCGACTACTCAAGCTACACCGGTCGCATCGCTGTGGGTCGTGTTCATCGTGGCTCGCTCAAGGAGGGAATGAACATCACCATATCTCACCGCGACGGCAAGTTGGAGAAGACCAAGATTAAGGAGGTGCACGTATTCGAGGGAATGGGCCAGAAGAAGGTCGACGAAGTACACTCGGGCGACATCTGTGCAGTAGTTGGATTGGAGAACTTCGAGATTGGCGACACCATCTGCGACTTCGAGAATCCTGAGCCTCTGCCTCCTATCGCTATCGACGAGCCTACCATGAGCATGCTCTTCACCATCAACGACTCGCCGTTCTTCGGCAAGGAGGGCAAGTTTGTGACATCACGCCACATCAACGACCGCCTTCAGAAGGAGCTTGAGAAGAACCTTGCTCTTCGCGTGCGTCCTTTCGAGGACTCTACAGATAAGTGGATTGTCAGCGGACGTGGTGTGCTCCACCTCTCGGTGCTCATCGAGACTATGCGTCGTGAGGGCTACGAGCTTCAGGTGGGTCAGCCGCAGGTAATCTACAAGGAGATAGACGGTCAGAAGTGTGAGCCTATCGAGGAACTCACAATCAATGTGCCTGAGGAGTTTGCCAGCAAGATGATTGACATGGTGACACGTCGCAAGGGCGAGATGACATCAATGCAGACTCTCGGCGACCGTGTAGACATTGAGTTCGACATACCTTCACGTGGCATCATCGGTCTGCGCACCAATGTGCTCACAGCAAGCCAGGGCGAGGCCATTATGGCTCACCGCTACAAGGAGTATCAGCCGTTCAAGGGCGAGATAGTACGCCGTATGAATGGTTCGATGATAGCTATGGAGACAGGCACAGCCTATGCTTATTCTATCGACAAACTCCAGGATCGTGGCAAGTTCTTCATCGATCCGGGTGAGGACGTATATGGCGGTCAGGTAGTGGGCGAGCACGTTCACGACAACGACCTTGTCATCAACGTCACCAAGGCTAAGCAGCTCACCAACGTG
Organism: uncultured Prevotella sp.; assembly: GCA_934183355.1. Taxonomy (GTDB): domain Bacteria; phylum Bacteroidota; class Bacteroidia; order Bacteroidales; family Bacteroidaceae; genus Prevotella. The sequence continues at coordinate 55,107 of CAKPST010000001.1, forward strand.
CGTGCCAGCGGTTCTGACGAGAAGGCTCGCGTTATACCTAAGGTAGTGATGAGCCTTGAGGAGTGTCTGGAGTACATCAAGGGCGACGAGCTTGTGGAGGTAACTCCTAAGAACATCCGCATGCGCAAGATAACTCTCGACCACCTTGCTCGCAAGCGTAGCAACAAAGACTAATTTCTTGTATACTATACAATAATCGTAAAGGCTGTATCAATCGATGGTACAGCCTTTTTCACTATCAAAACATTTTTATTATGAAGAAGACTCTTTTGTCACTCTTTGCTCTTGCCATCTCGTCTGTGGCGATGGCGCAGCATCCACAGCAGGGAACAGTGTCTATTGTACCACGCATCGGACTTAGCATTGCCAATCTGTCGGGAGACGAAATCATTGTTGACGGCAACTACACGCTGTCGTCGCGCTATCGCACCAGTTTCATGGGTGGTGTCGACCTCGACTATCAGTTCTTGCCCGACTTCTCGGTGACGTTGGGTGCCTACTATGCACAGCAGGGTTGCAACTACAAGAATAGTTTCGAGGAGAAGCATTCTGGCACTACGCTCGTTGGTGGCACTGGCTACAGCGACATGTCTACACAGCTCCACTACATCAATGTGCCGTTGACGCTCAACGCATACCTTGCTCCGGGCTTTGCGCTGAAGGCGGGTGTGCAGTTTGGGTTTGCAATGTCGGGCAAGATGAAGTATGTGGAGACCATATACACCAAGGACAACGAGGGCGAAATGAAGCCGTCTAAGCCCGAGGACCGCGAGAACAACCTCAACTCTACAATGAAAAAGATGTGCATGTCCATCCCCGTAGGACTGAGCTATGAGTTTGCCGATGTCATCATCGACGCTCGTTATAACATCGGACTCACGCCATTCCAGGAAGTGGGTGGATATAAAGGACCCAAGAACCGTGTGTTCACTCTGAGTGCAGGCTATAGATTCAAGTTGTAAAAAAAGAAAAAACAATAAAAAAGGCGGTGATTAACGACTCGCCCTCAATAGGGATTTGTCATTAATCACCGCCAATATTATTTATACTATTAGTTGGATCTCTTATTAGAGAGCAGCCTTAACAGTCTCTACGTTGTTGCCCTGGATGAGCTTGATCACGTAAATGCCTTCAGCGAGTGAAGAGAGGTTCACTGTCTCGCCGCTGTTGTTGAGCTGAGTAGCGAATACCTTCTGACCGAGAGTGTTGTAGATCTCAACCTGAGCCTTGCCGCTGCCGAATGAGAATGTGGCAGTGCGTGCAGCGCGGTTGGTAGAGATGCTGAACATCTTGTCGGTCTTGGTGGTCTCAGTGATACCAGTTGTCTCGCCGAGAACATACTTCAAGCCGCCGCATGCGTCGATGTAGCCATAACCATAAGTGTTGTCTGGCAACTGAACGTCTTCCGGCATGTACTTAGTCTCACGTGAAGTTTTGCTCAATACTTCAATAACATCCTTAGGTGTCAAGTTCGGGTTAGCCTGGAGCCACAATGCAACAGTACCTGCAACGAACGGAGAAGCCATTGATGTACCTACGTCGTATGTGTAAACGTCCTGACCGCTGCGAGCGATAACGTTAGTCTCGTCGCTCCAGCTGCCGCTGTAACGTGAACCTGCTGAAACTACGATACATCCAGGAGCACATACGTCTGGCTTGATGCGGCCATCGGCTGTAGGACCGTAGCTTGAGAACTTAGAGTGCTCGCCGAAGCCACCTACGAGCTCCTGGTTGATCTGATAAACCTGACCAGTGCCTTGCAATGCGATAGGTGTGAAGTATGTGTTAGAGTTGTATGAACCTACAGAGATTACGTCTGGGCTCTCACCTCCAAGCTCACCTACAGTGTAGTCGGTGCTACCGTCAGTCCATCCACGCTTGTTCATGTTGGTGAAACCGCAACCCTGTGCGTTGTTCCATGCATGGATAGTGTTGCCAGCCTCGGCAGTAGCTACGAAACCGATAGCGAAACCGTCGTTGATAGAGTTAGCGCGGCTGAATACGAGAACGTTGGCGCGACCGTTGTTAGGATTGCGCTGGATAGCCAAACCTACAGTTGCAACTACACCTGCACCGTCAGGAACAATCCACTTAACCTCGTTCTTGCTGTCTGGATCAGTAGAAACAGGCTCCGACTCTCTTACTATCTTACCATTGAGTGTGTTCACAACAACTGCCTTAACGCTGAGAGGAGCGTTTTTGTCACCCCAGATGTCAACGTAAGCCTGCTTGTTGGTCTCGTCAGCATAAGCAAACATTGTCTTGAGCTGCTTGCTGCTTGCTGTCAATGTCTTAGAAACGTGGAGCTTGTCAAGACCCTCGTTACCTGCTGCACCTACGATGATGCGACCAGGACCAACGAGCTTGGCAAATGAAAGGTCGGTGTTTGATGTACCATCGTGAGGACCTACATGCGAACCGAGACTGATGTTGACAACAGCTGGCTTGCCTACGCTCTCAGCATAGTCGAATACATACTTGATACCATCAACGATGCAAGCGTTGTCGTTCTTGAAGCTTACGAATACGAGGTCGGCATCAGGAGCAACACCATAGTAAGGAGTGCTCTTGTCGGCACCTGCTGCAATACCAGCTACGTGAGTAGCGTGGAAACCAGCAGTCATATCAAAGCGTGCTGAGTTGAATTCTTCCTGTGTCTTATACTCCACACCATACTTGAAGCCTTCAGGAGCATTGCCGTAGCCCGACTGGTCCCAAATGCGCTTGATACGTGTAGCGCTCTTGTCAGATGTGAGGAAGTCGACGTGGTCGTACTGGAAACCGTTGTCCACGATACCTACTACAACACCCTTACCAGTGTAATTGCCGTTGCTTGCAGTCATCTCGTGGCAGTCGTCTACAAAGCCCAACTTGCGTGCTCTGTCCATGAGCAAGCGAGCCTCTGTGCCTATAGAGAACGACTCTACGCCCTCTACCTGTGAAATGCGCTCGATAGCTGACATAGGAACAGTAGCTGTAACGAGAGTCTCTGAAATCTGTGAGTTGATGTTAGCGCCGAGTTTTACGATCTCTGCGATAGCGTCCTGCGACTTAACATTGATAAATGCGTTTACGGTGTTCTCTTTGCCGTTGGCTGCCTTAGCCTTTTTAACTCCAGACTTAACGTCCTGGAGCATCAAGCTTGTGCTTGGTGACATTTTCTGTGCAAAACCATAGCTGCTAAGAATCAGCATTGATGCAAGGAGTAAAGCTTTATTTTTCATTGATTTGTTTTGGTTTTTAATTTTTAATGGGTTGTTGTTGAGTTTTAGTATAAGTAGCGGAGATAAAAGACTCCGCTACTTATATTAAGATTTTTTATTAGGGTTGTATAAGAGATTAATACTTATCAAATGTACCCTTGTAGTAAAGAACGAGACGTTCGTTTGTTCCACCAGCAGCTGTGTTGTTATTAATGTATTTGTCAACAACATCAAGCGAAATCTCGTATGTGCCGTCTTCAGCCTGCTTTACAGACAATTTTCCATTGTTTGGAATGTTGGCATAGCCACCATATTTAGCATCAGGTGATTTAAGCTGAATTGAGCCATAGGTAATAGCAATGTTATCGCCATCTACCAACTTGCTAAGGTCAATCTCGCCACCGTTGATAAACTTCTTGTTTACTGCAACTACCACTTTCTCTGAGCTAAACTTGCTTGTGATGCCAGTGCCATACATATAGAAATTGTATACGTCGCCACTCATTTTGAGGAGAGCCATGCCAATAGTCTGGTTCTTAAGAACGTCTCCGTCAGCATTGTAGTGCTTGTAGCCATTGTTTACTACAGGAGCAGGCTTCATGTCGTCGAGCGACTCAACCTTAGCTGTAGCGCCATAGTATTCAAGCTTAACAGTGCGGTTGTCGTCCATAGTAGCGTCAATCTTGATGTAGAGCTTGCCTTCGTTGTCCTTAGCTGTAGTGATAGTACCCGACTTAACTTTCTCATAAATGATGCTTGTTTCGTAGTCGATGTACATGAAGTTGTAGCTATCAGCGTCAGTAGCCATGTCGATAGTGCCATTGTAGAGCTTAGAGGCAGCGATGCTTACAGAAACACCAATCTTGCCAGCGAGCATGCCCTTAGCGTCGGTTGTAACAACGTCGCTGAATGCGAATGTTGTAGCTGCGCCAGTCTCTTTAGGCTCAAGAACCAAAGCAGAAGCAATATTGAAATCAGCGCTCTGGGTAGCGTTGGTCACGTTGATGCTGTTGGTAGCCTCGTAAATCTGGGTGTAAGCCTGTACACAACGGCAAACCAAGTCGGTGTAGTCGGCAGTCTCAGACTTAAGAGTGATTGTAGCCTGGCTCTTTGAGATTTTTGCTTCAAGTGTACCATTGAGCTGCATCTCCTCTCCATTGTATTCCACCTTAACGCCTTCAGCCTTGTCGCTGCCAAGCTCGATAGTGGTGCCCATGAGTGTCTCCGGAAGAGTAATCTTGAGCATTGGAGTAGCGGCTGCGCGTGTTTCAGCCTCCTTCTCTTCAGCATAGAGAGAGAAGATGTTGTTGCCTTCAGCCTGGAGCAGAGTCACCTTGCTGATTTTAACAGCCTCGCCGTTGAAGCCCATCTGGTTTCTGTTGAGGTCTCCATAAGGGTCATACTCTTTGAATGCTACGTTCTGTACATTGTTTACTTTGTATACCACCTGGTTGCCGTCCTTTGTTGTAACGGTCATAACTCGCTTAGTCTGAGCGAATATTGGTGACACTGCCATGAGGCAGAGTGCGGTTGCTGCTATATACTGTTTCATTTCTTAATGATTTTTTGTGTCTTGTTGTTTGTCTTAACGAGATAGATGCCGGCAGGCATGTTCTGTACGCTTGCTGCAGCAGTAGCGTTGACAGTCTTGATGAGCTGACCATCTACAGTGTAAACCTCAGTCTTTGACTCGCCGTTAGCGTTGTCAACGATGCCGTTGATGCCTGTTGAGATAGACTCAGGATCGTAGTTGTACTCCATCTCCTTGTCATACTCGCCAGTGATCTTGAAGCCCTGACCGTCGTAGAGGTCGATAACGAACTTGTAGTGGTTGTTGTCAGTCTTGGTTACACCTACTGTACCAGAGTAAACGATAGCATACTTGTCCATAACCCACCACAGACGTGTTGCAGGATCTGCACACTTCTGGAAGTGCTGGTAGACAGTACCTGTGCGACCGCCAAGATCGTCGAAGTAGCCACGTGTCATCTTGAATGGTGCATACTCGTTGGTGTAGAGGTGAGAGTTCTTCATCAATGTGTATGTTCCCTCTGGCAAATACTTGCTGCCTGCAGCTGCCTGGAACTCCATACGGAGGAGGTCCTGATCGCCCTCGCCAGTTGGGTCGTCCTTGCCACTCGGCGAACCGAGGTCAACTGTAAATACCTGAACGCCGTTCTGCTCGCCAAGTGAGTAAATGCGTGACTTAGCTACGCGGTCGAAATTGAGGTTAACGTCCTCAGTGAGGTTAGAGTGTACGTCCTTGTTGCTCTTCTCTGACTTGTCAGTGATCTTGAATGAGATGCCCTTAGCAGTACCAGTTACCTTGTGACCACGGTCGGTAACGCAGTCGATAACGAAGTCGAATGTGCCTTCCTTCTCGCCTTCGGTGATAGTGATAGTACCATCAGCGATGTAGCAGTAGTCGTAGTCGGTAGTAAGACCTGTAACAGCCTTGCGACGCTTAACGTATGTACCCATGAGGATAGTCATGCCCATGTAGTCGATCTCCATACCAGGGAAGAAGGTGTTAACTTTGAAGTTGCGTGCAACAGTGTATGTACCAGGAACTACAGTAGCATCCTTAGGATTGCCGAAAAGACGGTTGTAGAGGTTGATTGTGAAGTCAAGACCCTTACCTGTCATACCACCAGTTTCTTCGTCGTATTCGCCTGTGTAGAGGTCGAGCACCAAGTTGCCAGTGTTAGACTCCATGAGGTTGCCATAGTAGTAGCCAAGACCGCCAGTGAACTTAGCATCCTTGATGTCTGTTGTCATCTGCGGATATACAGTAGCGCCACCAGAAACCATGTTGGTCAGTGAAACCTCGCCATTGTATACGTATGTGGTGCCCTCAGAATCCTGGAAAGAGATAGTGTAAAGCTCTACGTTGTCATCGTTAATCTGCTTTGTGATAGTGATGCCACCATCGATGTCAGCGCCGCCGTTGTCATTGCCCTCAGCGTCGTATGCTGTTACGTATGAGCCTTCGTAGTTGTAGTGAAGGTCGCCCTCAGTGTTGAATGTGCCAGTAGGCAGAGACATTACGTTGTTCTCTTCGTCTGTATTCTCAGGAGCGTAGAGGTCGAGGATAGCTACATTAGCATTGGTTGCCTTAATAGTACCATTCTTGCCATCATAAGAAACGTCGTTGTTGTCGGCTAAGATGAGATAATAGTTATCCATGCCTTCTTCAGAAGAAGCTGAAGCTGGGAAGTAGCCAGCGATAACGAGGCTGTTCAACTGTGCTGTCTCTGCTGCCTTAGGAGCGCCGAGCAATGACTTCATTGCATTACCACGCTTCTTGATGAGCGACATTGTTGCATGCTTCTTAATCAACTTCTGCTGGGCTGCGATAGGCATAGCCACGATTGAAAGCAGAAGTGTGATGAGTAGTAAAGATTTTTTCATTATTTCTTGATTATTTTAAAAGATTGTTCGTTTTCGAGGTTGAGTACATAGACGCCCGACTGGCAGTCGGCTAAATTGATAGTTGCTGTGCCATTAGCAATCTTCTGAGCCTTGATAAGCTTGCCATCCACAGTGTAGAGAGTGGCCTTCTTGGCTGTTGTGCCTGCTACGACGATGTTGGCATTGTCGTTGTAGGTGAACGAGAAGAACTTGCCCTGGGCGGCAGTGATACCGGTTGCTGGGTCGTACTTCTGGAAATAAAACTCTGCCACAGCAGCCTGATCAAAGTCGGTTGTGACACTCTGTGAAGTCACCTTTAGTTTGTCGTTTTCAAACGTAATAATTGGTTTGTCCGCGATCATAAACTCCTTGGTGGTTTCATCAGTCATCTTCAGCACGAGCATGTCGACATCAGTGTCACCATCTGTGGCGTTGGCTGCCATTGGTGTCATCAACATCAAGCCAAGCAATGCTTGCATGAATCTGATTCTCATAATTGTTAGTTTTAAAAGTTTATTATATCAAATAGTTGAACACATTTATTGTTAATGGTTTGGCTACTTTTAACTTATTGAAGTAGTAATATAGTGTAATATACAGTAATAGTTTTGCTGTCTCTTTGATTCGATGGCAAAAGTAAACAAATTATGCGGAATATATGCAGTTGTAGTGTTAAAATTTTATGTGTACCCTTAAATTTTTTGGTTTTTTCTGACATTTTGCTTTTTTGCCCTTGTTTTTAGTTCTTTTCACCCCTAATTGTTAGCGTTTACAGAATATTATATATACTTTTGCATAGCCCCAAACATACAATAACATTATATGAAGTTTAAAAAGATAATATGATATTTTTCAGGAAAATGAGACAGCAATCAGCAGAAATGTCAGCAGGCAAACGTGAGAGCCGCATCTACAGGGTGACGCTATATGGAGCAGTTGCCAATGTGATATTGTGCGCCGCCAAACTTGTGGCGGGAGTGATGGGACGCAGTTCGGCAATGGTGGCAGACGGTGTACACTCGTTGAGTGACCTTGTCACCGACATAATAGTGATAGCATTTGTGCGCATTTCGAGCAAACCACAGGACAGAGGACATGAGTATGGTCACGGCAAGTATGAGACTCTGGCTACTACCATCATCGGACTGATGCTCCTGGCAGTGGGTATAGGCATAATGTGGAACAGCATCACACAGATTTGGGCATGCTTGAACGGCGAGACATTGCAGTCGCCAGGGTGGATAGCCTTTGTGGCGGCGCTGGTGTCGATAGTTGTCAAGGAGGTGCTCTTTCAGTATACACGCAGCGAGGGCATGAAGCTCGACTCACAGGCGGTGGTTGCCAACGCTTGGCATCATCGCAGCGACGCACTATCGTCGATAGGCACAGCCGTAGGCATCGGTGGTGCTCTGGTGATGGGGGCTAAGTGGACGGTGCTCGACCCGATAGCTGCACTTGTGGTGAGTCTGCTCATCATACATGCTGCCATAGAGCAGTTGCGCCCGAGTCTGGGCGAACTGGTGGACAACTCGTTGCCCGAACTGGTGGAGGAGCAGATAATACAGGCTATACTATCATGTCCAGGCGTGACCGACCCACACAATCTGCGCACACGCAAGATAGGCAATCGTGCGTCGATAGATGTGCATGTGCGCATGGACGGCAACATGACTCTGAACGAGGCGCACGACCGCACCACTGATGTGGAACGACGCATCAGGCAACTCATGGGCAAGGACACGTTTGTGATGGTGCATGTGGAGCCTAAGAAATAGAGTGGTGAAAAAAGTAATTACACATTATTAAATATATACATTATTATATAAGATGAAATATAAGTGTGCTTTGACCATCGCCGGAAGCGACAGCGTGGGCGGTGCCGGTATACAGGCAGACATCAAGACGATGTCGGCATTGGGCGTGTATGCGGCTTCAGCCATAACAGCTGTGACTGTGCAGAACACGCTCGGAGTGTATGACATACAGGCACTGCGCCCAGAAATAGTGGGCGGACAGATACGTGCTGTGATGGACGACATCGCTCCGATGGCGGTGAAGATTGGTATGGTGAACGATGCTCAGACCATACATGCCATAGCCGAGGCGCTGGACGAGTATGAGGGAGTGCAGATAGTGGTAGACCCAGTAATGGTGTCGACAAGCGGATGTAGACTGATGCAGGACGACGCGCTGAACGTGTTTTGCACCGAACTGATGCCATTGGCGGCATTGTTGACACCAAATGTGCCTGAGGCTGAGATTCTTGCCGGAATGAAAATAGACACGGTGGACGATATGGACAGCGCTGCTCTAAAGATATGCAGAGTTGCGGGATGCGACGTGCTGGTGAAGGGAGGCCATATAGACGGTGCCACTAAGACCGACATTCTGTATAGAGACGGTCGTCGCTCTGCCACATACGAGGCATCGACCGTGGACACTCGCAATACACATGGCACAGGATGCACCCTGTCGTCAGCCATAACAGCCCACTTGGCGCTCGGATATGACATGGCAGAAGCAATAAGGTTTGCCAAGGACTATCTGCACAACGCGCTTGAGGCAGGCAAGGATGTGGAGATAGGCAAGGGACATGGTCCGGTAAATCATTTCTATTCACCAAAAAGTTTGATAAAATACTAAAGATGATACAGTTTATAACTCATGAAAATTCGCGCTACGGCTATGCCGACGGCGCACGATTGGCACTTGAAGGCGGTTGTAGATGGATTCAGTTGCGCATGAAAGACGCTACTGACGATGACGTAAGACGTGTGGCTAAGGATGTTAAGGCACTATGCGATGAGTTTGGTGCTAAGTTCTTGCTCGACGACCGTGTGAATCTGGTGAAGGAGGTGGGCGCCGACGGAGTGCATCTCGGCAAAAACGACATGCCAGTGGATGAGGCGCGAGAGCTACTCGGAGCTGACTGCATAATAGGCGGGACGGCTAATACGTTTGAGGATATACAGCGACTATATCGTCAGGGAGCCAACTATATAGGATGCGGCCCCTTCAGATTCACTACTACTAAGAAGAATCTGTCGCCTGTATTAGGACTGGAAGGATATAGACAGCTGATAGCTCAGATGCACGAGGATGGCATCAATCTGCCCGTTGTGGCTATTGGAGGAATATTGGTGGAGGATGTTGCTGATGTGATGCAGACAGGTGTGACGGGAATAGCCATCAGTGGCGCTGTGCTCAATGCCGAAAATCCAGTGGAAGAAATGAAGAAATTCATAACACTCACAACATAACTCTCAACTCCCAACTCTCAACTCTCAACTCTCATGGCATCAAACTTCATTCCCGACCCTTGTCAGCAAGAAGTCATAACCGCATGTGGCGGATTCCACCTTGTGCTCGCTCCTCCGGGATGCGGCAAGACACAGATACTGACAGAGCGCATACGCCATGCCCATAACACAGAGGGCATAGCTTATGCCGACATGCTATGTCTGACATTCACCAACCGTGCAGCACGTGGCATGGAGGAGCGCATCGCCCATAACATCAGTGACGATGGGGTGGGCGATGTATTTGTGGGCAATGTGCATAGGTTTTGCTCTAAATTTCTATTCGCCAATTCGCTTGTGGCAGCCGAGTCGAGTGTCATCGACGAGGACGACGCTGTGTCTATACTGGCGAGATATGTGGGCGAGGACGAGTATGCCGTGCAGAACAACTACAGCAAACGCCGCGAATACAGCGACATATTCCACCTACAAAGCATGATGCACCAAATCAGTAATGGACATCCTAAGGCTTTGCGCATGCACCCCGACTGCATCGACGGCAACGACATTGCTGCCATGCAACGCATTTGTGAGGTGACAGGAAGGACGTTTGACGCTGCTGCTATGACCGATATCTACGAGAATGTGGACACTTATCGCGACATGATGCAGTCGGACACGTGCGATTATGGCGACCGTCAGACCATCGCCCGACTGCTGCGCAAGATGTCGCTTGCACGTCAGTATGAGCTGTATAAGCACGACAACCGTCTGCTCGACTTTCACGACTTGTTGCTAATGACATACGACGCACTCGAAGCCGATGCCGAGAGGACTGAATATAAACGCTATGCGTGGGTGCAGGTGGACGAGGTGCAAGACCTTAATCCGCTGCAAATGGCTATAATCAAGTTGCTTACGGCGCGTCCATTCCACACGGTGATGTTTCTTGGCGACGAGCAGCAAGCTATATTCTCGTTTATGGGGGCAAAACTTGATGCCCTGTCGGCTCTGAAGGAGAAACCAGCGTGCCAACTTCATCATCTATCGGTGAATCATCGATCGCCTAAATATCTGCTCGACATATTCAATACGTATGCAGCAGAGGTGCTGAAGATTGACCCAGCGCTGCTGCCAGATGTGGGCAAGGATGCTCCGGAACGTCTTGTGGGCAATGAGCTAAGGCTGCTTTGCTCGGAAAACTACGACCAGGAGGTGCGCGACTGTGTGCAGTTTGCAGACATGTTGTGTCGCAATTTTCCTGAGTCGACGACGGCGCTTGTGGTGAATGCCAATCGAGATGCTGAGGACTTGAGTAGAGAACTGACGCTCCGTGGCATCAGTCATTTCAAGGTGTCGGGTACCGACCTGTTCTCGCAACCCGACATCAAACTATTGATAGCCCATCTCGGAGTGCTCAACAATGAGTTTAGCTTCATGTCGTGGGCGAGATTGATGAAGGGACTGCGTGTGTATGAGAATAGCGCTGCTGCCCGCAACTTTGTGCGTGCGCTGTTTGACAGGGGCATAATGCCGTCTGACCTTCTGCGTTTTGACGACTCTACATATCTACAAAACTTTGTGAGGTGTTATGAGAATGACACTATTGTGGTGTTTGATACGGAGACGACAGGACTTAATGTCTTTGAGGATGACATTCTGCAAATAGCTGCTGTGAAAATGCGTGGGGGAAAGGTGGTGCCTGGTTCGGAGCTGACGCTGTATATAGAGACAAAGAAGGAGATTCCTGCGATGCTCGGTGACATTGTGAACCCGATAGTGGAGGAACGAAAACATCATGAATTGCTGACTCATGCGGATGCACTAAGACAATTTATGACGTATGCAGAGGGTTGCACGCTGCTCGGACATAATGCCGACTACGACTATCATATACTTGACTTCAATTTGCGACGTTATGCTCCTGAGTTGTCTATTGCCGAGAGTCATCCGTCGTATCTCGACTCGCTGAGGCTTGTCAGATTGCTGCATCCAGAGTTGAAGGAGCACAAACTGAAGTATCTGCTCGCTGTGCTTGGACTCGAAGGCACCAACTCGCATCTTGCTGATGACGACGTGAATGCTACACGTGGGGTGGTGACACATTGTTATAATGTGGCGAAGACTAAGGTAGAGGCTCAGGTGGAGTTCTTAAAGGAGTCGCGTGTGAGACAGCGTGTGGAGACATTAAGGAGAAATTATAGGGATGTTTATCTCGCAGCTCTGTCACGATTGTATGAACGTGACGAGCAAGACATGCCTGCATTAGTGGCGGAAATTACACGATTCTACGACTATCTGTTGGAAGAAGGTCTGATATTAGATATAGACGGATTGCGATTTGTGATGGCTTATCTCAAGGGAGACATGATAGACACGGCTGTGGAACCGTCTCTGTATGAGCAACTTTGCAATCATACGATGGAGATAAGCACACTAAAGGAGGCCGATTTGTGCGGCAGTCGAAGCATCAACGAGCGCATTTTTGTGACTACGATACACAAGGCTAAGGGTTTGGAGTTTGACAATGTGATAGTGTTTGACGCTGTGGATGGCAGAATGCCAAATTATTATAGTCGCAACAATCCGCGTCTGCTTGCCGAAGATGCCCGTAAGTTCTATGTGGCTCTGTCGCGTGCCAAGCAGCGCCTATATGTGTCGCAGTGTATACAGCGTTTCGACTATCACAATGTCACACACGATGTGCATCTGACACCGTTGATGAGGTCGATAGTGAAGTATTTCAAGGAGGAGAGGTTTTTCTGAAAACAGAATTACTTTTTGTTCTCCTTGTAGTATTTCAGTCCGCCCTTTACGTTCTGGATGAGTGCCTTAGATGAGAAAGTGGCGCCACTAACAGCGTCAACTTTCATTGTCGATGCTTCGTCAACAGATTTGCCGATGAATTTCTTTAGCAACTCTTCGGCACGTGCGAAATACTGTGGTGTCTCTTGGTTGGGCAACGACTCGATATTTGTGATTTTGCCACCCTTGATGTGTATAGTCACAGGAGTGTTGCCTTGAAAACCACGTGCCTTGACAATGGATGTAGTGTTGACTATGGCAGTGCCTTTACTGTATTTAATGGCGTTTTTGCTTATACCAGCACTTATAAGTACAAAGGCGGAAACAGCAACGGCAACGGATAATAATTTCTGTTTCATAAAAAAGAATAATTAAAAAATGGGGAGTTAAAAAACTCTTAAACAGAAGCTTAGGGATAAGTGGGTGTGGCATCCCTGCCATACCCACTCAGCCTTAAAGCGTATTATTCTTGATCTTATTTCTTGTCGTAAGCGTGCAACGGATAGTCGGTGGTGTAGTGCAGACCACGGCATTCCTTGCGTTCAATGGCTTGACGAGTAATAAGATAACCAACATTGATCATATTGCGAAGCTCGCAAATGTCGCGGCTTGCCTTAACACGTTTGAATAGAGCTTCGGTCTCTTCGTATAGTAAGTCGAGACGATCCCAGGCTCGTTTCAAGCGCAGGTCGCTACGGACGATGCCAACATAGTTGGACATTATTTCGCCAACTTCTTTAATGCTCTGTGTGATGAGCACCTGCTCCTCGTTGGTCATTGTTCCCTCGTCGTTCCATTCTGGCACCTTTTCATTGAAATCGTATTCGTCGACGTGCTCCAAAGAGTGCTTAGCAGCTGCGTCGGCATAAACAACGGCTTCAATAAGCGAGTTGCTTGCCAAACGATTGCCACCATGCAGACCAGTGCATGAGCACTCGCCAATGGCATATAGGCGCTCGATAGACGACTGACCATTCAGGTCGACCTTGATGCCACCGCACATGTAGTGGGCTGCCGGGCGCACGGGGATGTAGTCGGTAGTGATGTCGATGCCGATAGACTTGCACTTGAGGTAGATATTCGGGAAGTGCTTCTTAGTTTCCTCGGCATTCTTATGTGTCACATCAAGGCATACATGGTCGATGCCGTGAATCTTCATCTCCTTGTCGATGGCACGTGCCACGATGTCGCGAGGAGCGAGCGAGAGACGCTTGTCGTATTTCTCCATGAACGATTCGCCGTTGGGCAGACGCAGTATGCCACCATAACCACGCATAGCCTCGGTGATGAGGAATGCAGGGTGGGTCTCACCGGGATGATAGAGGGCTGTAGGGTGGAACTGAACGAACTCCATATCCTTGACAGTGCCCTTGGCACGATATACCATAGCTTCACCATCACCAGTAGCTATTACTGGGTTGGTAGTGGTCTGGTATACAGCACCGCAACCACCAGTACACATCAGTGTCACTTTGCTGAGATAGGTGTCCACCTTCTCGGTCTCGGGATTGAGCACGTAAGCTCCATAACAATTAATATAAGGTGTACGGCGTGTGACACGCGCTCCGAGATGGTGCTGTGTGATAATCTCTACGGCGAAATGGTTTTCCTTGACATCAATGTCGGGACAATTACGCACAGCCTCCATGAGGCCACGCTGTATCTCGGCACCAGTGTCGTCGGCGTGGTGCAGAATGCGGAACTCAGAGTGTCCGCCCTCACGGTGAAGGTCAAACTCACCGTCTTCTTTACGGTCGAAGTTGACACCCCAGTTGACAAGTTCATTAATCTGCTCTGGGGCATTGCGTACAACCTGCTCAACGGCGCGACGGTCGCTGATGAAGTCACCTGCAATCATAGTGTCCTCTATGTGCTTGTCGAAATTGTCGACTGCGAGATTAGTCACTGAGGCCACGCCACCCTGGGCAAACGAAGTGTTTGCCTCGTCGAGCGAAGTCTTGCAAATCATGCACACCTTACCTTTGTGTGCGCGGGCTACCTTAAGGGCGTAGCTCATGCCGGCTACTCCGGCGCCGATAATCAGAAAGTCGTATTTGAAAACCATCTTTTCTGTATTTATTTCTTAGACGCTGCAAATTTAGAGAAAAAATCGAAGACTGTAAAAGGATATCTGCTTTTTTTCAGTATTTGTTACATATAAATGTCTTAAATTGCAACAATATGATTATTGTATGTCCTCTACATTATTATATTGTCTGTCGGAATCTTTTCCCAAGAGAATTTGTTAATGAGGTCGTTGGGGGATGTAGGGGTGGCAGTCTGCTGTAGTCCGGCGGCATGTGCCAAGAGTCCTATTATTTCTTGTGGGCTATGAGTTGTACGCAGAGAAGCCATGTCGAGACTACGATCACGTTTAGACAATCGTTGTTCCTGTTTGTTGCAGAGCAGTGGCAGGTGGATGAAGTGGGGTGGGGTGAAGTCTAATTGCTGTGCAAGATATATCTGTTGGGGCGAGGAAAGAAGCAAGTCGTTGCCACGCACCACCTCATTGATACCCATAAGTGCATCGTCAACGACGACAGCAAGTTGATAAGCCCAAGCTCCATCCTTGCGGCGTACAATGAAGTCGCCACATTGGGTTGTAAGGTCGACTGTTTGTTTGCCATAATGTCCGTCTGTGAATGAGACAATACCTTCGCCTTCCTTAGGAACTATCATGCGTATTGCGGCGGGGCCAGCTTTTGTTCCTGGTTTTATATTGCGGCAAGTTCCTTTGTATACAACTCGTCCATCGCTCTCATGAGGAGCTTGAGTAGCGAGAATGTCGGCACGTGTGCAGTAGCATGGATATGTCATGTCTTTGTCTTTGAGCATATTAAGGTAATGCTCGTATATGTTACTGCGCTCGCTTTGGTAGTAGGGACCTTCATCCCAGTCGAGTCCAAGCCAGTGAAGGTCGTCCATTATCAGCTCTGCATATTCTTGTTTAGAGCGTTGCGGGTCGATATCTTCTATGCGCAATAGCCATGTGCCACCTTGTGATTTGGCTGAAAGCCACGACAATAAAGCACTGAATATGTTGCCAAGGTGCATTCGTCCAGTTGGTGACGGGGCGAAACGACCTTTGATTTTAGTATCTAATATTTGATTGTTAATTTCCATCAGTTGTTTTTACATTTTGTGCAAAGGTATAAAAATGAATCTTATAATCCAAATGTATAGTATATATTATAATGTGTACGTGCACAATATGTAAGTTAACTTGTAAATAGTTGTTAAAATATAAATAAATAATCAACTTTTTTCACTGGAAGTTTTGGAGTTATCGGAAAAATTTATACCTTTGCATCCGCTTTCGAGAACGAACGAAACCTCAAGCAAAACGAGATTAGTTCGGAGTAAGAAGCGATAAAGAAAGAGTTCTTTGAAAGATTTACATAAGACAGATAAAGTAGTACAAGAAGCGAGAATGATGAAATATTCATTCTTGGGTAGAAGAAAAACGAACCGTCAAGTTTGTTTGACTTTAAACTATAATTTGGAAGCTCGTTCTGAAACAGATACAAACAAATGCTACTCCGCAACGGCATAGAGAGGTCTAGTAAGGCTTAGAAAGGCTTAGTTGAAGAATAGCAGTAAAAGATATTTTACAATGTAGAGTTTGATCCTGGCTCAGGATGAACGCTAGCTACAGGCTTAACA
>CAKPST010000002.1 GCA_934183355.1 uncultured Prevotella sp.
TGCCGTCAGTGCCGTAATGGCAAAGAGGCATATCAGCATTAATTTCTTCATAGCCAAATTCTTAATTCTAAATTGAACAATTCCTAATCGGCATTAAGCCGAAAATTCAAAATTCAAAATTCTAACAGCCGAGGGCTGTTAGAACTCCTGTCCGAGGATGAAGTGGAACTGCGAGCCGCCCTGTGTGCCGTAGGTCTTGTCGAAACCATAAGCCCAGTCGATACCCATCAAGCCCACCATCGGGAGGAAGATGCGGACACCGATACCGGCAGAACGCTTCATGTCGAACGGATTGAACTTCTTGGCATCAGTCCAAGCATTACCACCCTCGATGAATCCGAGTCCGTAGATGGTGGTGTTGCCCAGGAGGAACGGATAGCGAAGCTCAAGTGACATGCGGTCGTAGGCGTAGCCCTCGTAGCCGTATGGTGTGAGCGAGCCGTTCTCGTAACCTCTAAGACCGATGGTCTCCTCGGCGTATGATGTAGAGTAGCCAGTCATACCGTCACCACCCATGTAGTAGGTCTCAAACGGTGACTTCTTCCACTTGTTGTATGATCCAAGAATACCAAACTCAAGTCGTGTCATGAGCACGAGACACTTCTGTCCGCTTGTGAGGGCAGTGAAGGTGCGTGCCTTGAACTTCCACTTATGATATTCCACCCAACGGTATTTCTCCTGCTGCTCGCGGCTGTATGATGGCGACTTGGGGTTGGTGGCGAGGTGTTCGTAGTCCTTGCCGTCCCATGCCGACCATGGCGGTGTGAGTGTGACAGAAGCCACAAACTCAGAGCCTCGACGTGGGAAGAGCTGGTTGTCGGTAGATGTACGCGACAACTGGATGCTGAGGTTGAGGTTGTTACAGTTGCCGTTGGTGACAAGGAAGTAGCTCCAGTTCTTCAGCATGTAGCGTGTGTATGCCAGCGAGAGCGACAACTGGAAGTAGTCGTCAGGCCAACGCAGCTGCTTGCCCCATCCAAACGAGAATCCGAACAGCTTGATGTATTTGTCCGGGTCGTAGTAGGACTCGTAGTTGTTGTAGTAGTTGCCATAGTTGCCGTAGCCATACATATAATTGTAGTAGTTGTTGAAGTAACCACTATTATAGTAGTTGCTCGACACGTCGGTTTGCTTAGAGAAGTAGGCTCCTACAGAGAACTGTATTGGTCGCTTGCCTCCAAACCAGTTGGTAGAGTAAGAGGTGTTGTACGACTGATAGTAGGTGCCATTGGTCTGTGCTCCAATTGACAGTACCTCGCCGTCGCCGATAGGCATGATGCCACGGTGCTCCTTGTTCTTGTTGAAGAGGTTGCGCATGGAGAAGTTGTTGAGCTTGAGTCCGATGCGTCCGATGACACCTGTCTGTCCCCAACCGAGCGAGAACTCAATCTGGTCGTTCGACTTCTGCTCAAGATTGTAGTTGATGTCCACCGTTCCGTTCTCTGGGTCTGGCTTAGGCTCTGGCACCACCTTCTCAGGGTCGAAGTGTCCCATTGATGCTATCTCACGAGCCGAACGCTGCAACGATTCCTTAGAGAAGAGGTCGCCAGGCTTGGTGCGGAGCTCACGGCGCACGACATTCTCGTAGAGACGGTCGTTGCCGTTGATGCGCACGTGATTGACGTGAGCCTGCGGTCCCTCGAATATGCGCATCTCAAGGTCGATGGAGTCGCCCACGATGTTCACCTCTGTTGGATGCAGCGAGTAGAAGAGGTAGCCGTTGTTCCAGTAGTTGTTGCCCACAGCGTCGTCGTCCTCAGATAGACGCTTGTTCATGAGCTTCTGGTTGTAGACGTCGCCACGCTTCATGCCAAGCACAGCGTTGAGATAGTCGGAGTTGTACACCGTGTTGCCCACCCATGTGATGTTGCGCACGAAATACTTCTTGCCCTCGTCCACCTTAATATATATGCTGACGTGCTTGTCGTCGACATTCCATACAGAGTCGCCGAGGATGACAGCGTCGCGGTAGCCGTGCTCGTTATACTTATCGATGAGCTTCTGCTTATCTGCCTTCCAGCGTTCGGGAGTATACTTCTTTGACTTGAGGAACGAGCCGAATGTGCCAGCCTCATGAGTCTTGGCAAAGGCTCCCTTCTTGAGGAAACCACCCTTGATCTGGCTGTTCTTCAATGCCTGGTTGCCCTCGATGGTGATTTTGCGCACCTTCATCTTCTCCTTCTTGTCGATGATGACATCAAGAATCACCTGATTCTTCTGCGACACGTCGTCGCGCTGCACAATCTGTATGTCGGCATTCTTGAATCCCTTGTCGTCGAAATACTTCTTGGCAAGGATCTTGGCACGGTCAATCATGTTAGGTGTTATCTGTGCACCCTTGAGCAGTCCGAGTTTCTCCTCCATGTCCGAGCGCTCCGACTTCTTGAGTCCCACATAGTTGATGGTGGACACACGTGGACGCAACTGCAAGTGGATGTGCAAGTAGGCCTTGTCGTGTATGAGTGAGTCGACAGAGACAGACACCTCAGAGAAGAGTCCGTACTTCCAGTAGTGCTTCACAGCCTCCGTAATCTTGTCGCCCGGAAGCTCTATCTCCTCGCCAACGGTGAGTCCGGAGATGCCTGTGAGCATATAGTCCTCATAGCCTTCGGCACCCGACACAGAGAGTCCGCCGAGCGTGACGGTGCGTGGAGTGCCTGCATAAGAGATGTCGGGGTATACGATTTTGTCCTGCGCCTTCGCTATGACGCTGCATGCAAGGATGCAGAATGTGGTCAACACCTTGATTATGTTCATTGGTCTTTATTATTGTATTGTTTTTTTGCTTTATTTTTTCTCTGCCTCTATCTGTGCGCCTGTCTTGCCGAAGCGGCGCTGGCGGTGTTGGTAGTCGGCGATGGCTTTGTGCAGTTCGTCCTCAGCAAAGTCGGGCCAGAAGGTGTCGCAGAAGTATAGTTCGGAGTAGGCTATCTGCCACAAAAGGTAGTTGCTGATGCGCTGTTCGCCTCCGGTGCGTATGAGCAAGTCGGGGTCGGGCATGAACGATGTAGTCATGTGTTGGCTGACGAGCTGTTCGTTGATGTCGTCGGCAGATATCTTGCCAGCCTTGACATCCTCAGCTATCTCGCGTACAGCCTTGGTTATCTCCCAACGCGACGAATAGCTCAGCGCCACCACCATTGTCATGGCTGTGTTGTTGGCAGTGTGGTCCATCGTCTCCTGCAACTTATGCTGCACCTCTTCGGGCAGACGTGCTATGTCGCCCACAACCTGGAATCGCACGTTGTTCTTCATGAATATCTCGTCTTCGAGCGACGAGAGCACGAGTCCCATGAGTGCAGCCACCTCAGTGGCAGGTCGGTTCCAGTTCTCGGTAGAGAATGTGTAGAGCGTGAGATACTTCACGCCGAGGCGTGTACACTCTGACGTGATGCGGCGCACTGCGTCTACACCAGCCTGGTGGCCAAAGCTACGAGGCTTGCCACGCTCGGCAGCCCAGCGTCCGTTGCCGTCCATGATAATGGCTATGTGCTGGGGTATGTTGGTTGTATCAAGTTGGTCAGTCATATCTTATTGTTACGTTTTTTATACTTAAGAGTGTCCTCAATCGTTGTCATTGTGGCATGTGCGACACTTGGGCATGAAGCTGTATGTCAGCGTAAGCTGTAGCATGGAGTAGCAGTCGGTGTTCTTAAAGAGTCCCGAGCTCTGTATGCCGTATGGGTCGGCGACCCCGTCGAGATTGTCGCTGAGCGTGAAGTGCATCGCCCATTCGATGCCTAAGTTGAGCCGTGGCGCTATCTTGTACTTGACGCCCACACCAAGTGGCATATTAGCTGTGAATACGTTGTCGCCAGAACCTGTGACGTATGTAGCACCGAGTCCGGCGAAGATGAATGGTGTCAGACGCTGCGCTCCACGATAGTCGTTGCCAGTGCCGTATGGCCAGAAGTTGTACTCATAGGTTGCACTGACGTCGACGAGAGTATTGGAGAAGTCGTATGGGTTGTCGACATATTCGGGCAGATAGGTGTTCACATTCTTGGACGAACCTTGAAGCTTGCCATAGCTTGCAGCGAGGCGGATGTCCATATATGGATTGAGCACACGTCGTAACAAGGCTGATGCCATAGGCTGCATGCCCGACGTGATGCTGCCGTTGAAGTCGCCCACATAGGCTGCCATGCCCACGCCTGCTCCTATCTCCATACGATATTCGTAGTCGGTCTGTGCCTGCATAGTGGCAAGCCCAAGACTGAGGAGCGTAAATGTGGCGAATGACTTCTTCATTTGTTGATTGGGTTGTTATATAATAATGTTACTCGGTGAAGTCGGTCTGTTCCTTCTTCCATCCGAGGCGGTTGATGCGACCACGCCATGTCATACCGTTCTGGGCATTGACAAGCCAAAGCACGTTGTCGCTGTCAACGGCAAACGAGACAGCCTTGGGCAAAGCCTCGGCAGAGATGCCATCAGCAAATGTGGCAGGTACTGCAAATGTTGAGTCAGAGAACCATGTGATGCCGTTGTCGCGTGAGGTATAGTAGACGTGCTTGGCGTCGGCATTGGTTCCGAAGAGATAAACCTTGCTATCGTAGCGCACGAGACTTATGCCAGTGAGCTGCGGAGCAGTGTGACGATTGTCGGCAGACACGTTGTAGTAAGCCCAAGGTTGGTTGTCACTATACTCTGCACCCTCGTCTATCTTGCCCCAAATGGTGATGTCCTTGTCAACAGACGGACGTGTACCGAGGAAGAGAATGCGCTCGGTGAGCTGATTGGTAACGACAGGATAGGCTGTGTATGCAGTCTCGCCATTAGGCAACAACGAGAGTTCGTCGTCGATAGTAGACACTTCCCATGTTGTACCATTGTCAGCTGATGCCATCAGACGTCCGTCGGCTGCATAGCCATAGATACGGAAGCTGCTTGCAGCCACAAGGCGAGTGATGCCAGTGGCAGACGCCATCAGTGTCCAGTGTGAACCGTCGGTGGTGGACATGATGTTGCCCTCGTCGCTTAGATAAGCCTTGCCCTCCTTAGCCACAACACCATTGTAGGCTTCGGCAGCGAGCGAGTGGTTGAAGTCGGGAGTACATGCAGTCCAACCGTTGCCATCACTGGCAAACACGAGAGTCTCATTGCCGTCAGTGCCGAAGAGCAGAGCCTTGTTGCCTACAGTCACAGTGCGCTGAGCCTTCAGACTCTTGAGTTCGTCGCATACGGGCATTGCTCGCCATACGAAAGAGTCGGGATATTCCTTATGAATATTTACCTTGACGGTGTATTTGCGCACGGCAAGTCCTGAGTTGCTGTAGACATGCAACTGTCGATCGACAGAGAAGTCGACAGAGTCAGAGGATGTAATGTAGCCCAGTGTGTCGCTTGTGATGCTCTTGAGGAGTACCATGCCAGCTGTACCCGTTGTCGTACATACCAGTTTGGATGCGTCTACACCGCAAGGCAGTGAGTCGGGATTGTATATCTCGCCCTTCACCTGGTCGATATAAAACTTATAACCACTCAATGAGATGGTGTCTGACACGATGCTGTCTGCTCCGGTAGAAGACTTAAGATGGGTGTACTTTTTGCCACCAGTGATTTTGAAACTTGATAACGCACTATCATTGGTGTATGTGTAGTCGTCGTCGGTGCTGAGACAAGATGCCAGCACAAATACAGCAACGAACAACATGACAAAAGCTGCGAACTTACTTTTCATTATACTCTGACTTATTGTTTTTAGCTGCAAAATTATATAGAAATCCGCAAATACGACCATGTTTGCACCTTTAATTATGCAAATTATTGATTAATAGGGATATTTTTAAGGTTGTTTAGGGTTTGGGAGGGGGTGTTGTTTGTTAGTATAAAGGCAGTATGCTAACCAATCTACGTTAGCATACTGCCCTTTATTTGTGTGTCCTGCCGTTGCAGGACAGAGGCTATAGTTTAATTATTTCAACACAACCTTTTTCACACTCTTGCCTGTGCGCACGATGTATGTGCCAGGAGCAGTGGGGCGGTTGATGCGTGTGCCCGAAACGGTGAAGTAGTCGGTGCATGCCTGACTATCGTCACTGGCTGTAACAGAGCTGATACCTGTCTCGGTAGTGGCTTCAACACAGATGTTGTCGATAGTGATATTGACAATCGGACCATTGTGGCGTACAGCGTCAAGCTTGATGCGCAAGTCAGTGGTGCCTTCCATTGGCAGCACCTTGCTGTATTGCTCCCACTGTGGCATACCCTCAGCCAAAGGCTTTGTGCTAAGTACGTTTTCCCACTCACCACCATCGCGGCTTACAGAGAGCTTCACTTCACTCTTGTTGCCCTCTTCCACTGCGTTCCAGTAGTAGAACGACACCTTCACGTTCTTAGTTCCACCAACAGCCATGCGTGGGCTAATGAGACTTTCGGTTTGTCCATCTTCAGAGTAGCCGTAGAACTTGCATGATGCAAAGCCCTCATCGTCGTCTTGCGGTGTGATATTGATGTAGGAGTCGTCGGGAAGGTAGTACATTGTTGCCTCGCTGGTGAAATACCATGCATCGTAGGTGTAGTACTCGTCGTCCTGTGTGGTGGCTTTCTGCCAGCCCTTATGTGCGAGTCCAGCGTTTGCAAACGACTCATTGAAAGGCAGTGTTGCAGCCTGTCCTGCTGTCACCTGTTCGCTCTCGGCACCTACTGTACACTCGCCAGCAGCGTTTACAGCAAAAAGCGAGAATGTCATAGTTGCCTCTTCTCCTGTGGCATTATACACATAAGATGTGCCTTCAATGCCTTCTGCAACGGTCTGCTCCTTGCCATCGTTGTATTTCATACGTAGAGTATAGGTGGCATTGTCATAGAGACCACCACGCTCGCCCTTTGCTGGAGCCTCCCATGTGAAGTTAACCTTGGCACCATCAGCAGTAGCTGTGAAGTTTTGCGGAGTTCCAGGGCGGTCAAGTCCCACGAATATGTCTGCCTCAGAGCTTTCGCCCTTGCCTGCTGTACCAATAAGTGCATAGGCAGCATAATGACAGTTGGTGTTGGGATCAATCTCGGTGTGCTGCCATGTCACGGTTTCGCCGGGCTTCACATTCTCTATGGTGTGTATCGTCACGTAGTTGTACATGTCTCTAATCTGAATCACTATGCTCATATTAGAGGTTAGTGGTGTGCCGGTAGCACTAGTCGTAGGCGCTGTAACAGAGAGATTGGTGGCTGTAGCTGATGATGATGCCACGCTTGCACTGAACGCCTGCAACTTGCCAGGTGTCACGCCAGTATAGACAGAGATGAATGCTCCATAGCTCTCTTTGCCGTCAACGTCGACAATGAATTTGTACTCATATTTCTTGTCTTTCTCTACTGTGGCATCTACATAAGAGATGTCCTTGCCCACTTCGGGATTTTCAACACGTGCAAGCTCTGTAGTGGGCCACTCTGTACCTGGCTCGTGACGGAAGATAGAGATGAATGAGATGTGATCGAGAGGGTAGTTGGTGTAAGTGTAGTCCCAATCATACTCAGTGTAGGATGGTGCCTTGCCTGTGAGTGTCACGGTGTTGTCGGCATCATTGTAGACTGCCGTAGTGTTTCGCACTGGTTCTGGATTTGGAATTTCTTGTGCCTTTGCTGTTACGGCACAGAACATAATTGCCATTACGGCTAAGAGAAGGTGTAAAGTCTTTGTCATGTTCTCTCTCCTTTAATAATTGTGTGATAAATAATGTTTTTAATCGTGTATTAGATATACAACACGGTATTTCGGTTGCAAAGATATAAAAAAAATATTCTTACAACAATAAAGTGTAAATATTTTTTGAGTTTTTATGTCGTTTTGTATTTTAGGTGTTTTAGATGGAATAAATAAAAAACTCCCCCTCTTTCGCACTTTATGCAAAAGAGGGGGAGTTAGAGAAAAAGATATTAGAATTACTCTGGCAGCATCATTACAGTGATATGATTGCCAGCCTTGTTGAATTCCTTCATGAAGTTGCAAATGTCTTGCGGTGTCAGAGCCTCAACAGTCTTGACATAGTCAGAATGATTGTTGAAAGCGTGGAGAACGTTCTCGGAGATGGTGTTAATCCAATAGTCGTTGGTCTTCACCTGGTCGCCTATCTGCTTGAGCACAAACTCCTTGCACTTCTGGAACTTAGCTGCGTCGCATACAGTCTCAAGAGTCTTGGTCTCGTCGTTCATGATGCGGATGGCAATATCCTTCTTCTCAGGTTTCATCGGACAATAGCCAACAAACTGGAAGATGTGGAAGTTGTCGTCATAAAGAACGGCTGCGCCCTGTGCACCCACTGAGTAGGCTGCGCTTTCCTTCTCGCGAATCTTGTCGAGATACTCCATTGAGAGCACCTGTCCTGCGATGTCGGCACAGATGGCGTTCTTCAGAGTGAATGGCATTGTAGAGTTGTGCCAAATCATGTAGGCTGTCGACTTAGGAGTCTCCTGCTTGCGCTTGAAGATGTTCTGCACCTCACCGCTTACAGGATTAATCTCACGCTTGCCCTTAACAACCTTGCCCTTAGCTACTGGCAAAGCACCGAGATACTGGCAGATGAGAGGACGGATTGTAGCCTCGTCATAGTTGCCGACGATGAAGAATGTCCATGCCTTGGCGTTGGCTGTACGATCCTTGGCAATCTGCAGGATGCGGTCGTAGCTTACATCCTTCAGACGGTCGATGGTCATTGGCTCAACGCGTGGGTTGTGAGCGTAAAGAGTCGCTGTGATAGAGTCGCTCAGAGCAATCTCAGGATTGAGTGAACGGTTCTTGAGCTGCACCTCGTACTGCGAGATGAGGTTGTCGTACGACTTCTGGTCCTTGTTGATAGCAGTGAAGTAGAGATAAGCGAGCTGAAGCATTGTCTCAACATCCTTAGGAGTAGAGCTACCCGAAATGCTGGTATTGGTCTGTCCAATAGACATGTTGACATTGGCTATCTTGCCAGCGAGAGCCTTCTGAAGCTCTGTAGCCGAGAAGTTGCCGAGACCGCTGCTATTGATAACATTGTCAAACATCTGGAGATTGGCGAAGTCCTTAGCACCATAGAATGTTGTGCCACCGAAACCAGAGCCAGAGAGGAGCACCTGATCCTTCTTGAAGTCGGTCTTCTTGAGCACTACAGTGGCTCCGTTAGAGAGGGTGAGAGTGGTGTAACCGAGCACGTCGTTCTTCACTTCCTTCTTGATGGTGCCAACCTTAGGCATCTGAGTCATGAGAGGCTCGTCCTTAACGTTGTCCACATAGGCAGTGATTTCAGATGTGCGGGCTGCCTTGATAGCACCGAGAAGCTGCTCCTTAGACGGATAAACATTGCCCTCTGCCTCGTTGCAGAAAGCAAGCACTACGAGGTTGCTGTCGTTCTCTGGCACAAACTCCTTCATCATGGCGTTGACAGCGTCAACAGGAATCATCGGCACAATCTGCTTCATGACAGGATAGGTGAACTCGATTGACGGCATCGGCTCGTTGTCGAGGAAGTTGTCGACAAGTGCACGATAGAGCTGAGAGTTAGGACGCTTGTCCTTATTGCTGTACATCTTGTCGAGCGAACTGAGATAGTCCTGCTTGTAGCGTGCGAACTCAGTAGCAGTGAAGCCAAACTTAGCAGCACGCAGAGCCTCTGTGTACACAGCCTTGAGCGACTCAACAGCCTTGCCAAGCTCCTTTGGTGATGCGCTTACAGAGAAGGCATCCTTGGTCTTAGCGAAGATATACTGTCCATCGCCTGCACCTGCCGAAACGTATGGGCAGTTGGCGTCGAGAGCCTTCTCACGCAGACGGTCGTTGAGCATGCTCATAGCAGCATTCTTGGCATACTCATAGATGAGATAGCTCACATCGTGCTTGAGCGAGTCGGGATAGACATCGTGCTTGATCATAAAATCTATCTCTGTAGCCTCCATCTCCTTGTCCTTGTCAATGATGACAATAGGCTCGGCGTTGTCGGGCACAAGCTCGTCAACAACTGGAGCTGCGTTCTGGGGATTGGTATAACCAGAGAAGAGTTTCTTAATCTCAGCCTCGGTGTGGTCGACATCAACATTACCTACAACCACAATAGCCTGATTTGTAGGATGATACCACTTGTGATAGTAGTCGGAGAGCTCCTTATACTTGAAGTTGTCGATGACCGACATCAAACCGATAGGATAGCGTACGCCATACTTAGAGCCTGGATAGAGAGCTGGCAAATTGCGTTCGAACATACGGCTCGAAGCACTTGTGCGCAGACGCCACTCCTCGTGGATGACACCACGCTCCTCGTCAATCTCCTTAGGGTCGAGAGTGAGGTTGCCAGCCCAGTCACTGAGGATGAGCAGACATGAGTCGAGTGCTGTCTGACGTGTTGTTGGCACGTTAGAGATGTTGTATACAGTCTGGTCGATGGATGTGTAGGCGTTGAGGTCGCGACCGAACTGAACGCCGATGCTCTCGCAGAAACGGATGACAGCATTGCCTGGGAAGTGCTTGGTACCGTTGAAGCACATGTGCTCAAGGAAGTGTGCCAAGCCACGCTGTGACTCTTCCTCCTGAATGGCACCCACCTTCTGCGCAATGTAGAAGTCGGCTCGATTCTCCGGCCAGTTGTTGTGGCGGATGTAGTAGGTCAGGCCGTTGTCCAACTTACCGATGCGCACGTCGGGATCAACGGGAATCGGCGGCATCTGCTGTGCCTGGGCAACCCCAGCAAGGAGCATGAAGGCTGCCACTAAAAGATTTCTTAGTCTCATGAATGTATAAATTAATGTTTGTAGTAAAGTCTGCATGAACAATGCTTGCGAATGTTTAGAACACACATTAAGCATGTATGCAAAAGTAGTGTATTTCTTTCTAACTTGCAGATAATGACTGATGTTTTTTCTCAGAACATGTGAAAATAGTGCTTTTATGACATAAAAAAACGAAATAACGGGGCTGACAGATATACCTATGCGGCATTCTGTCAACCCCGTTTCATGTTGCGTGGATGATGATTGAGTATCTCATCGCGCAATGTGGTGACGTCGATATGTGTGTATATCTGTGTAGTCTTAATGTTCTCATGACCAAGCATGTCCTGTATGGCACGCAAGTTGGCACCACCTTGCAGCAAAGCTGTGGCAAAAGAGTGGCGGAGGGTGTGAGGAGAGACTGTCTTCTGTATTCCAGCCTCCTCAGCCACACGCTTTATCATGATGAGAATCATGGTGCGTGTGAGATGGGCACCACGACGGTTGAGGAATACATATTCCTGCTCACCAGGCTTTATCTTCATCAGATTGCGGTCGTATAACCATAGTTTTATCTCGTGCAATGCGGTGTCGGAGATGGGTACAAGGCGTTCTTTGTCGCCCTTGCCGAGTATGCGCAGATACTTGTCGGTGGCGAAGATATCGCCAAACTTCAGATTGACGAGTTCGGACACACGCAGTCCACAGGAGAAAAGCACCTCGATGATAGCACGATTGCGCTGTCCCTCCCATTTAGAAAGGTCGATGGCTTCCTCCATGCGGTCAATCTCTTCAAGTGTGAGTACCTCTGGCAGATGCTCGCCGACGGACGGCGACTCAAGGAGTTCGGACGGATTGTCCTCCAAGACTCCATCGAGTTCGAGGAAGCGGAAGAACGACCTCACGCCACTCAATATTCTCGCCTGTGAGCGAGCCGACACACCAAACTCGTGTATAGTGGCAGCGAAGGTCTGCAAATGACATAGACGCACGTCGGCTATCTGCAGTCCTTCACCACGGAAGAACTGTAGCAGATAGTCGAGGTCGTGTGCATACGCCTCTATGGTGTTGGGGCTGAAGTTGCGCTCTAGCTTGAGATAGCGTATGTAGCGCCGCTTGAGATTGTCCATATCCATAGTGTCTGAAAAGAATTGTTATTTCTTCTTGCGTGGCTTGCGACGTGCCCATCCTTCCTCAGAGAAGTCAGGCTCCTCGCCAACAAGTTGTATATTAGGATTGTCGATAAATTGACGCCAGTCGTCCTGACGACCACTCTCGTAACGAGCCGAACCACGCTTGCCGCGCTGTGAACGGTTGTTGCCCTCATCGTCGTTGCGACGCTTTGAGCGCTTCTCGTAGCGAGAGAAGTCGTCGTCAGAACCACGGCGCGAGCGACGATCGGTCGGACGGTCAGACTGGCGACGTGTGCGCTTGCCGTCAGATGCAGCAGATGTGTCGTCGGCATCGTTGCAGCGCACGGTGCGTCCACGATAGGTAGCACCGTTGAGAGCACGCATCACCTTCTCGGCATCATTCTCGGGCACCTCAATATAGGCTATGCGAGCTAAGAGGTCGATGTGTCCAACGTCCTGACGACCATGCACGTTGCGGTTGAGGAACTGCATAACCTCGCCAGGATAGAATCCGTCGTCCTTGCCAAGATTGATGAAGAGACGGCGGTAGCCTGCCTCGGGAGCACGCTTTTCACGTTTCTTACCATCAGTACGGTCCTTGCGGTCGCGCGAAGTGGACGGCTTGACAATCTCTGGAGCATTGGCATAGTACTTGAGGAACTTACCGAACTCCAGAGACACTATCTTCTTCAAGATATCCTCCTTGTCAAAATATTCGAAGTGGCGGTTGATGTCCTCCATAAACGGAGCAATCTGATCCTCGTCGACATCCACCTTCTCTATCTCGTCAATAGCCTTGAAGAGCTGCTTAGAGCATATCTCTTGCGGTGTAGGCAGAGTGCCGTCGACAAATTGCTTGCCGATAATCTTCTCTATATCGCGTACACGTCCGCGCTCCTTAGTATGTATGATGCTGATTGACGTACCCTTCTTGCCTGCACGACCTGTTCTGCCCGAACGGTGAGTGTAGCTCTCTACGTCGCCTGGCATGCCATAGTTGATGACATGCGAGAGGTCGTCGACATCAAGACCACGTGCTGCCACGTCGGTAGCAACAAGCAACTGGGTGATGTGCTGACGGAACTTCTGCATGGTGATGTCGCGCTGCTGCTGCGAGAGGTCGCCATGCAGTGGCTCGGCATTGTAACCATCGCGTATGAGTTTGTCTGCCACTTCCTGTGTCTCAGCTTTGGTGCGGCAGAACACGATGCCGTAGATGCGTGGATAGAAGTCGACAATGCGCTTCAGGGCGTGATACTTGTCCTTGGCGTTGACCATATAATAAATGTGGTTGACGCTCTCGGCACCCTCGTTGCGCGAACCTACGACAATCTCCTTATGGTCGTGCAGATAGCCCTTGGCGATGCGCTCTATCTCCTTGCTCATAGTGGCAGAGAAGAGCAGCGTGTTGCGGTCGGTTGGAACTCCCTCAAATATCTCGTTGATGCTGTCGGAGAAACCCATATTGAGCATCTCGTCAGCCTCGTCGAGCACCACGTTCTTCACCTCAGAAACCTTGGCGGCACCGCGGTGCATGAGGTCGATGAGACGACCTGGTGTGGCTACAATTATCTGTGCACCACGCTTGAGGGCGTGAATCTGTTCAATGATGGATGTGCCACCGTATACAGCGACAATATTGATGCCCTTGATATACTTGGCAAACGACTTCAAGTCGTCGGCTATCTGTAGACAAAGCTCACGTGTTGGCGAAATGACAATGGCCTGTGTGGTGCGGTCGGTGGGGTCGGTGCGCTGCAAGAGTGGAATGCCGAAGGCGGCTGTCTTGCCCGTTCCGGTCTGAGCGAGAGCAATGACGTCATTGCCGTTGCCGAGCAGATAAGGGATAACTTCTTCCTGGACTGGCATAGGATGCTCGAAGCCCAGTTCTTCAATGGCGCGGCGAATGTCCTCGCTTACGCCCAATTCTTCAAATGTCTTCAATGTAAAAAAGTTGTTTCTAAAATAATAAAATGGGATTCTACTCTCCATTGTCGCTGTCATTCATTGTCTTCCCCAGCCATGCAAGCAGAACCTATATTGGATATAAGAAACTTGATTGAAGACATTAATACAGCTTACGCGTAAAAATATAAATCCTGAATTTGAATGCAAAGGTACTGCTTTTTTTGCAAAATCAAATAAAAATATTACTTTTGCATACAGATATCTACATATTATTATACAATAAACGCAAATGACATCAACAATAAAGCAGAGAATAGGCATTTTCGTCGGCTCGTTCGATCCGTTCACTATCGGACACGACTCTGTAGTGAGACGAGCTGTGGCTCTGTTCGACCGCCTCATCATCGGTGTGGGGGTGAACGAAAGCAAGCGATATATGCTGTCTGCCGAAGAGCGCGTGGCTGCCATCAAGGCTATATATGCCGACGACGAGCGCATTGACGTAGAGCAATATAGCGACCTAACAGTGGACTTCGCACGACGCATGGGGGCTAACTTCATTGTCAAGGGAGTGCGCTCGGTGAAGGATTTCGAGTTTGAGCGCGATCAGGCAGACATCAACCGTCGGTTGACAGGTGTGGAAACCGTACTGCTATACGCCGAACCGGGCATGGACTGCATCTCGTCGTCAGTAGTGAGAGAGCTGACACACTTCGGACGCGACTGTAGCATGTTCTTGCCAAAACCACAACATTAAACATTGAACATAAAATATTCCAAGCATTATGATAACATACAATGTAGAAGGCGTGAAAATGCCAAAGATAAAGAAGCGTGAGACAACGGCATGGATACGCGCCGTTGCAGCTACATACGGATACAAGGTGGGCGAAGTGGGATACATGTTCGTCGACGACGAGAAGATTCTCGAAGTGAACAACGAGTATCTCGGACACGACTACTACACGGACGTGATTACGTTCGACTATGACGAGCCGGGCATCGTCAGCGGAGACATCGTAATCTCGCTCGACACCGTGCGCACCAACGCCGAGAAATTCGGCAAGGAATATGACGACGAGTTGAGACGTGTCATCATACACGGCATCCTCCACCTCTGTGGCATCAACGACAAGGGACCTGGAGAACGCGAAATAATGGAAGCTGCCGAGAACAAGGCGCTAGCTATGCACCCATAAAAGGCATAACAAAACAGAAAAATGTTGCGCAGACAAACGCGCAACGAATACAAAACAACAACAAATGAGTTTACCCGAATTCAAGGCTGTCACCGTAGAGCAAGCTGCACGTATGTGCGACGGAAGCCACATAGATGGCGATATTCTGCTACTTGACGAGATAGCCAAAATGCCTCTGCCTAAAGAACCAAGACGCATGGAAAGCCTCTTTCTTGCCTTGTGTCTGAAGGGGTCGGCACACTACTTTGTCGACTCGGTGGAACATGTAGTGGAATCAGGTGACCTGATTATCATCAACCGAGGACGAGTGACATACGACTGCACTATGTCGCCCGACTGCCGAGGCATAGGCATCATTATCAACTACGACTTCTTCAAAGAGACAGTGAAGAGTGTGCACGAACTGTCGGCACTCTTTCTATTTGCACGCAACCACCCCGTGTTCCGCATTCCACAAGAGAAAGCCGACTTCA
This sequence comes from uncultured Prevotella sp., assembly GCA_934183355.1. Taxonomy (GTDB): domain Bacteria; phylum Bacteroidota; class Bacteroidia; order Bacteroidales; family Bacteroidaceae; genus Prevotella. Next base: position 15,394 of record CAKPST010000002.1, read on the forward strand.
TACACGACATCTTCTTCAGAATGAAGGCGAAGATTGACGACAAAGACAACCACTTCAAGCGAAAGATGATACAGTCGCTGTTCCTTGCCATGATATACGAGATGTGCAACGTCATATATTCTATGCAGTCGCAGAACAATGGATGCAATACACGAGCAGAGGAAATATTCACCCAATTCTTGCTGCTTGTGGAGAAAAACTTCCGAAATGAGCGACGTGTGGGATGGTATTCCGAACAGTTGTGCATTTCGCCAAAGTATCTGTCGGAGACGGTGAAAACGGTGTCAAAGCGCACACCAAACGATTGGATAGACTCATACGTGACGATGGAACTGCGCATGCTGCTGCGCAACACGCAGAAGAGCATTAAGGAAATAGCACAAGAGCTGAATTTCTCAAATCAGTCGTTCCTCGGAAAATATTTCAAGGAACACGTAGGCATGTCGCCATCCGAATACAGACGTAGCTAAATCTGCTCTCGCTGTATTAAAATCGCTCACGCTGTATTAAAAATGCCTATAAAAAATAGGCATTTGTAAGAAAACCGCGCTTTTTCTGTAACTTTGCAACAAAATAAAAAGTAAGGTTAATAGCGAATAAACAAGACATTAAAATAATACAATAATGAATATAGCACTTATCGGCTACGGCAAGATGGGCAAGATGATTGAGTCTATCTGCAAGGAGCGTGGCCACAACATCGTGAGTATCATTGACATCAACAACCAGCAGGACTTCGACTCTCCGGAGTTTGCTTCTGCCGACGTGGCTATAGAGTTCACATCGCCCACTGCTGCATACGGCAACTATATGCGTGCATTCAAGGCTGGAGTAAAGGTGGTAAGCGGTTCGACAGGATGGATGAAAGATCATGGTGACGACGTGCGTCGCATGTGTACAGAGGAGGGCAAGACACTGTTCTGGGCCTCAAACTTCTCCATTGGTGTGGCTATCTTCTCTGCTGTCAACAGATACTTGGCACGCATAATGAACCAATTCCCGCAGTATGACGTGCGCATGGAGGAGACACACCATATACACAAACTCGACGCTCCGTCGGGAACTGCCATTACACTTGCCGAAGAAATACTCAATGACATCGACCGTAAGAACGAATGGGTGAAGGGCGAGCAGCATCTTGCCGACGGCACTGTAGAAGGTACCAACAACGTGGCTCCCGAACAACTTGCTATAGAGAGCATCCGTCGCGACGAGGTGCCGGGCATACACAGCGTCATCTACGACTCAGATGCCGACTGCATCACTATCACACACGATGCTCACTCACGCAAGGGTTTCGCACTCGGTGCTGTGCTCGCTGCCGAATACACTAAGGACCACCAGGGATTGCTCACAACAAGCGACCTCTTCAAGTTCTAAAGGAGAGTAAAAGGATTTTATCTATTCACTCTATCCCATATAAAAAGCCTATAAATAATAAAAGAAAAAAATGATTGACAATAAAAAGAAAGCCCTAAACCCAGCGGTTCAGTGGACAAAATTTGCCATAGTCACGGTGCTCTACCTGCTCTTCCTCTACTGGGTGAAGAGTATTTGGGGGCTCATCGTCGTGCCATTCATCTTCGACGTGTACATCACCAAGAAGATAAAGTGGCAGTGGTGGCGAGAAACTGAGAATCCTACACGATTCATCATGTCGTGGGTGGATGCTCTCGTATTCGCTCTCGTGGCTGTATACTTCATCAATCTGTTCTTCTTCCAGAACTATGTAATTCCATCATCATCACTCGAAAAGTCACTTCTGACGGGCGACTATCTCTTCGTGTCGAAGGTGAGCTATGGTCCGCGCAAGCCTCAGACCCCTCTCACATTGCCGCTGACACAGCACACAATGCCAGTGTTCGACTGCCGTTCGTACATCGAGTGGCCTCAGTGGAAGTACGAACGCGCCAAAGGTCTCGGCAATGTACAGCAGAATGACATCGTGGTATTCAACTATCCTGCTGGCGACACTCTCTGTTCAGCACCCGAATATCAAGCACGCGACTTCTATCAGTTAGCTTACGGACTTGCTGAAGGAGCCTATGCCGAGAAGCACGGAGGCTATCTGCCTAATATCTCCGAGATGGAGCCACAAGCACGCTACGACTTTTACGCACAGCTATATGCCGACGGACGCAAGATTATCAATGATAACCAGATGACATACGGAGAGGTGACAACACGCCCAGTTGACCGTCGCGAGAACTATGTGAAGCGCTGTGTGGGTGTACCTGGACAAACTCTTCAAATTAAGAACCACGTCATCTACACCGATGGTAAGGCTAACAAGGAACCGGACAACGTACAGTATTGCTACAATGTGAAGCTGCGCGGACAGTTGCCTATCGACCTTATCGATGAGTTGGGCATCTCGCAAGAAGACCTCATCTCGCTCAACCAGCAGGGCTATCTGCCTCTCACCAACGCTTCGGTCAAGGCACTGCGTGCAAGAAAAGACCTCGTTGAGAGTGTGACTTTCGTCAACGACCCTACTACATGGGACATCTATCCACTCAACGGCAACACGGGATGGACACGCGACAACTATGGTCCAGTGTGGATTCCTAAGAAGGGAGCTACCTTGAAGCTCACAATGGACAACATCGCTATATACGAACGTCCTATCAAAGTGTATGAGGGCAACGACTTGAAGGTAAGTGGAGGAAAGATATACATCAACGGCAAGCAGACATCTGAGTACACATTCAAGATGGACTACTACTGGATGATGGGCGACAATCGCCACAATTCGCTCGACTCACGCTATTGGGGATTTGTGCCTGAAGACCACATTGTGGGCAAACCGATATTCATTTGGTGGAGCCACGACCCCGACCACATGGGATTCTCGGGCATCAGATGGAACCGTCTGTTCCGCTTTGTGGACGATATCAAGTAAATAATCACTTCTTAACACTTCGTCTTTATGATAGGCAAGATTCTCTCGAAAAACTCAAAATATGAAGATAAGCACAGGAAACTGGTCTTCTTCCTGTATTTTGCACTGCTTACAGTGTCACAAATCTTGTTTTGGCTCATAGGCTATAAACTTGGAAACCAAGAGGGCTATTGGCTGGTGCTATACTTCGTATTATTGAACTTAGCAGCATCGGTGATGTATCATTCGGTGATATATGCTATAATAAAGCGGAAGGAAAAAAAGCAGTAGCAAGATATACGCCCTGTAAGAACAAAAGTAATGAATCAGAACGCTTTTGTTTTTACAGGGCGTTTCATATATATATTATGTCACTAATCAACAATGTCTGAACTTACAACAACTAACAGCATGCTTACCACAGAAAACGAACAGAACGTTGCAACAACAGCAGTGTTGTCGTCGGCTTATTTTCCGCCCGTGCAATGGATGCAGAAGTTGCATAGATATAACAAGGTATACGTCGAACGCAACGATAACTTCTGTAAACAGACCTATCGCAACCGCTGTGTCATTGCCACTGCCAATGGCATACAGGCTCTGACGGTGCCTATAGAACGCTTTGATGGAGCCAAGTGTCCGATGCGCGACATACGCATCAGCGACCACGGCGAATGGCGACACCTGCATTGGAACGCTATTGTGTCGGCTTATGGCGAAAGTCCTTTCTTCGACTATTATGCCGACGACCTACATCCGTTCTTTGAACGTAAATGGGAGTTTCTTTTCGACTTCAACATGGAGATTACGGAGACACTGTGCTCACTGCTTGATGTGCGCCCATCCATTCAATTCTCCGACACCTATATCGATGCAGAGGCAATACAAGCTGACGACTTCCGCGACGCAATACGCCCAAAACATCCCCTACCCGACCCCTCGTTTGAGCCACGTCCCTATTACCAGGTATACGCCTTACGACACGGTTTTCAGCCCAACATGTCGGTGCTCGACTTGTTGTGCAACGAAGGTCCCGAAGGAATCTTTTACTTATAAACATCAATTATCACATGCAACCACAATACGTCTTTGAAACAGAAATGGAAGTTCGCGACTACGAATGCGACATCCAAGGCATTGTCAACAATGCCAACTATCTACACTATACCGAACATACACGCCATCTCTACCTCACCTCGCTTGGTGTCAGCTTCGCCAAACTGCATGAGCAGGGCATCGACCCAGTCGTTGCACGTATGAATCTGCAATACAAGACACCTCTGCGCAGCGATGATATCTTTGTATCAAAGCTTGGTGTGCGCAAGGAAGGCTTGCGCTATGTCTTCAATCAAGACATATTCCGCAAGTCAGACGGTCGCCTGTCGTTCCGTGCCACTGTCGAACTCGTTTGCCTCATCAACGGACGATTGGGCAATAGCATCGACTATGACAGAGCATTCAGTTTTGCTGAATAAATAATAAAAGTACAACAACGTCAACTACAAATCAACATCTTTAATACTCTAAAAGTTGTTGATTTGTAGTTGACGTTGTTGTACTTTCTGAATAGATTACTTTATTTTTCTCCCACTTTCTTCTCCACAAAATATCTTGGACGTCGTTTCACCTCAGTGTATATCTTTCCGATATATGTACCAGTGATGCCAACACCCGTAGTTATCACACCACCGATAAACCACATTGACACCATAAGCGATGTCCATCCCACAATGGTGTGTCCCATGAAGTGTTCATAGAGTCCGTATAGGATGATGAGCAGCGAGATGAGTGTCATGGTGAGTCCTGCGAAGGTGATGAACTTCAACGGAGCTGTCGAAAACGACGTGATGCCGTCGATGGAGAATGCCAACATCTTCTTAAGCGGATACTTCGACTCGCCTGCTGTGCGTGCCGTGCGGTCGTAGTAGACATACCCCTCGGGGAAACCCAACTGACGCACCATACCACGTAAGAACATGTTACGCTCAGGATATTCCATCAATGCATGCACTGTACGCGCACTCATTAGGCGGAAGTCGGCATGATTGTATATTATCTCGGGGTCGGCTGTCTGCATAAGTCGATAGAAACCCTGTGCCGACACACGCTTGAACCATGTGTCTGTACGGCGCTCCTTGCGCACACCATATACTATATCCTTGCCTTTGAGAAATTGACGTGCCATATCAATGATGGCGTTTTCGTCGTCCTGAAGGTCGGCATCTATCGACACCAGAGCGTCAAACGAGTCTACACACTCCTGTAATCCAGCCCAAAGAGCACCTTGATGTCCCTCATTGTGCGACAGTTTGATGCCCGTTACATTAGCATGCACATTGACAAACTGCTCTATAAGGGTCCAAGTCTGGTCGCGACTGCCATCGTCGACAAGCACAAGCCTACCTTCTACACCTGTCTCTAACTTCAGTCTTGAGAGCATTGTCTGCAACTTGCCCATCGACCATGCCAGCACCTCCTCCTCATTATAACAAGGAATAATTACAGCAAGCCGCACTGGCACACCGCTTTTGACTGCTGTCTCTTCCACATTGGAAAGAGATTTCATATCTTCGGATTGATTCATAATATTATTGTTGATTAAATTACAGCCTATTTTACGACAAGTCTGGAGCTGAGTTTGGCATACTTATTATATGCAGGTCGCGTTGCGGGAACGGTATCTCTATGTGATGCTCGTTGAGCGTGTTGTAGATTGCCTCCTTTACATCACCCGTCTTGCCGAACTTCTCCTCTACAAGCACCCAGTAGGTGACAAAGAGATTAACGGAGTTGTCACCAAACTCGTCAAACACCACATTGATGGGCTTACTTGTGTCTATGATATCTCGTCCGTCAGCAGTCTTGGTTGCCTGCGACTTGACAGCAACGATGAGCATCTGCCGTACTTCGCCGACATTTGAACCGTAGGCTATGCCCACAGGCACCTTCACCAACTCGTATGAATGGTTCTTAGTGATGTTCTTGAAATTCTTGCTGAATAGCGAACTATTCAAGAAAGCTATCACGCAACCATCAGCCGTTAGCACCTGCGTACTCTGATAGGTGATGCTGTCCACCTTGCCTCTAATGCCATCACACTCTATAAAGTCGCCCACTCTCACACGTCCTGTCATAAGCGATATACCGTAGAAGAAGTTCTCAAGCAAGTCCTTCATGGCGAAGCCGACACCAGTAGCCAAACCAGCCGATATGACAGAAACTGCTGTTGACGGAATCTTCAGCATCTTCACCGAGATGATGGCGTATAGTCCCCAGCAGCAGATAGCAATGATGTTGTTGGCAAGAGTGAAGTTGGGTTTGCCATTGACAACAATTCTCGACTTATGATACTTATGGTAGAGCGACTTGATGAGATAGTTCAGATAGCGGAACACAAAGAACTGCGACATCACCATGACAAGTTTCTCTATAGACAGCTGCACCACTCCCTGCACATTGAGGAAGTTGAACTGGAATATACGCCACACCGTGTCTGTCAAGTCGAACACATCGGCAGCCCACCAGATAGACAATATCACCGAGAACACACTCAATACAGGCACTATTGCCATATAAATCATGTCGTAGAACCATGTCACATTGATGTGCTTGTCATGGCTTACGGTGATTACGCTCAGCAGTGAACCGCGCTTTGCCTTCTCCACTTCCTTCTCAGAATGTATTCTGTGCGACAACCAACGGCGTTCATATACTTCGAGGAAGTCGTATACACAAGTGATTGTCTGTATGCAACTGAGCTGGAACATCCACCATATAAGCACCTGCACCGACAATAGCACATAGCCATAGAGGGCAGAAACAGTAGAAAATGCCATGAGCAACAGCGAAATCCATGTGTAGAAGATGTCCGAACGCGGTATGTTGTTGTTGTGTCGTCTAATGACATTCCACTGCCACAAGGTGAACACAAGCAGTATCGGCGGGAAGATAAGTGTCACCAGATTGTTGGGGATGAACATTATACGGAACGAGATGACGATGAACGACATGAGCATCACTGGTGTGTAAATGCGGAATCCACTCTTTATCTGGTCGCCCGTCAGTCGCACAAGCAGCGAGAAGAATATGGCACACAACAGCCACGCATACTCTATGAGCAGTTTTGACGCCATGAGGAAGAAGTTGTGATACATGAACGTGCGTGCCACCATTATCGATACGGCGAAGATGAACATTGCCACGAAGAGTATTAGGCACACTTTCTTCTTCATGAAGTTCTCTGTGCGGAATCGCTTTGGCACAAGCCAGCGCACAAGCACATTGCTCAACAGGGCTGCCACCATGATGTAGAAGAGCACAAATACAGATAATCCTACCACTATCGGACCACGCCATTGCGAATACACCTGACGCTCTCTGCCATCAGCAGTCTTCACCTTCTCGGTGTTATACTTCTCGTTGACATCAGCCTTGGCGTTGTGATACGACATAGGCATTGAGGCTATCACCTCCAGATAATTCTGGTCGCCGTTTATGAAGATGTTATGCTGTATGTCATAATAGCGATGTAAGGCATAGTCGTTCACCTTCTTCAGCTTGTTTGCCATGCGCTTGTAGTGCTCGTTGTCCTTCACCACCGAGGCACGCATATTGGTGAGATTGCGACACAAGGCTGTGGCATAGTCAAGACATGCTTTGCGGTCGGCTCGCCCTGCTGCGTCGAGCATGAAGGGCAGCTGTCGCTGTTTGCCATTCTTGTCAAGCACAAACTTTGGTTGCTTTCCCTCCTTTGCCTCCTTCTGCATGCTAAGCGAGGGTGGTATGTTTGACAGCGTCTCCATAAGATACTGATAGCGCTCTATCTCGGCATCCATACGCTTCATAATACGGTCGTAAGGCACACGTCGCTGACTAAACTCTCGGTACATCTCTGTAGCTTCATGACAGGCATAAGTCATATCAAACGTGAAGTCTTGCTTCTGCGAATAGAGCATCAGGGCTATCTGGTCGCTCCGTTGCATGAGCGAAATCATCTGTTTGTGCTGAGCCTGATTGTACGCCGTATAGCGTGCCATGTTCTGTCGCTGCTCGCTAAAAGCGGTCTCAAGTTCGGCACGCAACACAGAAAGCGTCGACTCAAGATTCTTCTCTTTAAGCACTGCGCCCGCATCTAGACACAGACACAATGTTATGACGAGGCAAACGAGCCGCCTCAATAATCTTTTCTCCATATATATATATTGCTGTTATTATTTTATACTTATTATTTTTGGTTTGCATGCAGATAGGCAAAGACTTTATAATAATATGCAAAAATAGATTTTTTTTTTCACATAATAAGGCTTGTACGCCATGAATTTCATCCCCATTCAACCAATGATGGATAAATCCAAGCATACAAGCCTTATTTAAATATGTATAATGTATCGAAAGTTATAGTATGTGAGAATATATGCTTAGAGACTAATCACAATTCTCGTCGAAGTGCTGACAACAATCAATATGACCACTATCACAAGTATGATGTCAAACATCTGTAGCACAATCAACACTGTCTCGCTCTGACTACTTATCATTTTCGTCCTCCTTTCCAGCGCCTATGGCACCAAGAATGGTTGTAGCAATGGCTATGATTACCTTTATAATTACTCGCCAGTCGGATGAATTAAATTTGCTCATGGTTAAATTAAGGTTTTGTTAGTTTTGTTTATTAAATAAATAGTCTACTCTCCATCATGCGTGTCCTTTATGTCCTTAAGGCTCTCGTAGCTGTCAGCCTCCTTCACCTTCATACCTGCGAGGAGCGACTTCACACGCTTGCCAGTGGCATCCACCGTTCCTTCGGGCAAGAATAGAACACGAGTGTTGGTGATATTGGCTGCGGTGAACTCCTTGGCAGAATCTGCCGCACGGGTTGAGATGCCCACCTTGAAGGTGCCCAGTCCGTCAATCTTCACCTTGTTGCCACGCTGAATCTCGTCCTTCATCACCTCCGAAAGCTCGGTTAGCACAGCGAGGATGTCCGAATACTTGACGGTACAGTTTGCCTGCATTATTTGTGCAATTTTCTTGATGTTGACCGTCTCGTTGTGAGCCACCTTTGCATAGAACTTACCCTTAGTGTCGTCGTTACGCTTGCTCTGATAAACTTTGTAATTTACTGCCATAATTTTAGTGTGTTTTTAATGGTTAAATACTGATTAGATGCATCTTTTCCTTAGGTTTTGTATCAGTTTCCATGGGTTTCTGATTACGGTTGCAAAGGTATAACATAGCGCATGCGATGTCAATAGTTTTGACAAAAAAATTCAAAAAACCTTCAAAAAAATGCACATCTATAGGGTGTTTGTGCACACAGGATGGCTTTTTGTACTAAATTATTTGCCCATATAAATAAAAATTTGTTCCTTTGCAGACGGTTTTTAAAAGCGAAACAAATATTATAAACATTTTAAAATTAGAAAATTATGTCAGAAATCGAATCAAAAGTAAAGGCAATCATCGTTGACAAACTCGGTGTAGACGAAGCAGACGTTAAGCCAGAAGCAAGCTTCACAAACGACCTCGGTGCTGACTCTCTCGACACTGTAGAGCTCATCATGGAGTTCGAGAAGGAGTTTGGCATTTCTATCCCTGATGACAAGGCTGAGAAGATCGGCACTGTTGGCGATGCTATCGCTTACATCGAGGAGAACGCAAAATAAATAAGGTTTATGGTTTATAGTTTATGGTGCGCATGATGGCAACAAGCATTTCTTTGTAATTAATCCACTTGTGCCACATAAACCATAAACCATTTTTTAACCATGAACTGAATTTTTATTTAAATGGAATTAAAAAGAGTAGTAGTTACAGGTCTTGGAGCCGTTACCCCGTTGGGCAACAACCCTGAGGAAACCTGGAACAACCTTGTCGCCGGAGTTAGCGGCGCAGCACCTATCACACAATTTGACGCTTCAAAATTTAAGACTCAGTTCGCTTGCGAGGTAAAGAACCTTAAGGTCAACGACTATATCGACCGCAAGGAAGCACGCAAGATGGACCGCTATGCACAGTTGGCTATGATTTCAGCTATGCAGGCAGTACAAGATTCTGGTATGGATCTCGAAGCAGAGGACAAGAATCGCATTGGCGTTATCTTTGGTGTAGGTATCGGCGGTATTAAGACTTTCGAGGAAGAAGTGGGCTATTATGCACAGCATCAGGAGAACGGTCCTAAGTTCAATCCTTTCTTCATCCCGAAGATGATTGCCGACATCGCATCAGGCCTTATTTCAATCCAGTACGGATTCCACGGTCCTAACTATACCACAACATCAGCTTGTGCGTCTTCAACCAACGCTCTTGCTGACGCTTTCAACCTTATTCGTCTCGGCAAAGCAAATATCATCGTAAGTGGCGGTGCAGAGGCAGCTATCACTCCTGGCGGCGTGGGCGGCTTCAACGCTATGCACGCTCTCTCTACACGCAACGACGACCCTGAGCACGCTTCACGTCCGTTCAGCGCTTCACGCGATGGATTCATCATGGGCGAGGGCGCAGGCTGCCTCATCCTTGAGGAGCTTGAGCATGCCAAGGCACGCGGAGCTAAAATCTACGCAGAGATGGTTGGCGAAGGCATGTCTGCTGACGCTCACCACATCACAGCTTCTCACCCAGAGGGTCTCGGCGCTCGCCTCGTAATGGAGAACGCTCTCGAAGACGCAGGTCTGAAGCCTGAGGACATCGACTATATCAACGTACACGGCACATCTACCCACGTGGGCGACATCTCTGAGGCTAAGGCCATCAAGCAGGTGTTCGGCGAGGCTGCCTACAAGCTCAACATCAGCTCTACAAAGTCAATGACTGGTCACCTGCTCGGTGCAGCTGGCGCTGTAGAGGCTCTTGCTTCGGTGCTTGCAGTGAAGAACGACATCGTTCCGCCTACTATCAACCACGCAGAAGACGACCAGGATCCAGAAATCGACTACAACCTCAACTACACCTTCAACAAGGCGCAGCATCGTGAGGTTCGTGCTGCTCTGAGCAACACATTCGGCTTCGGCGGTCACAATGCATGTGTAATATTCAAGAAATATGCTGAGTAATCTCATCGACAGAATGAAGCTCCCTTTCCGCAAGGACAAGGAGCTTTATTTGTCTTTACGTAAAATAATCGGTTTCTATCCTCACGACATCAGCTTCTACAAGCTCGCACTGATGCACAAGAGCATGTACAAGCGCAATGCCAAGGGACGCCCAGTCAACAACGAACGACTTGAATTCTTGGGCGACGCCATTCTCGACGCCACTGTGGGCGACATTGTCTACCGCCACTTCCCCGGCAAGCGTGAGGGATTCCTCACCAACACACGCTCCAAACTCGTGCAGCGTGACACTCTCAACCGACTCGCCCAGGAAATGGGCATCAACCAACTTATCCTCTCCAGCGGACGCTCCTCGTCGCACAATTCCTATATGGGAGGCAATGCTTTCGAGGCTCTTGTCGGAGCCATCTACTTGGATCGTGGCTACGACGCATGCATGGAGTTCATGCGCAAGCGCATACTGGCACAAATGATAAACATCGATAAGGTTGCTTACAAGGAAGTCAACTTCAAGAGCAAGCTCATCGAATGGAGCCAGAAGAATCGTGTGCGCATAGACTTCCGCGTCTTGATGCAGGAAAAGGACAAGACAGGCTCACCAATATTCAAATATCAGGTGATGCTTGAGGGCTTGGAGGGATGTTCAGGTACTGGCTACAGCAAGAAGGAGAGCCAACAGTTAGCTTCCAAACTAACACTGGAGAAACTGCGCCGCGAACCGCAGTTCATCGACTTGGTGTTTGCAGCCAAGACCAACCGCACTAAGATGGAGGAAGAACCAGTAGAAAACGTGCCTTCTACAGAACAGACTGCCGACGACTTCATCATCCTCAGTCCTGAGGTGGAGGCAAACGCCGAGGCCGCGGTCGAGGCTCTCAACCGCAGCAACAAGTCGAAGCGCAACCGTCGCTCGCCAATGTATCGTGCCGAGACTGATGCCAACAATAGTAAGGACAACACTGACAACAGCGACAACACTGTGACTGATGAAACCACTGCGTCGCTCAATCTTGACGACTCAGAGTTCGACCTCAGTCATATCTCTGCACGCAAACAGAGTCGCGAGGACATCATAGCAGCAGCAGAGGCTGCGGCATTCGGCGACTAATCGCCGAACGCTGGAATCCACAGAATTTATATTCACAGATAATAAACTAACAATCAACGGGCATTAACGACCTCCTTTTAAATATAGTCGTTAATGCCCGTCTTGTTGATTGCAACCATAATTTAAGACACTAAACATCTGTCACATGAACGTAAAGATAGAACCTTCGTGGCACGAGCACTTGCAGCAGGAGTTCGAACAGCCCTACTTTGCCCGGCTATGCGACTTTGTACGCCACGAATATGCCACACAGACATGCTATCCTCCTGGCAAACTCATCTTCAATGCCTTCAACCTATGTCCTTTTGACAAGGTGAAGGTGGTCATCATCGGACAAGACCCCTACCACGAACCGGGTCAGGCTTTGGGTCTGAGCTTCTCTGTTGCCGACGGCGTGCCATTCCCACCGTCGCTTCAAAACATCTTCAAGGAGATACAGCTCGACCTCGGCACTCCCATTCCCTCATCGGGCGACCTCTCGCGCTGGGCTCGTCAGGGTGTGTTGCTGCTCAACGCCACACTCACTGTACGTGCCCATCAGGCTGCCTCACACCAGCGACAGGGGTGGGAAACATTCACCGATGCCGCCATTCGCGCCATTTCTGCACAGCGCGACCACATCGTGTTCATCCTCTGGGGTGGCTATGCACGCTCCAAGGCATCGCTCATCGACCGTTCGCGCCACCTCATCCTTGAGTCGGTACATCCCTCACCACTGTCTGCCAACCGTGGTGGATGGTTTGGCAATCATCACTTCTCACGCTGCAACGCCTATCTGCAAGAGCATGGCGAGGAGCCTATAGAGTGGTGACAAGAGTATTAATAAATAATGAAATAAACACAATATGATATTAGAAATTTCCAATATCCTGGTAGCCAGTGACATCATCACTGAGCAGTTCTGCTGCGACCTTGACAAGTGCAAGGGCATCTGTTGTGTCGAGGGCGATGCCGGCGCTCCCGTTACAATCGAAGAGATAGCCGGAATAGAAGATGCGCTCGACACCGTATGGAGCGACATGTCAGCCTCGGCGCAGGCTGTTGTCGACCGCCAGGGCGTAGCCTACACCGACCGCGACGGCGACCTCGTGACAAGCATCGTCGGCGGCAAAGACTGTGTGTTCACATGCTACGAGAACGGTTGTTGCCTCTGCGCCCTTGAGCGAGCCTACCGTCAGGGCAAAACATCATTCGTCAAACCTATCTCGTGCGCCCTCTACCCCATTCGCGTCAAAACATTCAAGGACGGCACCATCGCCCTTAATTATAATAGGTGGGACGTGTGCCGCGACGCCGTGCAGAAGGGTCGCGAGTTAGGTCTGCCAGTATACAAATTTCTTGAGGGTCCGCTTGTGCGTCGTTTCGGTCAAGAATGGTATGACGAACTTTGCACCGTAGCAGAGGAATATCTCAAGACTATAAATCGTCAGTAGGCTTAGGACGGCACAGCACACGCTCCACATGGTCGGCAATGCTGTTTGGAGTGACTGCTGTCATACATGCATAGTCGCCCCTCATACACGGCTTGTTGCCGTATATCGAGCACGGGCGACACGGCATGTCTGCCTGTACGACATCCTCCTCGCGCTGGTTCCAACCGAGGAACCCAGCGTAGGGATGCGTAGCTCCCCACACACTCACCACTGGCGTTCCGCAGATGGACGCAAGGTGCATGTTGGCACTGTCCATAGACACCATTACATCGAGGTGGCTCATCACCACCATTTCTTGCTGCAACGAGCCGAGCACAGCCGACACGTTGATGCAATTCTTATAACGTGCACACCATTCGTTGAATACGGCAAACTCCTTCTCGCCGCCTCCAAATAGGAATATGCGGCATGATGGGTGGCGGCGTATCAATTCGGCAACCACTTGCTCCATGCTCTCTGTGGGATAAATCTTGCCCTTGTGTGCAGCGAATGGAGCAATGCCTATCCACTGTTGGAACATCTTCTTCTCACCCACACTTTCCGAGATGAGCCTTAGGTTGCCCCCTTGCGGCCCAAACACCGAACTAAACTCCATCCGTATAGGATAACCCAAACGGCTCAGCACGTCGGCATAGTTCTCGAACGATGTTGGTATCTGTTTCAGTTGTCTACCTTTCTGCGCCACAAGCAGGCTTCTCTCATGTCGATGTTTGTCAATATGTTCTACACGATAGTGTCCCAGGTTGAAACGCATGCGCAGATACGACGAGCGCAGAATGTTGTGCATGTCGGCAATAGCCGTAAAATTCTTAGCAACTAGCCGCCGGTAAAGGGCATTCAAGCCCTTTACGCCGCGGTATTCGCCTTTGATGTCCGCCTCCATGAAGCCCACGTTTGGGGCGAGTCCGTCAAAAAACGGACGCGCAAAAGGACGGCTCAGCACAGTGATGCGCAGGTCGGGATACTGACTCGCGAGCGAGCTGACCACCGGCACGAGCATCGCCACGTCGCCGAGAGCCGAGAAGCGCATTATCAGGAGATGGTCTGTTTTCATTTATTTCTTGTAGAGTACAGGGTTGGTTGACGGGTCGTTGTACATCTTCATCTGACGGTACACCTTCATATACTTACGTCCAGCCTGTATATCGTCGAGCAACTGGTCGATAGCGAGCGACAGGTCTACCTGCTGCTCAAGGAGCACTTGTAGCTTGGCTGCACACTTCTGGCGATGTTCTTCAGTAGCGTCAGTGCGCTCAGCCTGCTCACGCATGTGATAAATCTTGAGTGCAAGTATAGAGAGACGGTCGACAGCCCATGCTGGGCTCTCGGTGTTGAGACGTGCATCTGGCTGCACGTTCACATCACTGTATTTCTGGCGGAAGTACGAGTCAATCTGCTCTACAAGGTCTGTGCGGTCTTGGTTCGAACGGTCAATGCGACGCTTCAGCGACAGAGCCTCTGTAGGATTGATGTGCGGGTCGCGGATGATATCCTCAAAATGCCACTGCACGGTGTCTATCCAACATTTGAGATAGAGTCGGTTCTCAATCTCGTCACGCTCATAAGGATTGTTGATAGGAGTCTCTATGTCGTCCTTGATGTGATAGTCGGCTATCGCCTTGTTAAAAATTTTGTTGCAAAGTTCTGAGAATGACATAATCTTATATTGTTTTTGTTAATATTAGCGTTTAGGGTGTAACAAAATATGCATGGTCTTACAAATACATGCAAATATAAAAGAAAAAGACCGAACAGCCAAGAAACAAGCCGTTTTTTTTGAAAAGAGGGTGTGCCAAACCCAAATTCAAAACGAATTATGGTTTGACACACCCTCTATTTTGTTTTTATTGTTTTAAAAGCCTTAGCCAACTGATGACCATCAGCCTGTCAACTCGCCTACTTGTCGACTCGTCAACTTTTCAGTTAGCCCTTACTTGATAGCGTCAGCCAACTCTGCACCTGGCTTGAACTTGGCAACCTTCTTTGCAGCGATGGTGATCTTCTCCTTAGTAGCAGGATTGATGCCCTCACGAGCAGGACGCTCGCTCACGCTGAATGTGCCAAAACCGATGAGCTGAATCTTGTCACCCTCTACAAGTGCGTTCTTGATTGCCTCGATAGTTGTCTCCAAAGCCTTCTTTGCCTTAGCCTTGTCCAACTCAGCACCTACTGCTATCTTCTCGATAAGTTCTGTCTTGTTCATAATTCTTATAAGTATTTTTAATTGTTATTGTTATTATTCTCGCTCTCGCAGCGGCATTAATCGCCTCAAAATGCGTGTAAATCACGTGGTTAACGCATTCAAAACACAAATTTAGACTATTCCATTGACAAATCAAACAAAAAAGAGAAAAAAGTTTATAAAATGCCGAAAAAAAGCGCTGCATCCCCCCTTTTTATGCTATATGACGGGATTTTTTAGTACTTTTGCATAAACAACATTTATACACACTAAATAATTTTATGCAAAACATTCCGACGGTTACACGCAACCTCCTTATCATCAATGTTATCGTCTTCCTTGCCACTATGGTGCTGGAACCGATAGGTCTGAAGCTCAACTCCTTGCTTGGACTGCACTTCATTCTCGCCCCTGATTTCCAAATATATCAACTCTTCACCTACATGTTCGCCCATGGCGGATGGAGCCATATATTCTTCAATATGTTCGCATTATGGATGTTTGGTTGCATCGTGGAGCGCACATGGGGTCCGCGCAAGTTCCTATTCTACTATCTCGTGTGCGGTGTAGGTGCCGGACTTTTCCAGGAGTTGGCTCAGTTTGTGCAGTTCTACATGCTCGCAGCTGAGCAGATTGACGGCTTCAGCATCACACAGACCATGCTCGTGGCTAAAGCCAATGCGCCATTCCTCAATCTCTGGACCACCGTAGGAGCGTCTGGAGCCATCTACGGCATCCTGCTCGCCTTCGGCATGCTCTATCCCGAGGAACGCCTGTTCATCTTCCCTCTACCTGTACCCATCAAAGCCAAGTGGTTTGTAGTGATATATGCAGCCATCGAGCTGTTCATGGCGTTCTCTACATCTGGCGACGGCGTGGCTCATCTTGCCCATCTTGGTGGCATGGTGTTCGGATTCTTCCTCATACGCTACTGGCGCCAGCACCCTTCCATAGGCTACAATCGACGCAGTGGTCAGCAGTTCTTCGACTCTCTGCGCTCGTCGTGGGAGCGCCGCACCCACCGTTCGGCAGGCTCATTCGGCAATCAGCATCGCACAGACAGCACACAGACTAGACGCGAGTCCGACTGGGACTACAATGCTCGCCGCAAGGCTGAGCAGGAAGAGGTAGACCGCATCCTCGACAAGATACGCCGTTCGGGCTATGACAGCCTGACACGCGAGGAGAAACAACGACTGTTTGACAACAGCCGAAAATAAAACTAACGACTTATATATGAAGGACTTCACTCTCCGCATCATTGCCGGAGCCAACATCGCCGTCATCATTGCCATGCTTGCCGTGGGATACATCGACCGCCTCAATCCCGTTGACCATCCACTCCTTGCCAACCTCGGATTATTGTTCCCCGTATTCCTCGTTGCCAACATAGCCTTTCTTGCCTTTTGGCTCACGTTCAAGAAGTTGTGGGCTTCCATACCATTTGTAGGTCTTGTGCTGGCATTCGGTCCGGTGCGTGTATACACACCACTCAACATGTCACAGGATGTACCCGACGGAGCCATCAAGGTGATGTCGTACAACGTCTTCAGCTTTTCGACATGGCACGACACCAGCGAACCGAGCGACATCCTCGACTACATCAAGAGCGAGCAGCCCGACATCCTCTGCATGCAGGAGGCATGGGCAGGCGGACGCAAGCAGGAAATCATCGACTCGACACTGCACATGTCGCTCGCCTACAGCGACACTATCAACTCTGGGTCGCTCGCCGTATACAGCAAATTCCCCATCGTGGGCAAGCAACACATAGCCTATCGCTCCAACACATCCAACTCGTCGGCAGCCTTCTTCCTCAAGACGGACAGAAAAGACACCACAATCGTCATCGTCAACCACTTCGAGTCGACTGGCATATCGCTTGAGCAGAGAGCACAGTTCAAGGCTATGCTCAAGGGCAAACTTGAGAAAGACTCTGCCGAGATAGAGTCGCGTGCACTGTGGCACAGCCTCGCTACATCGGCAGCTATACGTGCACCGCAAGCCGACGCCGTGGCTGAATTTGTGGCACGCCATAAGGACAAGAGCATCATCCTCACGGGCGACTTCAACGACTCGCCCATTTCCTACGTGCGCCGACGCATAGCCGACGGACTCACCGACTGCTATGTAGCCACCGCCAATGGTCCTGGCATCAGCTATCACTACAGCGGATTCTATGTGCGCATCGACAACATCATGTGCTCCGACGCATGGACTCCATACGGTTGCCGCGTCGACAACAGCATAGGCGCATCCGACCATTATCCCATCGTATGTTGGCTAAAACGCAACTAAGAAATTGCCTTCAAACGACGCATAACCAAAGAATTAGCATATTAAACTATCCTGTAAAGAAGAAATAAAGCTATAAATTTCGCAAAACGAGAGAAATTCTGTAACTTTGCACGCTAACTGGCTAAGCAATAAATAAATAACAAAAATAAAAAATCAAAAAAATGCAGAACAAAGGTATTGTAATTGTAACTGCCGTCCTTCTGACGCTTGCAAGCATCTTCTATCTCTCGTTCTCGGCTGCCACTAGATACTATGACAGCCAGGCTGCGAAGATTCAGGATCCTATTGCACAGCAGGACTACAAGGACTCCGTGAAGTTCCTCGGACTCTACTCTTACCAGAAGTGTCTTGAGACTCAGATCGGCTTGGGCCTTGACCTCAAGGGCGGTATGAACGTCATCCTCGAAGTGAGCGTTCCCGACGTAGTGGAGAACCTCGCCGACCACAAGACTGACGTAGCTTTCACTAAGTCGATGAAAGAGGCTCGTGCCGAGCACGAAGTGTCGCAGAGCGACTTCATCACTCTCTTCATCAACGCTTACAAGAAGAACGCTCCGGGACATCATCTCTCTGAGATCTTCGCTACACAGCAGCTCCAGGGCAAGGTTTCGCCCAACTCAAGCGACAAGGACGTGGAGAAGGTGCTCCGCGACGAGGTGCAGGCTGCCATCGACAACTCGTTCCTTGTGGTACGTACACGTATCGACAAGTTCGGTGTTGTTCAGCCTAACATCCAGAAGCTTGAGGGTCAGCAGGGCCGCATCATGGTTGAGATGCCTGGTATCAACGAGCCTGAGCGTGTGCGCAAGCTCCTCCAGGGTAGCGCCAACCTTGAGTTCTGGGAGAC
Organism: uncultured Prevotella sp.; assembly: GCA_934183355.1. Lineage (GTDB taxonomy): Bacteria > Bacteroidota > Bacteroidia > Bacteroidales > Bacteroidaceae > Prevotella. The sequence goes on from CAKPST010000002.1 coordinate 34,194, forward strand.
ATACAACGCCGACGAGGTGATTCCTTATCTCCAGCAGCTCGACATGCGTGAGGCTGCAGCCCTCTCTGGCAAGAAGGAGGAGGCTGACACTACAGCTGCCGACACTGCCGCTACAGCTGCTAAGGCTACAGCAGGCAAGTTCCAGGTGAAGAAGAACGCTGACAAGGCTGCAGACAAGGCTTCAGCAAACCAGCTTGAGCAGGCTAAGAAGGAGCATCCTCTCTTCGCCATCTTCCAGCCCACAGGCAACGGCGCTTTGAGCATTGTAGGTTATGCTTCGGTACGCGATACAGCTGCCGTAAACAAGATTATCTACTCACAGCTTGCCAAGCAGGTGCTTCCTTCTGACCTCCGCCTCCTTTGGAGTGCCAAGCCAGCCGACGGCATCCAGGCAAAGAATATCTATGAGCTTCACGCCATTAAGGTGACATCTGCCAACGGCCGCGCTCCTATCGAGGGTGACGTTGTGACAGACGCCAAGGACCAGTTCAACAACATGAGTGGCGCTCCTGAAGTTTCTATGACTATGAATTCTGACGGTGCCCGCCGCTGGGCTGCCCTCACCAAGGCAAACGTAGGCAAGGCTATCGCCATCGTTCTCGACGGCACAGTTTACTCAGCACCTCGCGTTAACGGCGAGATTTCTGGTGGACAGTCGTCTATCTCTGGTAACTTCACCATTGAGGATACAAAGGACTTGGCAAACACATTGAAGTCGGGTCGTATGCCGGCTCCTGCCCACATTGTTCAGGAGGAGGTTGTAGGTCCTACACTCGGTGCCCAGTCAATCCAGCAGGGCTTCATCTCGTTCATCATCGCCTTCGTCATCTTGATGATCTACATGGTTGTGATGTACGACTTCATCCCGGGTATGGTTGCCAACGGCGCATTGCTCTTGAACCTCTTCTTCACAATGGGTATCATGGCATCGTTCCAGGCAGCATTGACAATGCCAGGTATCGCCGGTATCGTGCTTGCCTTGGGTATGGCTGTGGATGCCAACGTGCTTATCTACGAGCGCACCAAGGAGGAACTTAAGAAGGGTCTCGGCACCAAGCAGGCTTTGGCTCAGGGCTACAGCAATGCTTTCTCAGCCATCTTCGACTCCAACTTGACATCTATCATCACAGGTGTGATTCTCTACGTGTTCGGTACAGGTCCTATCCGTGGCTTCGCTACCACACTTATCATCGGTATCTGCTGCTCGTTCTTCACCGCTGTGTTCCTCACACGTCTCGTTTACGAGAACCGTCTGGCTCACGACAAGTGGACAAAGCAGACCTTCACAACCAAGATCTCACGCAACTTCATGGTGGGCAAGAGCTTCCGCTTCATGTCGTCTTACAAGACCTCATTCACCGTATTCGGCATAGTTCTCCTCGTGATGATTGGCAGCTTCTTCGTTCGTCGTTTGAGCAAGGGTATCGACTTCACCGGTGGTCGCAACTATGTAGTGGTGCTTGAGAAGCAGACAGAGCCTGAGCAGGTGAAGGAAGCTCTCCTTCCTCTCTTCAAGGGTGCTACAGTCAACGCTCTCGCACTTGGTACCGACGGCAAGACCATCCGTATCTCTACCAACTACAAGATTGAGTCTAACAATCCTGCTATCGACAACGAGGTAGAGGACATCCTCTATAAGGGTCTGCATGGTGCAGGTCTTGTTACTCAGAGCAGCGTAGAGGCATTCAAGAATCCAGACGTTCGTGCAGGTGGCTCTATCGTATCTTCTACCAAGGTAGGTCCGGCAGTGGCTAAGGACATCACTCACGGTGCTATCATCTCAGTGTTTATCGCCCTCGCCGCCATCTTCCTCTACATCTTGATACGTTTCCGCAACGTGGCATTCTCTATCGGTTCTACCGTAGCGCTCGCCATCGACGCCACAATCGTCATCGGCTTCTTCTCATTGCTTTGGGACGTTGTTCCATTCTCGCTTGAGGTAGACCAGACATTCATCGGCGCCATCCTTACCGTTATCGGTTACTCTATCAACGACAAGGTGGTAGTATTCGACCGTATTCGTGAGAACCTCCAGTTGCACAAGAAGGATCACTTGCAGGACATCTTCAACAACTCGTTGAACGAGACCCTCGCACGTACCATCAACACCTCGTTCTCAACATTCATCGTGTTGCTCTGTATCTTCTGCTTCGGCGGTGAGAGCACACGCAGCTTCTCATTCGCTATGTTGCTCGGTGTTATATTCGGCACACTGTCGTCTATCTTCATCGCTGCTCCTGTAGCCTACATCACTCTCGGTCACAAGATCAAGAATGAAGAGGCTGCTCTTGAGACAGAGGCTGTAGAAGTGAAGTAATAAAATTAATTTATATGTATTAAGCGCAGCTCCTTAATGGAGTTGCGCTTTTTTGCCTCTATTTGGTTAATTAATCCAAATCTAAGCTATCCAATTCTTTCCAATGTTTGCAAAATTGGAAAGAATTGGATAGCTTTGCATTTGAATATCAGTGATAAAGATTATGTCAATAGAAAAGGTTCCTCACATACAGCAATCTGATTTGCTTTCAGCCGTTATAACGCCCCCAAATGAACAAGTGGAAGAAATAGTCAACGCCATTAACTCCACTTTTGACTATTGGGATAGTGTGAAGTATAAGGAGTGTCCAGATGGAATCACTCCAATACAGTTGTGGACTTATGTGAAGGCTGCAAGATTGAAAAACACTATTATGGTATGGAAAAAATATGGAATCACTTTGAGCCTTACCAACTCCATGCAGCGCATGTGCCATGAGTTTGACATGAACTGGGGTGGTAGCTGGGGTGCAAGCTCCATTATTGACGACACCAACAAGGAGCAGTATCTTGTAGGGTCGCTGATGGAGGAGGCAATATTCTCCAGTCAGATGGAGGGAGCCGCAACAACACGTAAAGTGGCAAAGGAAATGTTGCGCAAAAAGATGACTCCAAAGGACAAGTCGCAGCAAATGATAGCCAATAACTATCAGACGATACAATTTATAGTATCACATAAGGACACCCCTTTGTCGCCAGAGATGTTGATACAAGTGCATCGTCTTATGACTGAACACACAATGCCTAATCCAGAAGATGCTGGACGTTTCCGACAAAACGACGATGTGGTTGTAGAGAATGGCATAACCCACGAAATAGTACACACTCCACCCACATTTGCCGAGATACCTTGTTTTATCGATGATTTGTGCAAGTTCTTCAATGACACCAACTCCCACCAGTTTATACATCCTATAATCCGTGGCTTTATCATTCATTTCATGATTTCGTATGTGCATCCATTCACCGATGGCAACGGACGCACAGCAAGAGCCTTATTCTATTGGTATATGCTAAAACGTGGTTATTGGCTTACAGAGTATTTGTCTATTTCTCGAGTTATTGCAAAGTCGAAGAAGTCTTATGAAAAGGCATTCCTTTATTCCGAAGCCGACAATATGGACATTGGTTATTTTGTAGCTTACAACATGAAGGTGCTTCAGCAATCGTTCAAGCAGTTGCAGCAATACATCAAGCGCAAGCAAGAAGAGAAGAAGGCTGCCAACATATTCTTGCATATTGGCGATATAAACAGCCGACAGGCTCAGATAATAAAGATTTTTGCCGACGACCCGAAGGCTGTTATCACCGTAAGCGATATACAGGCTAAGTTCCTTGTAAGTCCGACAACCGCCAAAACCGACATAATTGGACTTATGAAAAGAGGTATACTAACGGAGATTTCTTTCAACAAAGTGAAGAAAGGGTATGTCAAAGGCGATAGTTTTGAAGATGTTCTCGCCTCGGTTTAATTCCAATTCTTTCCAATGTTTGCAAAATTGGAAAGAATTGGAGCCTTCATGTTTTGCGGCATTTCACCACCTTTATAATATATAGGTGGCATAGAATCAACAAAAACAAGCTCGCTTGTTTCAAATTATATTGATTTTTCCGTACCTTTGCACCCAGAAAACAAATAAAAATCACATTATATAAATGGAAGAGAAGAATTTCAAACGCACCACCGTCACTGCGGCTTTGCCGTATGCCAACGGTGGAGTACACATCGGCCACTTGGCTGGTGTGTATGTTCCTGCCGACATCTACGTGCGCTATCTGCGCCTGAAGAAGCAGGAGGTGATGTTCATCGGCGGTAGCGACGAGCACGGTGTACCCGTGACCATCCGCGCTCGCAAGGAGGGCATCACTGTTCAGGAGGTGGTAGACCGCTACCACTCACTCATTAAGAAGTCGTTCGAGGACTTCGGTATTTCGTTCGACATCTATAGCCGCACGACATCCAAGATTCACCACAAGTTTGCCAGCGACTTCTTCCGCACTCTCTACGACAAGCACGAGCTGGTGGAGAAGACCGAGGAGCAGTTCTGCGACGAGGTGACTGGCGAGTTCCTCACCGACCGCAACATCGTGGGTACATGTCCGCGCTGTGGTGCAGAGGGCGCTTACGGCGACCAGTGTGAGAAGTGTGGCGCCACACTCTCGCCCGAGGAGCTTATCAACCCCACTAACAAGAACAATCCTGGACACGGACTCATAAAGAAGGCTACCAAGAACTGGTATCTGCCTCTCAATAAGTATCAGGACTGGCTGAAGCAGTGGATTCTTGAGGACCACAAGGAGTGGCGCTCTAACGTATACGGACAGTGCAAGTCGTGGCTCGACATGGACCTGCAGCCACGCGCTATGACACGCGACCTCGACTGGGGTATCCCCGTTCCTGTAGAGGGAGCCGAGGGCAAGGTGCTCTACGTATGGTTTGACGCTCCTATCGGCTACATATCTAACACTAAGGAGCTGTGCGACGCTCAGCCCGAGAAGTGGGGCACATGGCAGACATGGTGGCAGGACCCATCATCACGCCTCATCCACTTCATTGGCAAGGACAACATCGTGTTCCACTGCATCGTGTTCCCAACTATGCTCAAGGCTCACGGCGACTACATCCTTCCGGATAACGTTCCGTCGAACGAGTTCCTCAACCTTGAGAACGACAAGATTTCTACATCACGCAACTGGGCTGTATGGCTCCACGAGTATCTCGTCGACTTCCCAGGCAAGCAGGACGTACTGCGCTATGTGCTCACTGCTAATGCTCCTGAGACCAAGGACAACAACTTCACATGGAAGGACTTCCAGGACCGCAACAACAACGAGCTTGTGGCTGTTTACGGCAACTTCGTGAACCGTGCTCTGCAGCTCACTAAGAAGTACTTCAACGGTATCGTGCCTGAGTGCGGCGAGCTTCAGGACGTAGACCGCGCAGCCATAGAGGAATTCAAGGACGTAAAGCAAAAGGTGGAGGCTCTGTTGGACGCTTTCAAGTTCCGCGACGCTCAGAAGGAGGCTATGAACCTTGCCCGCATTGGCAACAAGTACATCACCGACTGTGAGCCTTGGCATGTTGCCAAGACCGACATGGAGCGTGTCAAGACCATCCTCTACATCTCATTGCAGCTCGTTGCCAACCTTGAGATTGCATTCGAGCCGTTCTTGCCATTCAGCTCGGCTAAGCTCCGCGAGATGCTTAATGTGGCTGAAACTGAGTGGGATCAGCTTGGCAGCACAGAGCTTCTCAAGCCAGGACATCAGCTTGGCGCTCCTGCCCTACTCTTCGAGAAGATTGAAGACGACGCTATCAACGCACAGCTCCAGAAACTTGAGGACACCAAGAAGGCTAACGAAGCTGCCTCATACGTTGCAGCTCCTATCAAGGAGAATGTTGACTTCGATACTTTCGAGAAGATGGACATCCGTGTGGGTCATATCAAGGACTGCCAAAAGGTGAAGAAGTCGAAGAAGCTCCTTCAGTTCACCATCGACGATGGTTCGGGCAAGGATCGCACTATCCTCAGTGGCATCGCTGCCTACTACGAGCCGGAGCAGCTCATCGGCAAGGACGTTCTGTTTGTTGCCAACTTCGCTCCGCGTAAGATGATGGGCATCGAAAGCCAGGGTATGATTCTCTCGGCTGTCAACTTCGATGGTACACTCAATGTCACATCGGTACTCGGAAATGTTAAGCCGGGTTCGCAGGTGGGATAAAAAAGAAAATTAAGCTTAATTAACGGATAAATTAACGGCTTAATTAACGAGTAATTAACCGGTATTAACGACTATATTATTTTCTTTGTCGTTAATTCCCGTTAATTATCCGTTAATTAAGCCGTTAATTATTTCGTTAATTATTTCGTGAATTACACGTTATTGTTTTTACTTCACGATCTTGATACTTGCGGCATTGGCATTCATCGCAATGGCAATGCTGAACACTGAAAATAAGATTCTCTTCATTTCTTTTGTTTGTATAATAATAGGATTATTGAGTATTGTTCTTTATCTTATAGCTTATACATCAGTCCGATGCTGCCATATATGGGATAGAGTTTTTGCTCGATAGTCTTAAAATCCTTCTTGAATACAGCAGACAATCCCCACGAGAGGTCAGCGTATGCGCCCAGTCGCTTGGAGAAAAACCAGTCGACACCTACGTCCACGCCAAACTGCCAGTGGCGCAGGTCGTCAGTGAAGTCATACTCTCCACGCTCGCCCTCGTTGTGTCCCAGCTCCACCTTCTGTCCCACTGGCGAACCGTCGCGCAAATAGCCATCATAGGCATAGCCCGAAAACTCGTTTGACATGACATACGAGAAGTAGGGTCCTGCCTTCAGCCTCACGTTCTGCGCCACGTCGTATGTGGCTTGCAGAGGCATTGTCACCATCCATTCCTGCACATTGGTCACCACATTTCCTGTGAACATGCCCGTGAGCACATCGTCGCCACGGCGCATCTCCATGTGATAGTTCTTCACCTTGGCATCGGTCTCCATGCCCTTGTTCTCGTAGTGGAACCCTGCCATCATGCCCCACTTGCCTTGCAGAGACTTGTAGGCATCAAGACCAAGCAGCGTATTGTTCTTGGGTTTAAACTTGTCGAGCGAGCGTATCTCTGGCGGCATGCCCACAGGAGCCGTACCACCAAGGTTGTAGCCCAGGCGCACCTGATAGCGCAGGTCGCCAAAGATATCTATGGCTTGCATGCCCTGCACACAGCTTAGGGCAAGCAAAACTATCGTGATGATTCTTTTCTTCATTTTGCTGATATGTTATGTGTTGCGGGGTATTTATTATTTGTTGTATTTGGGACGTTCGTAGTCCACTCTCACCTTGTCAACAAGCAGCGTGCTGCCGATGGCTCCCTCAAAGACGTCGCCCTTGCAACTCGATGTGAAGACAAGGGTGAGGCTGTAGCCATAATTGGCAAGTCGGGCAAGATCCATATCCTTGATATAGTCAAACTCTATGTCAAACTGCTTCCATCCGCCCTCGGTCTTGCCTACATGTCCCGACAGAGCCTTAGCCACGATGAGGTCGCTTGTCAACACGTTAGATCCATCGAGATATACAGCGTTGCCGTTCTGGTCGGTGTTCTTGTACACAATGGCGTAGATGTCGCCCTCGTCTATACGTCCCTCAATGGGCTTGCCTGCCTTGTTCTGGAATGTCTCGCCCGGAGTATACTGATACCAACCCGATATGCGCAACGGGCGCACATTGATTTTGTTCTTAGCTCCGTCGCCAAAGTGGGTGGCTTTGAGCGCTCCCGACACGCCCATCACAGCAGCCTGAGCGTCAAAAATGCCAGTGAACAAGTTGCCAGCAGCAAGTCGCATCTGCATCATTGCGCCCAAATCGCCCGTAGAGCAGGTAGTCAGCTTCACGCCCTTGCCGTCATATCCATCAGCAATAGGCGACGTGGGATATTCGTCGGGCTTGGCAGACGGACGCGCTATAGAGAAACCGGGGTTGCCAGTTGCCCAGTTGTTTTCGTCATCAAAGTCGCTCCACATATAATATTTGCCCTTGACAGGCTCAAGCGAGCACTGCTCGAAGTCGTAGCAGAGGGTGCCCTCCTCCATCTCTCCTGGCTCGCTCTGCGGCATGGCTTTGATGTATACCAAGTATTTGCGGTTCCATGCGCCGTCCTCTGATGTGACGGTGTATTCCACTGGTCCATTTGAGAAGTCGTGCACCGACCCATTCTCAGGACTAATCTTGGCTCCCGGAGTGAGTCGAAAGCATGGAGCAAGACGTGTCAGATCTGACCCCGGACGCAGTGGCGAGAAATTGACGGTATGCATAGCCGACGTCACCTTGACAAGCGAGTCGGACAACTGAAAGAATACATTCCCAGGATTGTCAGCATGCAGATATGCCTCCTCTATGTCGCATTCAGCATTGAGTGGCTCATCCTTAAAACATGATGTGAACAGCATGCACACGGCAGCTGCAAACGTAAGGAGATAGGATTTTGACATTGAAAAAATAACAGTTAGATAATCATTCTTTACTATCACGTTCACGAACAATATAGTCATCACTTTAGGGCGTTCGAGAACGTTGATATACATTATATTATAAATATATTAGTGCGTGCAAAGATAAAATTTTTCCATGTATTCGCCAAAACTTTGTTGTTGTTTTTCGTTTTCTTGCGAAACAATGAACAATCTATAGGTAAATACAATTATATTTATTTAACTGTGATAATTGGATATGGAAATATGGTTTCCACGTTTCTTCCTACCTTTGCACCATGAAAAGACACTAACACAGAAATACGATAATATAATTACTTAATTTCTTAAACCTTAATTGAAATGGAAAATACGATGAAAAACACAAACAAGGTTGCCGCTGTAGCGGCAACCGCACAGTATTCAACTGCCACTGCTGCCGAGCAGCCGAAAATAGTGAGTGGCGCAGTCACCGTGTACGACACGTTGCCCAACACGCGTCTCACCGAGCATTTCAGCCTGCGCGAGTTTGTCATCTCTGCCACAGCCATACGCCACGGTATCATCAACATGCCTCCCGCGGAAGCTCAGCAGCGCTTGGAGGCTCTGTGTCGCGAGGTGTTGGAGCCGTTGCGACGCCGTTTTGGTGTGATACGCATCACCAGTGGCTATCGCTCGCCTGAGGTCAACCGACTCGTGGGTGGCTCTGCCACGTCGCAGCATCTGCGCGGCGAAGCTGCCGACATCAGCATTGGCAGCCTTGAGGTGGGACACAAGATGTATGAGTTCATACGCACTCACCTCGACTTCGACCAACTCATACTCGAACGCAAACGCAAGACTGGAGCACGATGGCTACATGTCAGCTATCGTATGGACGGACGAAATAGACGACAGGCGTTTGAAATGAATACTTAAGAGGAATCATCAAAAAAGCCTTCTCCCTTGTTAGGAAGAAGGCTTTTCTGTTGTCCCAGGCGGACTCGAACCACCACAAACAGAACCAAAAACTGTTGTGCTACCATTACACCATAGGACAATTTGCGGATGCAAAGTTAAACATTTTTTGTTCTACTACCAAATTTTTTACGTGAAAAAAGGTACCACATCTGCCACAAACCTTACAACCATCTTAATATCAGCACTATACAGCATGGCAGATGAATGGCAGATAAACGAAATGAAGGGTTTATCTACCATAATCAGGCCCTTCATCTACCAGCAAAATTTTTATGACATCGCAACTAAGGCTTGTTTGCATTGCAAGTAAGGCTTGTTTGCATTACAACTAAGCCTTACTTGCACACCAAACAAGCCCTGTTTTGAATACACCTGTCACGCATGCATGGCAGATGCAAGGCTTCGTATGGCAGATACCCCCTTCATTTCGCTTATCTGCCAGCCATCTGCCAGCCGCTATATCATTGACACTTAATGACTTATCACTATTTATGGTTGATTGGCAGATATTTCACACAAAACATTTTGTATAAGACATTAAATCCCAATAAGTCATTAGAAAAGTTTCTTGTCATTTTCTAATGACCGCCATTATAAAAAATACTTTGACTCCGATTTGGGTTTATTAATGTAGGCTTTGTGCAATTTCGTTTATTTTAGTCCTTCAGCCACTCGTTTCAATCCTTCCACAAGTCGTTCCTGAGGGCACGCCATGTTGATTCGGATGAAGTGTTCGCCCTCTGTGCCATACATTTCACCAGCGTTCACCCACACCCTATGCTGCTCCATCAATCGTTGTTCTATTTCGTCGGATGTCTCATTGAGCACAGAGCAATCTACCCAAGCAAGATATGTTCCCTCCATGCGCATGACGGGGAACTCGGGCAGCTGCTTGGCGAAGAACTCAAGCAGCATGTCATAATTGGCTGAGATATACTGGCGCAGTTCGGCGAGCCACTCCCCTCCCCCATCAGTATACGCAACTTGCAGAGCCTCAACGCCAAAGAGATTGACATCGCACACCTCATTGATGTTGATGGCACGGTCGATGCGCTCGCGTATGGCAGCGTCGCGACACACGATATTGGCTATCTGAAGTCCGGCAATGTTGAACGCCTTGGAGGGCGAGCAGCATGTTACGGAGCCAAACGACAGTTCGTCAGGCAGTGAGCCGAACGGCACATAACGATTGTCGTGCAGCGTCAGCTCGCAGTGAATTTCATCAGAGATGACACGCACGCCATGCTTGCGACACAGTTCGGCAACACGTGTCAGTTCGTGGAGCGTCCACACACGTCCGCCTGGGTTGTGAGGATTGCAGAGCAGCAAAAGACGTGCACGCTCATGAGAGAGTTTGCGGTCTAAGTCCTCAAAATCCATCTCATATCTCAGCATCTCCTTATTATATATAAGCGAGTTGCTCACCATCTCGCATCCATTGTTGCGTATAGACGAATAGAAACAGTTGTAGACAGGACCTTGCACTATCACCTGGTCGCCAGGCAGCGTCAGTGCCTTGATGATAGCCGATATGGCAGGCACCACACCCGATGTATATATGATGTCGCTCCTATTGATGGTCCATCCATGCTGCTTGTCAAACCACTGGCACACAGCCTCATAGTAAGAATCGGGCACACGTGTATAGCCAAAGATACCATGAGACACACGACGCTGCAGAGCCTCGGTGATGGCAGGATAGGTCTCGAAGTCCATGTCAGCCACCCAAAGAGGTATGATGTCGTCGGCTGTGGCAGAATCCCATTTGTAGGAGTTGGTGCCACGGCGGTTGGTGGGGGTAGAAAAAAAGCCTCTTCCCCATCCCCTCCCCAAAAGGGAGGGGCGTGATGTGTATTGATTGCTCATATATAATAAAGTTATAAGGATTAGCTGCGTGTAACGATTTCGCAATCAGCGGGCTTCTTGATATTCTCGTCAAGAATTATTTCGCCAATGCTGTCGGCTACAATCTTGCCAGATGCAGGATTCTTGATGCTCTTGATGTGGCCACGGATGTCAGCCTGAAGAGTGGAATACTCGAAGGCGCGGTCGCACTCGGGGTCGAAGGTGCAGTTCTCAATCACAAGATCCTTGGCATAGCAGAGAGGCTGCTCGCCAGAGATGTGGCAGTTGACGAGGCGCAGACCGCGAGAATGCCAACCCAGGAACTCACCGTTGAGTTCAGAATCGTAGACAGTGACGTTGTCAACCTCCCAGAACGAGTCCTTGGTATCTATCTTGGCGTTGCGTATCTCTATGTCGCGAGAATACTGGAACACATACTTTGAGTCCGACTGCAATCCGTCTACCTTTATGTTACGGCAGTGCATGAAGGGATAGGTGCCGTCGTGCAGCACAACATTCTCCAATGTCAGTCCGTCGATGCCCCAGAAAGTTTCGTCGGCATCGTTGATAGTGACGTTCTTGAGCGATAGATTCTTCATCTCGCGGAAGAACTTAGGACCGTTGATGACACAGTCCTCCATGTGTATGTCGTCCGAATACCAGATGGCAGAGCGCGAACCCGGCGCAAAATAGCAGTTGCGTATGTCCGAACCCTTGACATGCCACAGCGGATACTTGCCCTCGAAATAGCAGTTGCGGCACACGATGTTGCTACACTCCTTGATGCCCGATTCACCAAATGTGATGCGAACGTGGTCGAGCTCCACGTTGTGGATTTCGAAGAGAGGACGCTCTCCGCCGAAAACCTTGTTAGTTATCTTTTCCATAATTTCAATTTTACTAAGAATATCACTCCCCTGAACGTCAGCTCCATACACATGGCGAGCCATACACCACGCAGTCCCATGCTCGGCGCAAGCAAAGCGGCAAGCGTGATGCGCACACCCCACATCGAAACGAGGTTCATGATGCTCGGTGCAATAGTCTTGGCAGCACCCACGAACACACCGTAGCATATTATGGCAGCGCCAAACATAGGTTCGGCAAAAGCTTCGATGCGTAGCACCTCCACACCAAGCTGGCGCACTGCCTCCGAAGGCGTCATCATAGACATAGCAAACGGAGCACCAACATACATCACGATGCCCATAAGAGTCATGATGCCCATGCCGAGAGCCACCGACAACCATGCGAAACGCTTCATCAACTCGTATCTGCCGGCTCCCATACTCTGACCTACAAGCGTAGTGGCAGCGTCGCTGACGCCGTAGCCTGGCATATAGCACAGACTCTCAACAATGATGCCAAACGAGTTGGCAGCAATGGCTATGGTGCCGAGAGGCGCAATGATGATGGTAGTGACGATGTATGCCGAAGTCATGATGGTCTGCTGGATGCCCATCGGTAGTCCGATGTGCAGAGCATTCTTCACAACACGCCATGTGGGGAGAAATCTGCCACTGTCTATCTTCAGATTGAGTTCCTTGTTGCGGAAGCAGAGGATGTACATTGTTATCGACGCTGCCACAAACTCTGCCGAGGCTGTGCCGATAGCTGCTCCTACTACTCCCATGCCAGCTCCTGGAATGGTAAGCGGCATACCGAGAAGGTCTATGGTGCGCGTCTCGAAGATGAGGAAGAAGTTGAAGATGACGTCGAGCGTCATCATCACCACGCTCATAATGCTTGGCACCACCATATTGCCCGAACTACGGAGCATGCCGCTGCCGAACATCGAGAACTGGAACACTGGCAACGCTGCCGCTACAATGGCAAAATAAGCCGATGACGTAGGCGTTATGCTTGAGTCGCCGCCAAGCCATGTAGGCAGAAACGGACTGATTGACACTGCAATAAACGCAAGCGTAGCACTGACCATGAGCACCGACATGATGCCCTGACGAAGTGTGGAGCGAGCCTGAGCTGCATCGTTGGCACCAAGCTGATGGCTCACCTGCACATAAAAACCAGCTGCAGCAGCCGAACAGATGCTGCCCAACAGCCACATAGTAGTCTCTATCAAGCCTATTGATGCCGATGCCTCAGCACCGAGGCTGCCCACCATCGACGCGTCGATATACTGCATCATCGTCGTTGTGAGCTGCGCCAGGATGGCGGGCGTAGCAAGGCTAAGCACGAGACGCGCCTGCTCGCCGAGAGTCATCGGCGTGCCCTTGCGTATCATGGAGAGTAGTTGGTCTTTTTGTTTGTTGATTTTCATAGGATCCTAATTTCACTGCGAAGTTACAAAAGAAAGGCGAGATGTGCAACCACGACCTATGATTATCCGTAATTAGGATTAGAAAAACAGGAATTAGTATACTAAGCCGACTTGTATAAACAGAATCATTTGTAAGTATACTTTCAAATAATTCGTTATTTTTGCAAAGTATACTTACAAATAATTCTAACAGGGGTTAATCATATCATTTCTTATAGAGGAGAAAACTCATCCTTGCCTACTGAGCAAAGCGGACACTCGAAATCATCGGGAAGCTCCTCGAATGGTGTACCTGCTGGGATGCCAGCCTCTGGTAGTCCTACAGCTGGGTCGTACTCCCAACCGCATACGTCGCATACATACTTCTTCATAGTTTATTGTTTTTTAGGGGTTTATATACTTAGAAATTATCTACATGTACCTCAAAGTAAGACTTTGGGTGTGAGCATGTGGGGCAAATCTCAGGAGCCTCAGTTCCTACTACGATATGTCCACAGTTGCGGCATTCCCATACCTTCACCTCACTCTTCTTGAACACTTCCTGAGCCTCAACGTTGCGCAGGAGAGCACGATAACGCTCTTCGTGACGCTTCTCGATGGCAGCTACAAGGCGGAACTTCTGTGCCAATTCTGTGAAACCTTCCTCTTCAGCTGTCTTGGCGAAGTCTTCGTACATATCAGTCCACTCGTAGTTCTCGCCTTCGGCTGCTGCAGCAAGGTTCTCGGCTGTGCTGCCAATGCCACTAAGCTCCTTAAACCACATCTTGGCATGCTCCTTCTCGTTGTCGGCAGTCTGCTGGAAGATGGCAGCTATCTGCTCAAAACCGTCCTTCTTGGCGCGTGATGCGAAGTAAGTATATTTATTACGAGCCTGTGATTCGCCTGCAAAAGCTGCTGCGAGGTTCTTCTCTGTCTGTGTGCCTGAATATTTATTTGCCATAGTCGTATTTTTTAATTATAATGTTATTGTTTTCTTTATCTGATGCAAAAGTACTGATAATCATCTGATTAGCAAAATAAATATCGGCAAACAGATGGCTAATTTCGGCACGCATACGTATTTATACGCTTTATTTGCTGAAATTTACCATTTGTTTTGTAATTTTACACCCAAATAACAAATGTATTATGACAACAGAAGAACTCAATAGCAAGTATTCCAACGTGTGCAATATGTCACGTGGCAATGGATTCAGGGTGGAACGTATGCCCGACCTTTTTGAGACAAGCGAGATAGACGACTGTATGGCGCATGTTCATTCGTTCTATGAGATACTATGGTTTCAAGAAGGAACGGGCGTTCACACCGTCGACTTCAATGATTATGAAGTGGCACCAGGCACAATATTTTTCCTTGCGCCGGGTCAGGTACACCATTTTGACAGAAAAGAAGGATATAAAGGTGTGGCTATAAAGATGTGTACTGACTTGATGAAGGACAATAAGTCGGGAGGAAATGCCGACAACTTTTTCCTGAAATACAACTCATTCCATACTTATGACTCTACACCTTATTATACAATAGACGAGAAGACGGCACAAATGATTATGCCATTGGTGGACGATATGGAGGAGGAAGCAAGGCATTACGACGAAGTGGGCAATGTGGATATACTGAAATCGCTGCTTTGCATATTTCTTGTCAAGATACAGAGGTACGGCATGCATGAAGCTGGCAAGGACCTTGACATGCTCAAACCGTCGCACAGACTATTTATACAGTTCCGCCGCATGGTGGAGAAAGAATATCACAGTCTGCATACCGTGCAAGAATATGCCGACCGACTGAATGTGGCTGTGCGCACGCTGAACAAGAGCGTGAACGAATGTTCGGGCAAGTCGCCACTCGCCTTCATCAACGAGCGCATCATTCTGGAGGCAAAACGAATGGCCAAGTACACCAATATGATGATAAAGGAGATAGCTGCCAGTTTGGGATATGACGACCCTTCATACTTTGTGAAGCTCTTCAAACGCCAAACTGGCTTTCTACCATCGGAATTTCGTGACTTACAGTGAAAATAATCACGACCTTCCAGTGACTATTTTCTTTATCTCATTGAGTTTGTTGAGTGCCTCAACAGGGGTGAGATTGTTGATATCGAGACCAAGTATCTCGTCGCGTATCTGGCAGAGCACTGGGTCGTCGAGCTGGAAGAAGGACAGCTGCATGCCACTCTGACCCACCGAACTGGCAAGACGTGACGTGGCTGGCTGATCTACTCCGACGCTGGCATTGTCTGCCTCAAGTTGCTTGAGAATGGTGTTGGCACGGCTTACGATAGACTTAGGCATACCTGCTATCTCTGCCACATGAATACCAAAGGAGTGCTCTGAACCGCCACGCATCAACTTGCGCAAGAATATCACCTTACCGTTCAACTCCTTTACACTCACGTTATAGTTCTTGATACGCGAGAAATTCTTCTCCATCTCATTAAGTTCGTGATAGTGGGTGGCAAAGAGCGTGCGTGCCTGTGCGCCCTGATGCTCGTGCAGATACTCCACTATAGCCCAGGCTATGGAGATGCCGTCGTAGGTGGAGGTGCCTCGTCCAAGCTCGTCGAAGAGCACGAGCGAGCGCGGAGTAACGTTGTTGAGGATGTCAGAAGCCTCGGTCATCTCGACCATGAAGGTAGACTCACCCAAGGAGATATTGTCCGAAGCTCCCACACGAGTGAATATCTTGTCGACAAGTCCCACACGTGCCGACTCGGCAGGCACGAAGCATCCCATCTGTGCCATAAGCGTGATGAGGGCTGTCTGGCGTAGGAGGGCTGACTTACCAGCCATGTTAGGACCCGTGATTATCACTATCTGCTGCTGCTCATTGTCGAGCATGATGTCGTTGGGCACATACTCCTCACCCATCGGCAACTGAGTCTCGATGACAGGATGGCGACCCGACTTTATCTCAAGCACACAGTCGCCAGCCACAACGGGGCGCACATAGCGGTGCTCCTCGGCTGTCTTGGCAAAGGAGAGCATGCAGTCGAGACGAGCAATGATGTTGGCGTTGATTTGTATCTGGGGGATAAACTCAGCCATGTCGGTGACAAGCTCCATGAAGAGGCGAGTCTCAAGTGAGAGTATCTTCTCGTCGGCTCCCATTATCTTCTCCTCGTATTCCTTGAGTTCCTGTGTGATGTAGCGCTCGGCGTTGGCGAGTGTCTGCTTGCGTATCCACTCGACAGGCACCTGATTCTTGTACGTATTGCGCACCTCAAGATAATATCCGAACACATTATTATATCCCACCTTCAGACTCTGGATGCCAGTTTTCTGCGCCTCATCCTCCTGAATCTTGAGCAGATAGTCTCTGCCGCCACGTGATATGGCACGGAGTTCGTCAAGTTCTGGCGAAAAACCGGCGGCAATGACATCGCCCTTGTTGACAAGCTGAGGAGGATCGGACTGTATCTCGCGCTCAATGCGGTCGCGCAGCGACTCGCAGAGATTGAGTCGCTCGCCAATGGAGCGTATCTCCTCGTTGTCGCTGTAGAGACAGGCGGTCTTGATAGGCACTATCGACTGCAAGGCAAGCTTGAGTTGCACCACCTCACGAGGCGACACACGTCCCACAGCAACCTTAGAGATGATGCGTTCCATGTCGCCAATGCGGTGCAGATTGTCGTCGACAACCTGGCGGAAGTCGGGCTTGCGGAAGAATGTCTCCACAACATCGAGGCGCTTGTTGATTGACGCAACATCCATCAATGGGAAGACTGTCCAGCGTTTAAGCATACGTGCTCCCATAGGAGTGACGGTGCGGTCGATGACATCAAGCAGCGACACTCCGTCGTCTTGCATCGACTGCAATAGCTCCAAAGAGCGTATAGTGAACTTGTCGAGACGCACATAGCGGTCTTCCTCGATGCGTCGAAGCGATGTGATATGACCCAGATGGGTGTGCTGAGTCATCTCAAGATACTGCAATATGGCTCCGGCAGCCACAACGCCGAGCTTCAGATGCTCAACACCGAAACCCTTCAACGACTTTGTACCAAAGTGTTTCAATAGCTTTTGGCGCGAACTCTGCTCCGTGAGCATCCAGTCGTCGAGCTGGAATGTGCACCATTTGTTGCCAAAATGCTCCTCAAACAAGGCTTTCATCTGACGGTCGTGCAACACTTCCTTGGGCTGAAACGAGGCAAGTAGCTTCTCAACATAGTCGAATGTGCCCTCGCCAGTGAGAAATTCGCCAGTAGAAATGTCAAGGAAAGCCACACCACAGAGAGCCTTGGTCATGCACACAGCAGCCAGGAAGTTGTTCTCCTTGTAATTAAGCACATTGTCGCTCATAGCCACACCAGGAGTCACAAGCTCGGTGATGCCTCGCTTGACGAGAGTCTTGGTGAGCTTAGGGTCTTCAAGCTGGTCGCAGATGGCGACACGTTTGCCAGCACGGATGAGCTTGGGCAGATAGGTGTCGAGGGCATGATGCGGAAATCCTGCCATCTCGGTTGCCGCACCATTGGCATTCTTGCCATTAGAGCGACGTGTGAGCGTGATGCCAAGAATCTTGGCTGCCTCTACAGCATCGTCGGCATAAGTCTCGTAGAAGTCGCCGCAGCGGAAGAGAAGCAGCGCATCAGGATGCTCGTGCTTGAAGTTGTAAAACTGACGCATCATCGGCGTGAGTCCGTCGTCGGTCTTTTTCTGAGCCATATATTGAGTTTGTATATAATATGTGTTATTGTATTTAATCGTTGTTAGCGGCAGATTGATGCCGCAAACTACAAAAGAAATAAAAAAAATCGGGATTTCCAAAACTACGGAACAAAAAATATCGAATAGAATGCAATATCCGAATAGTTTACCAATTATTAGGTATTGCATAAAACACTTATTCTGAGTAACTTTGCAAGCGTAATAAAAACCAAGACATGCCGCGTCAACACAATGACGACATGTCAAGCTAAATAGCCACTATTAAAATTCATAATGTTATTGTATAAAAAGCAAAGGAGCCGGCTGAGAAGTCGGCTTTTTGTTTGTTAGCCAGAAAAACAAACAAAAAATTGTGTACCTTTGCATTCATGCAAACAAACAAACGATTTCTTATGTCTGCGACGTGGATTGTGTCTCTGCATGCGCTCACGCTCGCTTTTCTGTCGCTCTTCCGCATCGTCGAGTTCGTTGCGTTGCGCGGCATGGTAGCCGACTCGTCGGCAAGTGTTTTGCCTGCCTTTGTGCGTGGCGTGTGGTTTGACAACGTGATAGCTTGCTACATCACTATCCTACCCCTCGTCGTGACATTGCTGGCAGCGGTATTCGGACTGGCACCCAAGGCATCGCGCAAGGCGACGGTGTGGTGGTATGGCATTCTGGGCTCGATTGCATTCATGGCATCGGCTGCTAACATACCCTACTTTGCCTATTTCTTCAAGAACATCAACTCCTCGATATTCGAATGGTTTGGCTATGCCGGAACAACGGCTGGCATGGTGACAGGCGAGAAATCCTACTTCCTGTACATTGCCCTGTTCTTTGCCTGTGTAGCTGGCTATGTATATATTATGGTGAGAATGCGCCGACGTTTCGACAGCATTATCTCTAAGACTAAAACCTGTGGCTCGGCTGCCTGTGGCAATATCAAACGCAACATACTACAAGGCTCGATACGCTTTATTGCACTGGCACTGACAGCTGGCCTGTGTGTGTTTGGCATACGTGGCAGGACAGGATACAACCCTATCAAGATTTCACAGGCATACTATTGCGACGACGCTTTCCTCAATCAGCTCGGCATCAACCCGGCATTCAACCTACTTACGTCGGCACTCGACGACATGCGCAAGGAAAACCGCGAACTCCACCTTATGCCCTACCCCACTGCCATCAGCCTGGCACGCCAAAGTTTGGGCATAACAGGCAAATGCGACTCGCTACATGTGCTGAGAAGATATGTGGATAACTCAGTGGATAACTCGGTAAAAGGCAGTGTATCAGCTAATAAGAAGAATGTGGTGGTGATACTGATGGAGTCGATGTCAGCCAACTTCATGCAGACATTCGGACAGGGCGAACGACTCACCCCTACCCTCGACTCACTCTACAACAACTCACTGGCATTCATGAACTGCTACTCAGCCGGAATACACACCAATCACGGCATGACAGCATCGCTCTACTCGTTCCCGGCTCTGATGTTCCGCAACCTGATGAAGGGAACTGTGACACCTCACCGCGACGGAATACCAACCGTATTGAAGCAACAGGGCTACCACAATATGTTCTTCATGACTCACGAGGCGCAGTATGACAACATGAAGGCGTTCTTCGCAACTAACGGATATGACGACATATATGCACAGGAGAATTATCCTAAGGAGGAAGTGGTCAACTCGTTCGGAGTATCCGACCACTTCCTGTTTGGCTACGCTCTCGACAAGATAAACAGGCAAGCGGCAACAGGAAAGCCCTTCCTCGCTACCCTACTCACCATAAGCAACCATCCACCATATATTATACCAGAGTGGTTTAAGCCCAAATCGAAGGAACCTGAGACCCAGATTGTGGAATATGCCGACTGGGCTATAGGCGACTTCCTCAGACAGGCACGCCAACAGGAGTGGTACAGGAACACCATATTCGTAATAATGGCAGACCACGGAAAGATAGTTGGCAAGGTGAACGGAATACTTCCGCAATCGTACAACCATATACCGCTGATAATGTTCGGACCGGGCATAAAGACGGGCAAGAACGAACAGCTTGCTACACAGGTGGACGTGATGCCTACACTGCTGTCGATGCTCGGCATAAGCTACGAATATGACGGATTTGGAGTGGACCTGACAAGCCAAGAACGACCACTCGTGTTCTACTCTGCCGACAACCAGATTGTGGCTCGCTCGCACGATTTGTGCTATATCTATGAGCCTAAGACCGACCGATCGTTCTACTATCGCACCACTCCTGGATGGGGACTCAAAGAGACTGAAGCCACACAGGAGTTCCAACCACTCAAACAATATGTATTCTCTATGATACAGACAGCGCAATATATGCTCAAACAACAAAACTAACAGGCATACACAACATTATAAACACTACTGATTACGCAGTTATCCGCAAGTTATCAACAAAACTGTGGATAACTGCGTAATTCGTTGATAATCAACCTGTAGTTATCCACAAGAACCTGTTTATACGTCTATGACAGCATTGTTTATAAACAACGGTTGCTAATAACTACAAAACAAATATAGGAGGGTAGGGCATCCCTGTCCTGTCTACTCTGAATATATCATCAAGTTGCAGAGTGGATATGGTAGGTATGCCCTACCCTCCTATATTTATTTGCATCAAAACAAGCCTGTTGGCTTATAAATAGGCTAGTTTTGTGATGAACAGGTTATTACATACTATAACAAATAACAAACCGGAGGTACACTTAACAGCATATACAGGCAGTAGACGAATACGACATCCTGTAGCCTGTATTGTTCGATATATATCCTGTGAGTTATCCACAGGGTTGTGGATAACTCACTAAAACCTGTTGAAAACATGTGGATAACCCTGTTGATAACTTGCCACTTATCAACAGGCAAACAGGAGTAAAGGGGCAGATGTGGATAACTAACATGCTTATTAAATAGTTATACAAAAGTTTTCCACAATTTATGAAAGGAAAAAGATATAAACTTATTAACTTTGCATGTGTTTCACATAAAGTGTGGATAAGTGACATATCTCGCTCATTATCAGCAGGAAGATATTAAACAAACCTGTTGACAACTTGCCTGTGAATGTGGATAACGCAAAAGGCGGCTAAAACAGCCAAAAGTTATCAACATATTAACACTACATCATACTCATCATATTCTTTTTCTTTAAGAAAAGAAATAAAAAGATATATATAAGATGACGTTGACAACTGGGGCTAAACATGGTGTTCGAAAAGTAGAATAGGAGTTTTAGAACACTAAACAAAAAGCGAGAAAAATGGAACAACAACAAAAAGACAGGAAATAACATTAAAACAATAAGCTATGAAAAAGGAGTGGATTGAAAAGGGTTATGTCGACGAACAGGTCGATAAGTCATTGGATCTGAAACAGGAGATACGCCGACTCTGCAAGGAGAAGGGTGCAATAATACTTGCCCATTATTACACAGTGGGTGACATACAGGATATAGCCGACTTTGTGGGCGACTCACTGGCACTGGCACGCAAGGCTGCCGAGACTGATGCCAAGGTGATGGTGATGTGTGGTGTTCACTTTATGGCTGAGACCTGTAAGCTCCTGTCGCCTGACAAGACGGTGCTATGTCCCGACTTGAACGCTGGATGCTCGCTTGCCGACTCATGTCGTGCCGAGGACCTGAAGAAGTTTAAGGAGGAGCATCCTGGATATAAGGTAGTGAGCTATGTCAACACAACGGCTGCTGTGAAGGCTCTGACCGACTGTGTCGTGACATCTGGCAACGCCGAGAAGGTGATGGCATCGTTCCCGAAGGACGAGAAGATAATCTTTGGTCCCGACTACAACCTCGGCAACTACATCAACAGCGTGTCGGGCAGAAACATGCTCCTGTGGAATGGTGGATGTCATGTACACGAAAAGTTCTCGGTAGAGGCTATAATGAAGCTCAAACAGGAACACCCTGAGGCGGTGGTGATGGCTCACCTCGAATGCAAGGCTCCTGTTCTTGCAGCAGCCGACATCAAGGGCTCGACAGCAACCATGCTCAATTATGCCAAGGCTCATCCCGAAACCAAGGAATATATCATCGCTACTGAGGCTGGAATATTGCACGAACTGGAGCGCGGTTGTCCCGGCGTGAAGTTCTATCCTGTTCCGCCAGAAGTGTCAGAGGGTGGAGTAGGGTGCTCATGCAACGAGTGTGAGTATATGAAGATGAACACACTTGAGAAGATATACAACACACTGAAGTACGAATGGCCCTCTGTAGAGGTTGACCCCGAGATAGCACGCGAGGCTGTCAAGCCTATAGAAAAGATGCTGTCACTGTCGTAGAGAAATGATGCATTAGTATAATTTAAGACAACACTAATATTATTAGAAGAACTATGGAATGTAAGACTATTGCCATATCAATGACAAATTCTCATTTGCTTAATACCGGACTCGGAGAATTTGAGAACAGCATTGCTATACGCCTTGCCCAAAGAGCGCCCATGCTGTTTGAAAAGTACGGCATCAAGTTGCTCTTCATTGTTGTGAAGGAGCAAGTGGGAGCCTATGGCGACACGGTGGGCTATCATGTCATTAGCAAGTGGCATCGCGGTTTTCTCAAGCAGAGTTTGTTGTCGCCGTTTCGTCGTCTGCTGCTTCCTAAGGTCGACTTGCTGCACTGGACCAATCAGTTCTATAAGTTTCGTGTGCGCATCGCCCCTAAGCAGTTGATAACCGTACACGACTTCAACTTCATGCACAACGAGATATCCGACCTACATAAGCAGAAGAAACTGTTCGTGATAAGCCGTCGTCTCAACCAAGCCACCCATCTGGCATTCATCTCCAACTTCACCGACCAGGATGTTGCACGTCATTATGAAATGAAGCAACCATCACGTGTGATATTCAATGGTGTGACAAATCTCAACACTCAGCCACAGGAAGCCTATGACAAGGTGCTTGAGGGTATGGGAGTTCCAGAGACTTTCCTGTTTCACATATCACGTTGGTCGCGCAAGAAGAATGTGATTTTGCAGCTTGAGATGATGCAGTATCTGCCCGACGAGCATCTTGTGTTGGCAGGTACGGCTGGTGAGAAGTTTGAAAAACTCGTCTACGACACGATAGAACGCCTACAGTTGAAGAACGTCACCGTAGTGGGTAGAGTGTCTGGCGAGCAGAAAGCAGCTCTTCTGAGCCACTGTAAGGGGCTTCTTTTCCCATCAATGTCTGAAGGATTCGGTCTGCCTGTGGTGGAGGCAATGTGTTTCGGCAAGCCTTCGTTCCTTACACGTTTGACTTCTTTGCCCGAGGTGGGAGGCGACATCAGCTACTACTTCGACACGCTTGAAGCCAAGGACATGGCTGACACCGTGCGTCGTGGACTCGCCGACTTTGCAACTGCACCACAGCAGAAGGCGCAGAAACTGATGGAACGTGCCGCTACATTCAACTGGGACCGCGCTGTTGACGAATATATACAATATTATATAGACATATTGAACGACAACGTCAACAAATAAAAAACAGTAAATTAACACAAACTGCTATATCATACTGATGGCAAACAACATTTCTTTCGCACGCTATATCAACATACGTGACATCAAGCAGCAATGGCTACAGCTCGACAAGGTGGCTGAGAGCATTATTGGCGAATACATCAACTACACCTATTATCAGACCTACGAATGGAACGAGTTTCTGTTCGATCATCTGACAAGGGGGCTGTCGGGGCTTACCACCACCATGTGCTACGACCTCGTAACAGTGTCGGGCAAGCCATTCGGCATCATTCCGCTTACGGTGACTCGCCTGTCCAAGAAGGCGAGGATTCCGTCGTGTCGTGTCGCCGGTGTGCTCAACATGGTGTGTCCGTATGTCGAAGACTGTGGCGAGGACATAGTGTCGGCTATTGCCGACCATCTAAAGAGGGCTTACAAGGGCATGAAACTGAGCCTTGCTGATGTGCCATGTCGTTCGCCTTTTGCCAAGGTTATGAGTATGGTGTGCGACAATGTGCATGAGCGCACAAGCTATCATGTGCCGCTTTCGCAGTTTGCCTCGCATGAGGAGTATGTGTCGTCGCTGCCTAAGAATATCTATAAGAACATACGCAAGGCTTACAATCATCTGAAGACTGATGGTAAGTCGATGCAACTGAGAGTGTTTGGCAGACACAACATGCCGTCCGAAGGCTACATGCGCATCCTGTGGACGCTCTATCTAAGGCGCAAGATGGCTTGGCGCAACAGAAAGATAAATGCTGTTGAGTCGCTAAAGATACAGATGAAGGCGATGTTTGAGACTCGCAGCGGATGTGCCGGAGCCAGTTTGAGGTTGCTGGATGCCGCCGAATTATATGTCTTGGAGATAGACGGCATCCCAGCTGCTTTCATGATTGTGTACAGACATCACAATCGTCTGCTGATGCCCAAGCTCGCCATCGACACCGCATTCAGCCGCTATTCGCCTGGTATATTGCTCATTTTGGAGGCTTCCAAGATGTGGATAGACGAGGGAATAGCCGACTTTGACATGTGTCGAGGCGACGAGAGATATAAAAAGGAGATGGGCGGCATCAACGAACCGTTGTGCCGCATAGACAAACGTCTGTAGAAAAAGTTGTCTCCTTAGTGCTGGTCGAGGTCGTCGTCCTCTATACGTATGCGTCCGTCGTAGGTCATCAGGTCCTCGCGGCGGTATTTGTATAGTGGCGACGCTATCGACTGTGTTGGGTCGTAGTGGTTGGAGCGTATGTCAAAAATGCCGCACATAAGCTCGTAGACCAGGTCGTTGGTGAAATACTTGTCCTTGTTTGTTACAAGTGCTTCAGCAGTTGCCGAATGTTCTTTGCGGTAATTATCTGACAGATACACCCACATAGGTATGCGCACCATCTTGAATCCGAGGAATCGCGGCGAGCGTCGCATGTCGGGAATGCCGCCGTGGTCGGAGAAGTAGACCATCGACTGTAGGTTGAGTCGGCTGTCGGCGTAGTCGAACACGCGGTGGAGTAGGGCATCGGTGTAGTGTATCGAGTTGCGATAGCACTCTACATCGCCGAGGTCGGTGCGCAGATTGTGCTTGTCGGCATACGACAAGGGGTAGCGGTTCTCGTAGTTGAAGTGCGAACCCTTGAGATGCAGCACCACAAAGTTGTCCTCCTCTGGATTTATTTCGTCGAGGAATGTCAGCAGCGATTCGTCAAATTGCTGCACACCGCCTTCCTTCTTCACCCACTTGGCAGTGTCGGCAGTCTGTGCCACGAGTGTCACCGACGTGTCGTTGATGCCTATGTAGCTCTGATTGCTATACCATTTGACACGATATCCAGCTCTGCGTGCAATGTCCACGATGGAGCATGAGTCGCAGAAGGGCTTGTTATTGTACTGATTGCGCTCTGTGAGCACACGTTCGAGCGACGGCACGGTCTGCATAGCACACGAATAAGCGTTGGGGAAGAAGATGAATCCTGAGTTCTCATCGTCCTTCTTCTCTGTCTCCCAGGGTGTTGTCTGCCATGGCTGATTGGGCTGGAATGCCGACATATAGTCGCGACAAGCCGACTCGCCAATCACCATTATTATTGTTTTGCCCTGACGTTTGCCAGTTTTCTCAGTCACATTATTCTCCACAGTCAGCGACTCAAGTCGTTGTTTCATTCCCGAACGATAGAGCATCACCTCACGGTTGTAGTTGCGTGTGTCGATGTATAGCGTCATGATGCCAGTGCGCACAAACAGTCCGTGGCGTTTCTTCCATATATATATGGTGAAGTAGGCAAACAGAGCTGCTACGAGACCTGTTATGGCAGTCTGCGCTGTCGTGTTGCCATCGGTTATGATGTGCTCTATGCCGCAGCTATTGGCTGCTATGCACAGTGCTGTTGTGGCTACTGTAGCCAACAGGATGGCAGCCGACTTCCATACGGCAAACGAGCGCACAAACTCCACAGCTTCAGTGAAATAGGTATTGAGCAGCGGTTGCATGCCCGCCTCGTCTACACAGGTGTGGTAGGTGGCATAGTATACAGCCTGTGCCACAGGCAGCAGTATGAGCAATGTCTCTATAATGCCAAATACAATTCCCGCCGCAACAGGGCTAAGTGTTGACAGTACGGCCTGTCCTGCGGTGAGCCATCCGAACAGGTAAATGCCAAAAGCAATGTCCATGTGGTTGTCGTAGTCGGGCGATGTGGCTCGGTGGGCAAGATGATATATCACGTTGTATGTCACAATCCACAGTGTGGCGGTGAGCAAGGCGGCAGCCAAAGTGGCTGTGTTTGGTTGCAATAGACACATTGGGACGACGGCTTGCAGCGCTGCCAATAGATAGCGTCTCAACTGCTGTCCGCGTGAGTTGCGAGCCAGTCCTCGGTTAAATCGTCTGAATATGAAGTTGCCTATTGCCGCGAGATAAATGAATATAAGTATTGGCATTGTCGTTGGTGTGAAGTGTTTTGTTGTTTTTTATTGCTTCAGACTACAGGTCGAGTTCGAAGCTAACGTTGTGTCGCTTCGAGTATTTGGTCCAGAACAGCTTGCGCTCTTCGAGAATGGTGTCAATACATTCGTCGATGCTGAATCCGCGTTCTTGTGCATACACCTTTGCTATTGTCGTGAAGAACTTCTTTTTTCCCCACAGACGTGCGAAGTTGGCGCATCCCATTTTCAGCGGTACATTGCCAAAGTGCATGCGATTGATGTCTACTACAGAGAAGTGGAAGTTGCCATTGTCGTCGCGTTGCCACAGAATATTGCCCGGCGAATAGTCGCGGTGTAGCATTCTGGCGTTGTGCATACGTGCCGTGAACTTGGCAAACGCCTCGGCAAGTGGTGTGTAGAAATCTTCGTCAGCGTCTATCACCTCATAGAATCGGTTGGGGTAGGGGCATTGTATGCTTATGAAATACGACTCCTGGAGTATTCCCATCTGTCGGTTTTCGATGTAAGCCACAGCCTCTGGTGTCTCCACTCCAGCCTTCAGCAGCAGCGAAGGATATTCGTAAGCGCGTCGTCCCTTGGGCTGGCGTATTGCGAGCGAATATATGATGGCGTTGAGGAAGTGGGGTGCGTGGTAGCGTTTGACGTTGAGGCTCAGTCCGTCGGGTGTGGTGAACACCTTTATAAGGTTGCGTCCATTGTGTATGGTCTCTCCCTCGTCGGCCATGCGCGACGGCAGCGACTCGATGAAAGGACGCAAGTGTGAGTATTTCTCTTGGATTTCTATTCTTTGCATGGTTGTCTGGATATAGTTGTGGGGTGACTTTTTTTTATAGTTTGCTGTATATCTTAGCCACTTGCAGCGCGGTGTCGTTGTTTTCAAACCGCTTGACGTATTCTCGGCTGCGCTCTATGCGCTGCTCGCGTCCTTCGGCTCCGCTGAGAGTAAGTTTGATGGCATCGGCAAACGATTGGTGATCGTCGGGCGCCACATATAGGCAGTCGGCGCCACCTGCTTCTTCAAGACACGAGCCTGTGCAAGCCACTACGGGCAGTCCGCTTTGTATAGCTTCGATGATGGGTATGCCGAATCCTTCGTAACGCGAAGGGTAGACAAATGTCTCGGCGAGCTGGTATATGGCTTGCAAGTCGTCGTCGCCTATACCCGACATGATGTGCAGTCGGTGGCTTACGCCGAGTTGCTTGGCTGTCTTCTCCACTATAGATGTGTATTTGGTGCGACGTCCTACGATGACGAGGTGTATGTCGTCGGGCAGCGATGGCAGTGCCTTGACAGCAAGTGCAGCATTCTTGCGCTCTTCGATGGTGCCCACGTTCAGCACAAATCGCTTGGGCAGTTGCAGTCGTTGTTGTGCTGCCTTGATTTGTGATGGCGACAGAGTGTTGGCAAAGCGTCCCGAGCAACTCTGATATACCACGTCGATGCGGTCGGCTGTGACACCGCCATATTCCATGATGTCGCGTTTGGTACACTCGCTGATGGCTATGATGCGGTCTGCCTCGCGACATGTCAGATGAAACTTGGCTTTGTAGAATGCCACGTCTATAGGATTGTAGTATTCGGGATGGCGCAGAAAGATGAGGTCGTGTATGGTGACGACGGTCTTGATGCCAGCAGCCTTCACGCCAATGGGCAGTTCTCCCGACAGTCCGTGGAATATGTCCACGTTGTCACGTCTCAGGTCCTTGACGATGCCCCACGAGCGCCACACGGCACGTGCTATGCCACTGCGTGCCTTGGATGGGTATACGTAGTGCATGCGTTGTGTCTCAGCCACTTGCGAGCGCAGCGTGTCGCGTCCCTTGTCTGGGGCATATAGCAGCATGGTGCAGTTGGCAGGCAGTGTGCGCTGTAGGTCGTTGACAAGTGTTCGTGAGTAGTTGCCCAGTCCGGTATTGTTGCGCACCAGTCGTTTGGCGTCGTATGCTATTGTCGTCATTCTTAGTCTATTTATTGATGTTAACCACCTTTCCATTCTCTATCCTGTACATCCTGTTGAACTCCTCGTGGGTGCGTTTCCAGCGGTTGTGAGTCCACAGATAATACTCTGGATGTCGGCGTATGGTCTGTTCGAGCAGCACGAAGAATCGGCTTGTCAGCTCGTTTTCGGGCATTGATTTGGGGTCGTCTGTGAGCAGATGGAAGGTCACGGTGTAGTAGCCGCGTCGTGGTCGCTCCATCTCGGCATAATACACGGCGTTGTTCATCTTGCGTATGATGCGCTCCGAACCTGTGAACACTCCCGTGTCGTGATTGAGGAAGGGCAGCCACAGATGGGTGTTGATGTAGCGTGGTCCCTGGTCGGCTATATATCCGAAGAGCGAGCGCACTCCGTCGCGGCGCAACTTGACGAGTTCGCGCAGAATGTCGTTCTTAGGTACTACGATGCCCGACGGTTGCGACGAGCGTATGCGTCTGAATAGCTTGTCCATTGACTTAGAGCGCAGCGGCTTGTAGACCAGTCCCATCTTGCGTCCTTCGTGGAATGCTATACCAACGCACGACAGCCACTCCCAGTTGCAGTAGTGTCCGAGCAGCGCAGCGCAGTCTTGTCCAGCCTTGAAGTGTCCTTCTATCTGTTCTGCCCCCACCACCTTGAGTCGTCTGCGCAGCTGTTTGTCGCTGATGCTGAGCAGCTTGATGGTCTCCACAAAGTAGTCGCAGAGCCAGTGATAGAACTTGCGCTCAATGCCCTTAATCTCACTCTCCGTCTTTTCGGGAAACGAAGTAGTGAGATTCTTACGCACTACGTCGCGGCGATAGCCCACGACGTAATACATTATTATATAGGCTAAGTCGCTCAGCACATATAGAATGCCGAATGGCAAGAGCGACAGAAGGTATATGGGGTAGTACATATCGTTGTGATTAGTTTTACTTCTGCATTTCGTGCAGTTTCTTATAGTATCCTCCCTGAGCTATCAGCTCGTCGTGTGTGCCACGCTCCACAATCTCGCCTTCGTGCATCACGCATATCTCGTCGGCGTTCTTGATGGTAGAGAGGCGGTGGGCTATAGCCACGGTGGTGCGAGTCTTCATCAGGCGCTCCAGTGCATCCTGCACCAGACGCTCGCTCTCGGTGTCGAGAGCCGATGTTGCCTCGTCGAGGATGAGGATAGGCGGATTCTTGAGAATAGCACGTGCAATGCTCACACGCTGACGCTGTCCGCCAGACAGACGTCCACCACGGTCGCCAATGTTGGTGTCGTAGCCGTGCTCGGTCTGCATGATAAATTCGTGAGCGTTGGCAATGTGTGCCGCCTGCTCTATCTGTTCCTCTGTAGCGCTGTCTACGCCGAAGGTGATGTTGTTGCGGAACGAGTCGTTGAAGAGTATCGCCTCCTGATTGACATTGCCAATGAGCTGGCGCAGGTCGTGTATGCCAAGGTCCTTGACATTGATGCCGTCGATGAGCACCTCGCCCTCCTGCACATCATAGTAGCGTGGTATGAGGTCGACGAGAGTCGACTTGCCCGAACCACTCTGTCCTACGAGTGCTACGGTCTTGCCCTTCTCTATCACGAGGTTGATGTCCTTGAGCACCCACTGCTCGCCATAACGGAACGACACGTGGCGGAACTCAATCTGATGTTCAAACGACGCTATGTGCTTGGGCTGTGCAGGCTCCTTGATAGTGTTCTCTGCCTTCAATATCTTGTCCACACGCTCCATTGAGGCAAGGCCCTTGGGGATGTTGTAGCCAGCCTTGGAGAAATCCTTGAGAGGATTGATGATGGAGTAGAGCATCACGAGATAGTAGATGAACGTAGGACCCGACAATATCTGCTGGTCGAGCACCAGGATGCCGCCCACCCACAACACGATGATAATGAGCACCGTACCGAGAAATTCGCTCATAGGGTGGGCCATCTGTTGGCGTATATTGACACGCTGCACCGAGTTGCGATAGTCGGAGTTGATGCGGTCGAAGCGCTGGTTCATCTTGTCCTCGGCGCAGAAAGCCTTGATGATGCGCAGTCCGCCGAGTGTTTCCTCCACTTGCGACATGGTGTCGCTCCACAGTGACTGCGCCGCTATCGACTTGCGCTTGAGCTTTCTGCCCACAAATCCCATAAACCATCCGAATATCGGCACAAACACCAGAGTGAAGAGTGTCAGCTGCCATGATATGAAGAGCAGGGCAGTGAAGTAGGAGATGATGAGAATAGGATTCTTGAAGAGCATGTCCAACGACGACATTATGCTGCTCTCTATCTCGCCCACATCGCCCGTCATACGTGCAATGATGTCGCCCTTGCGTTCCTCTGAGAAGAATCCGAGAGGCAGCGACGTAATCTTGTGGTAGAGTTGGTTGCGTATGTCGCGCACCACGCCAGTGCGTATAGGAATGATAGTGGCAGACGAGAGGAAGTAGGCTCCCGTCTTGAGAAATGTAGCAAAGGCAAGAAAGAGTCCGATGAGCAACAGTGTTGTCGTCGGTCCGACATTGCCTATGAGCTGTGTGACATAGTAGTCGGCATTGTTGGCAAGCACCTCCTTGAGGTTGTCGAGGCTCCACGGCATGAGCTGTGTCGCCGTGCCGGCTCCCTCTGTGCGGAACAGAATCTGCAAAATAGGGATAAGGGCAGCAAACGAGAAGATGTTGAGCACTGCCGACAGGATGTTGAACACCACTGTCAGCGCCAGATACTTCTTGTAGGGCGGGATGAAGCGCCGCAGTATTTGGAGGAATTCTTTCATTGGGATTAATTTACGTTAGAGCCGTGTTACTTAATGCACTCTCCCAGCAGTGTAGCCGATGTAGAGTCAGTGATCTTCACCATAACTCGTTCGCCGATGTGGTGTCCGTTCTTGTCGAACACAACAGCCTTGTTCTGCTCGGTGCGTCCCATCAGTTGTTCGCGTGAACGCTTAGAGAATCCCTCAACCAACACCTCGAAAGTCTTGCCCACATCCTTGCGGTTCTGCTCGGCAGATACTTCGGTCTGTAGCTTTATAAGCTCGTTGAGTCGCTCTATCTTCACCTCCTCCGACACGTTGTCGGGCAGGTGCTTGGCAGCGTATGTGCCGGGGCGCTCGCTATATTTGAACATGAATGCTGAGTCGAACATACACTCGCGCACCAATGACAATGTCTCGGCATGGTCCTCGGGTGTCTCGTCGTGGTAGCCCACAAAGATGTCGGTGGTCAAGCCACAGCCTGGGATGATGCGGCGGATGGCTTCTACGCGCTCCAGATATTGCTCTCTGGTGTACTTGCGGTTCATCAGCTTCAATATCTTGGTCGAACCACTCTGTGCTGGGAAGTGGATGTGCTTGCAGAGGTTAGGCTCCTCGGCGATGGCATAGAGGATGTCGTCGGTCATGTCCTCGGGGTTGGATGTGGTGAATCGTACACGCATGTCGGGCACACTCTGTGCCACCTTGCGCAGCAGTTCGGCAAACGAACATCCACCCTCGATGCGCTTTCCGGCAGGAGTGAGTCCGTAGCTGTTGACGTTCTGTCCGAGGAGTGTCACCTCCTTGAATCCGCGGTCGTGCAGATCTTTCACCTCGCGCAGAATGCTCTCTACGTCGCGCGAGCGTTCGCGTCCACGTGTGTAGGGCACGATGCAGTAGTGGCAGAAGTTGTTGCAGCCACGCATGATGCTCACAAAACCGCTGACACGGTTGGCGCCGATGCGCTGTGGGATGACGTCGCGATAGGTCTCGGTGGTAGACAGTTCGATGTTGCATGCGTTCTGTCCGTTCTCGCACTGTGCAATCATGTCTGGCAAGTTGAGGTAAGAGTCAGGACCGCACACCAGATTGGCGTAGTGGTTGTTGATCAAGTCCTCGCGTACACGCTCAGCCATGCAGCCCAGCACACCGAGGATGAGCTGTCTGCCCTTCTTCTGTTCGGCGTGCAGCGTCTCCAGACGGTTGTAAATCTTGTTCTCAGCATTCTCACGAATGGAGCATGTGTTGAGGAATATAGCCTCGGCTTCGTCCTCGTTTTCGCACAGTTCGTAGCCAGCCATCTGCATGATGGATGCCACTACTTCAGAGTCTGCCACGTTCATCTGGCAGCCGTATGTCTCGATAAATAGTTTCTTCATTTATATAATAATGTATGTTTCAAGTGGATATATCTTTGCAAAGATACTAAAAAAAGAATAAATGAGGAGTATAAATGCAGCAGAATGAGATGGGGGAGGGCGCTATACTATAAAAAAACTTTTTTCTTTTTTTATCTGCAATACTGCAATTCGGTGTAGTAGTGATGCGTGTAATGTGCTGTGTGTCAAAAGTTTAGTATAAAAACAACGGCTTGCAGTAGCCCAAATTAATCTGCAATCTACTGCAACAACTGCAATCTATAGGCGTTACCTTTGCAAACGAGGCTTGTTTACAATGCAAACAAGCCTTACTTGCACATCAAACAAGCCTTAGTTGCAATGCAAACAAGCCTTAGTTGCAATGCAAACAAGCCTTGTTTGAAAGAATTGCAGTTGATTGCAGATTAATTTGGGCTACTGCAAGTCGTCGTGATTACGGTTAAGTATCAGATATACAATGAGTTACACTTGATGGTGTGGATGTGTATTGCAGTATTGCAGTAGAAAACACAAAAACTTGTTTATAGACATAAGAACAAGAAATGGTGATATAATTCTACAGTCCACGCATTATTTCACGACAACCTTCTGTCCGTTCTTGATATACAGACCCTGTGCCGGCTTCTTGGTTCCGAGGTTACGTCCGGTGAGGTCGTAGTAGGGCTGAGGAGCTGTGAGGTCGATGGTTGTGGCAGACGATATTCCGGTAGAGATGATGCGGTTGACGTAGAACCTGTTGTTGTTGAGGTTAACCGTCACGTCATACTTACCATCAATGTCTACGTGGAAAGCTGTTGACATATTATAATACAAGTCATACACTGAGTTCTCTGCCATTTCTTTTTGGTCTTCATCAGGACCCCAACGGTTTAGATTGAATGTGTCCCAATCGTTAGGCTCTTCGGTGAGTTCGGTAGCGAGTGTGAAGTACTTGCTTAGTTCCACCTCACCAGAGTATACATTCTCCTCGTCCTTATTCTGTTCAATTTTAGCGAAGTATGTGTTTGTCTGCCAATTATTAGCGTCGCCCACGAAGTAAACATATTCATTGACAACAGGCACATAGTTAGGGTCGTAGAGCATGAACGTCTTGTTGGTGTATTGGAAAGTAACCTTATATGTTCCGAGTGGTTGGACACTAGATGTATAATCAGCAGATTTGTATGCGCTCATCTCTCTGTTAGGTGTTACTTTGCCATTGAAAGACCAACGATATTCGTTGAGGTTAACCCAGTCATCAGCCTCCTCGCTAAGTGTGGTGAAGAAAGCAAAATAATTGTCGGTGAATGTCACGTCGGCAGCATAGATGTCTGTGCCAGACACTCGCTTGAGAGTAGCCGAAGCCTTGTTGGTAGCCCAGTTGCCGTCGGAGCCGATAATATAGATGCATTCGGGATAGGTGCCATCTACTACTACTGTCTTGTTGTTGAAGTTGACGGTGATGTGGTGGGTGCCAGCATCAGCGATTTTGAACGAGCCGTCGATGCCCTCTGCGGCAGGTACGAATTGTGACGGTTTGTTGTAGGTGATATTCACGGCATCGATGCTTGCAGGGTTGTATCGATATGCCTTCAAACCATTCCAGTCGTCGCTTTCCTCCATGAGTTTTGTGGCAATAAAGAAGAAGTAGCTGTCGGGGGAGAATGTCACGTCGCCCTCGTAAACGCCTTCTTCTGTAGTGGGTTGCAGTTCGGCGCCAGCCTCGTTAGTCACCCAGTTATTATCGTTGCCGATAATGTAGCACTGTGCTTGTGCGGCAATGGCAGTGAAAGCCAATGCGAGCGTTGCTAATACTGATTTAAGTAGATTTTTTTTCATAGGTGTAAAGGTATTTATATAGTTAATACTATTTAGTTTTTTATCGGTGCTAATATATTAAAAAATATTGACGTGACAAAGATATTGAGGCGATAAATGCGGAATAAATAACTGTAAACGTTTGCATACAATCGGCTTATTATACTTTCGCTTGATGCACCTTTGACGCAGATTTAAAACTGCAACTTAACGAACGGCACAACCTTGATGTTATATCCATCCTTGTTTATCACCCTCTCGTCGTTGTTAGTGACGATAATGAGGTTGTTGCATTTTAGTTCTTCGGCACATTCAATAAGGCTTGTAACCTCGCGTTTCTCGGTTTTGGGCGAACTCATGTCATAGCAAACCTGAATGAGCTGGTGAATATGTGCGCCATTACGAGTGACGAAGTCCACCTCACGGTCGTTGCGCGAGCGATAGTAGAACAACGAAGTCTCAACTTTATATCCCTGGCGTAGCAGTTCCACAAACACCTCATTCTCCAACAAGCGTCCCAAGTTCTCGCTTATATTGAAAGCTCTGGACGTTACAAATCCATTGTCGATGACATACACTTTGGTTGCAGCCTTCTTCATAAGCTTCAGCTTGTTGTTGAAACGTGGCAAGTAATAGAACAAGTAAGGCTCGTGCAGATAGTCCATAAACTTGCGTGTTGTTGTTACGCTCGTCATAGACAGCTCATTGGCTATGTCGTTGGCAGAAAGCGGGTTGCAGAAGTTGGGCAACAGATAAAGGGCAAGGTTGTTAAGGTCGGTTATGTTGCGTATATTGTGGCGTTTTGCCACGTCTTTCCATATTATCGAGTCGAACAATGTAGATAGATAACTGCGTGTGATACTACGCATATCTATAGTTTCTGGATAACCGCCATTGCGCAGATAGTCGTCGGCTATTACGATAGCCTCGGCACATTGTGCGTCGTTGTTGCCATTTGTGTCAATGCCTTTCCACTCCATTGTTTCCGAAAGACTGAACGGCAACATTTCCACTTGCAGGTATCTGCCAGTAAGCACCGTAGCCATCTCGCTGCTTAGCATCTTGGCATTGCTGCCTGTGATGACGAGATTCTTGCCACGGCGATATAGCTTTGCCACCCACACGTCCCAGTCTTTAAGGTTTTGCACCTCGTCAAGCAACAGGTATTCGTAGCCTGGGTACACTTCGTCGAGAGTGCGCATTACAAGTTCCTCATCCCAACCTGATAGTAGAAGATTGTCGTCAAAGTTGAGATAAGCAAAGTTACGTCCTTGCAACATTAGCAGGGCGTATGTAGATTTGCCCACACGCCGAGGTCCGGTGATTAGTTTTATCATCGGATTGGCGAGAAGTACAGAAGTGTCTGTATTCGTCTTGCGTACGAGATAAGGACGTGCCAACAGTTCGTCGCGTTCCTTGCGCTGATTCTGTATGATAGTATTCATATTAGCTCATTATATCAATACTCTGTTAATTCTTATGTAATCGATTGAAAATGAGAGAGTTAATTAACGTAATATAACTAATAAAATTT
>CAKPST010000003.1 GCA_934183355.1 uncultured Prevotella sp.
CAAGATGACTGTGATTAATAAGATAAAATCCATAAAATTTATTAAAACAATTTGTTTCTTTCTACGTAGAATACTTTTTAAGTATTCGAATTGCAATTTTCAGTTTGCAAAGTTAGCAATAAATATTGGAATGATGGGGGAAATTAAAAAAAATATATTAAAAGGTTGAAATAAAAACGTAACTTTGCAAATAAAAACAAAAACGAGAAGTAAATGTTTATAGTCATCTTATTTATTTTCCTTGGCATAGGCTTAGGCTACACCCTACGCAAAAAGATAACGTCGCTTGCCTGCATATCGGCTGTGGGCAAGTGGAACTCAAGGGCAACCACCTGGCTTATATGGTTATTGCTGTTCATGCTTGGCATTGAGGTGGGCAGCAACGATCAGCTCATCTCTGCTCTGCCTACACTGGGAGTCGAAGCATTAGTATTATCATCATTCGCCACACTTGGCTGCTGTGCATTGGCATGGGCATTGTGGCGAACAGCAAGAGGAGGACAGGAGAAATGAAAGGTAGTTTGATAGTGGTGGCATTCTTCATCCTTGGTGTGTTGGCAGGACGCAGTGGCTGCATGCCAGAGTGGGTGCTCAATAGCACTACAAGTTTCGTTGCACTATGCGGACTGCTGCTGTGTGTGGGCATCGGCATCGGTCTCAACCCCGACATGAAGAACGACATCAAGAGTCTCAATCCACGTCTGGCGCTCCTTCCTGTTGTCACAATCCTCGGCTCGTGGCTTGGAGCAATGGTGGCTTATCTGCTCATGAGCAACGACATTTGCTCCATCCTCCACCATCGTCAGCTCACCGACTGCTTGGCTATAGACAGCGGCTTCGCCTACTACTCACTGTCAAGCATCTTCATAACCGAGTATCGTGGAGCCGAACTTGGCACCATAGCCCTATTGGCTAACATCATCCGAGAGATGATAACCCTCTTGCTCACTCCGCTGATAGCCAAATGGTTCGGTCCGCTTGCACCCATATCGTCGGGTGGCGCCACCACAATGGACACCACCCTCCCCATCATCACTCAATCAGTGGGTCAACGCTACGTCGCCCTCAGTATCTACCACGGCTTCGTCACCGACTTCACTGTGCCGTTCCTCGTAACTATGTGGTGTACAATTTAATAATGAAACACTTGCTTATACAGAAAATAATAATTAGCTTTGCATAAGCAACTCAAAATAGAAAGCAATTATGGCAACAATCACAAGACGACTTCCAGTAGGTCTCCAGTCGTTCAAGAAAATTAGAGAACATGGATACCTATACGTCGACAAGACCGAAATAATATGGAATCTTGTCAATGGCGTTAAATACAACTACCTGAGCCGACCACGACGGTTCGGCAAGTCAGTTCTTGTCGATACGCTGCAAACCTATTTCGAGGGTCGACGCAACCTGTTCGAAGGTCTAAAGATAATGGAGCTTGAACAAGACTGGACTAAACATCCTGTAATTCGTCTCGACATGAGCCTTGGCGGAGCAACAGAGGCTACCATACGCTCCTACTTCCACAATATTTTCAAGGATTATGAAGACATCTACGGCATCCCCACAAATGCCGAAGACTCACTCTCCGTACGCTTCCACCGCATAATTAAGACCGCATACGACAAGACAGGGCAACAGGTTGTTATCCTTATCGACGAATACGACTCGCCGTTGCAACACTCTTGGCACAGCCCCGAACACGAAGCATGCACGGCTGTTTATCGTGAAGTATTCGCCATACTAAAGGCTGATGACGAATTCGAGCGCTTTGTCTTCATCACAGGCATTACCAAGTTCACGCAAATCTCGCTGTTTTCCGTTCTCAACAATCTCAGCAACATAAGCTTCGAACCTCAGTTTGCCACAATATGCGGAATATCAAAACAAGAGGTTATAGACAACTTTATGCCTGAAATTGAGCAGATGGCTGTGTTCAACAAGTGGACAACAGAGGAGACCTTGACAAAACTCAAAGAGTATTATGACGGCTACCATTTCAGCAACCTGAACATGACAGACGTTTACAATCCATTTAGTCTGGTTAATGCCCTCTACCAAAAACGCCTTAGAAGCTATTGGGCTTCATCTGGCGCAACGTCTCTGCTACCCAAGTTTGTCGACGACATAGAATTGCATCTTGAAGATTTCAACAACTGCTCTGTGCTAAGCACAACTCTTGAATCATCCGACGTTACAGGTGGAGGACCCGAATTATTTCTCTACCAGTCGGGCTACCTTACTATAAAAGACTGCGACGAGTTCGGCTACATACTCGGCATCCCCAACGAGGAAGTACGACAGGCTCTCAACGAATACGTGTAGAAGTGGAACGTATGCTTGCAACTGGACGTATCGACCTCGTGGCATGGCTCTCTCGCTACATCTACGTCATCGAACTGAAACTGTCAAACAACGGTGGCATCGCTGCTGCCGAACAGCAGATTCGCAACTGCGGCTACACCGAACCGTTCAAGGGCGACAAGCGCAAAGTCGTTGGACTGGCTGTTGAACTTGACAGCGAGGGAAAGGGATTGGTAGATTGGAAAGTGGTGGAGTAATTTATTTTAATGCAAGCAAACTCCTACAAAAGGACGTCGTTTGTAGCGAGGCCCTTACACAAAAATCCTTAATGACCTTAATGACCACGAACAAGCGCATATGACGGGAACGAGGCTATCTGCAGAGTGCAAGATACCGAAAAGAAGAACGATTTTGGATCGTATATCAATAACTGAGGATTAAATAATTATGGATTCTCTTGGAGGATACAAGGATAAATTGTATTTTTGTCAAAAGAAAAGCAACGATTATGAAATACTTAGACCCCAAAGCAGACCTCACGTTCAAGAAGATATTCGGCAATCATCCAGCGCGACTGATAAGTCTCCTGAACGCACTCCTGCCACTCAGCGACGACGAGCTGATACACGAAATAGAGAATCTGCCGACAGAACTTGTACCCGAACTCGAAGGCCACAAGAACACCATTGTGGATGTGCTATGCACAGATGTCAGAGGCAGGAAATTCTGTGTGGAAATGCAGATGGAATGGACTAACGCTTTCCAACAGCGAGTACTATTCAACGCATCCAAGCTATACGTGAGCCAGGCGACGAAGGGAGGAAAATACAGCGAGCTCCAACCTGTATATTCCCTTAATCTTGTAAACGACATCTTCGAGCACGATACTCCTGATTTCATCCATAACTATCGCATAGTGCACGACAAGTACAGCAACAAGGTGATAGAAGGCTTGCATTTCACCTTCATCGAACTCCCGAAATTCACTCCCCATTCCATCGCCGACAAGCGCATGATGGTATTGTGGCTCCGTTTTCTCACGGAAATCAATTCAAATACGCAAGAGATTCCCGCCGACCTGCTTAACAATCCCGAGATAGAAAAAGCCGTTGAGGAACTTAAGATTTCCGGCTTTACAGAAGCCGAACTCCGGGCCTACGACAAGTTTTGGGACTCTGTAAGTGTTGAAAGAACCCTATTGGATGACAGATACCAGAAAGGTATAGAACAAGGCATGAACAAAAAAGGCCTTGAGATTGCCAAGAAAATGCTTGCGAATGGCATGAATACTGCCACGGTAATGGAAATGACGGGGGTGACTGCCGACCAGATAAAACAGCTGAATGCATAGCTAAACAGCTTAACTTTTTCTAATACTTATAAACAATAAGGGGGGGGGGTGACTTGAAATCACCCCTATATTTTCACTTCTTCTTTATTATCTCCAACACTTCGCCAAAATAGAATGTCACAATACCGCCGTTATATGTGGTGCTTTTTTACTAAGTCCAACAGTTTTGCTTACTTAAAACTCTTAATGACTTTCGTGACATTCATGACTTTTGTGACAGGATACGAGTGTTGTCAAGTCGGTCCCTTTTCTGCTCGCATATCTCTGAGCCTCTTCATAAAGGGTTTTATCTATAGCCAATGTTTTTGTTTCCATAATGTGGTAAATAAAAATCTTGTTAACATTTCGCGTTTGTTTCTTCATAAGCCAAATACTCCTCACGGCTTATTGGAGTAGCCGGGTCAACTACGAGCACTTCATCGTAAGTGAGTCCATAGAGATGATAGACAAATTGTCTATTTCACAAGACGCTGAATAGTGTCGAGCACATCGGTTTCTTCAAACGAGATGGCCAACATACCACGTGTCTTCTTTACTATTAATAAAAGAATGCAAATATTCTATTTTATTGGATTTATTAAATCCCCATCAAGAATCTTTTTCATAATATCATCACTTATTGCTACTTCTGTCTGATATTCTGCTATTCTTCCAATTAAATTGAAGAGATCATGAATATCATCGTTCGAGCATGCTTTACGGTAATAGGTATAACGATGATATTTGAGCCATTGTTCTATGATTTTGTAACCAGAGGCTTCAAATCGCAAGATGGTGTCAGAAACATCAATGGAAACAATTGCAGATTCATGTTCGTCTATAAGGTTGATTTTGCCATCCAATATCTGATAAACAGACAGCTTAAACTCCTGATAATTGTTGGATGCAACATTCCCTAATACTGTTGTCAATGTAGATTTCTTGGCTTTGTATTCCTTGTGTTCTATATTTGCCATATTCTTTCCGACTTTCACCATTGATTCAAACAATGATTTATCAGAAGTTATTGGAATAGAAGCCCATTCCCCAGCAACCGTATGCAACTTGCCCTCGAATGCCTTCATATAGAAGTTGGAATTCAAAGATGCATAGGAATAGAAAACAATTTCATCTGTCAATTGGCTAACAGATTTTCCAAATATTGCAACAAGCTGCTGAAGCAAATTCTTATTAATATTAGAAACGGCTTTACATTCCCATTCTTTTCCTCGAACTTTGTACTCGGGGAAACGATTGCAGAAGATGTGAGAGTTCCCGCGTGTGGCAAGATCATTATCTGGGATATACCAACAGAAAGAAGAGAATTTCTTAATCACTGGACTTATGTCTGCAGGTGCTGGAGCAACGGCAAAACCAAAAACTCCCTCTTCGTTGTAGGCAGCTTGCACCTCCGGACGTTCGCGCATACCACCTCCTGGTGTATTCCTCAAGGCTTCCATTAAAGGATTATCTAATATCAAACTTGCAGTAAGGAACGGTCGAAAGGAATAATCAACAATCCTCATATCACTATTCGCAAGGGCTTTTTTAACCTCATGCGTAAGCTTCTTCTGTGCAGGTGGTTTCATTTGACCTTTGTACCAACAATCTTTAATTTGCTCGTACGTATTATTTTCGTCAGCAATGAAACGACTACGTCTTTTCAATATACCCTTAGAAAAATGCACAAGCAGATGTGTAGGGGCAAGTTTTAATCCAGAACAATCACGGTCAAAGATGGCAGGTTCATATTCTGACTTCAAATGCCAGAACTTAGAATACAACTCTTCATTAACATCTAATGTAGGCTTGAAAAGGTATTTCTTGCCAATGTTAACCTCTTCCCAATCTGCCAAATCGACATCTGCATTGAAGAATTCAATCTTTTCACGTTTGCTGAGTGGAGAGATGCATTTATAGTGAATATGAGGAATTGATAAATCCAATTCTCTCAGCGTACCAACAAGCAACAATCTTCCTTGAAGCGTATTGAATAGGTTTTCTGAATTATGACCTGCTCGATTATCAATATCAAAATCTAATACCCACATTTCGCTAACATGTTCAACCAAATACTTTCGGGCGTTTACAAACGATTCGTTCTGCGCGAACGTGGATGGAAGAACAAGTGCGAAGATGGAAGGACGACTCTTCTCTGCCTTAAACAGACACCAACGCAGAAACTTGGTCATTTCGTTTGCCAATTGCTTCTGTTTGTTTGAACGCCCCTTACGAACTTTCGGACGGAAATCGTTCATAAGTTTAGCAATAATCTTTCCCTCGTTGTTGATGTCAACAGAATCAGAACAAGGTGGATTACCAATTATGATAGTCAACGGTGGTTCTGAGAGTTTCTTGGCTCTTCGTTGTTCATTCAAAAAAAAGGTAGAAACGACATCGCTTGCTCCTCCTTCTATATGCGTTTGTTTGAAAGTAGAATCGCTCAACGTATTTGTAAGAACAACTACTATATCAGTATTGTCGGTAACGTCTAACATTGAAATACGATAGTTGGCTAAAGCATATGGAACAGGTAAAATCTCAAATCCAATAATCTTAGAGCCTTCAGGAAGTGTCATCTTGTTGAGAACAGCTTCGATAAATGTGCCAGTACCACAACAAGGATCAACAACCTTGATGGCTTTATCACGTACATTTTCTCCTGGCAATACAGACGGCAGGATTGCATTAACAAACTTTGCAACGTATTCTGCCAATGGCATAGGGGTATACCATGCCCCAAAGTCATTTCTTGTCTTGCCATCGTAAGCAGCAAGAAAAGACTCATAGAGTTCATGAAAATTAGGAGTGGTAATCTGTTGCTCCGACAAGCGAACGCAAGAAAGCATGCGTCTAGTATTGTCATACCAAATACCTATCTTAC
Source organism: uncultured Prevotella sp. (assembly GCA_934183355.1). Classification (GTDB taxonomy): domain Bacteria; phylum Bacteroidota; class Bacteroidia; order Bacteroidales; family Bacteroidaceae; genus Prevotella. Next base: position 6,519 of record CAKPST010000003.1, read on the forward strand.
TGAATGGGGAGTCAAGTTCATCTGCAAGTGCATTTACGAGGGTTTTGAAAGGTTGTAGACGTAAAGCTTGTGTCTTAAATGAAGGTGAATTCCAAAAGACCTGTAACTTTTGGTACTTATCGGCTGGTGTGATATCCTTTTCGTTAACATAACGATGGGCATAAAGTAAGCCAAATGCAAGTATTTGTGCAACAAATCCTGCAAATGTATGATTATCGGCAAGAGACTTGTCATGACTCTTAGCGGCTACATCCCACAAATGCTTCAATGAAATGATTGTTTTTCTTTCTATTTCATTTTCTGCCTCATCTTCATTGATGTCGAGTATTCCTTCTAAATCCTCACAAAGGTGCTTAGCTCGTTTAGACAATTCGGCAACAAGTTGTTTCTCACTAATAGTTCTAAACCCTTCCTTTTTGAAGAAATTCTTGAACATTGGGAATATGTCAGAATTCAATTCTGGTGCATTCCAATTGATAGGCTTTTTACAGACAGATGTAAGAGATGATGTCTTATTTGGATAATAGACAATGAAATCGATTCCATCAGTAAGAATCACCGGATTGCCCAAATATAGATAACGCTTTACCTGTCTTTCATAATCGACAGGATTAAGAACTACATTTGGATTGAAGCTCTTTGCTTCTACATAACCATAGATTCCCATTGTATCCTTATTGCTGAACAACCAATCAGGACGACCATATTTTCCTTGCTGACGAGGCTCAAAGATTCTATCAATCTTACAATCTATGAATCTCGACATCTGCATGAGAAAATCATCTAATGCTGGACGAAACGAAAGCTCCGGTGTAGCATTACCTGTAGCAACAGCTGTTTTGTAGTCATTGCCAAGTCGCTTTATATATTCTGCTAGTATTTTATTCAATTGTTCCATTTGTCAAGACATTTTTTTATTTGTAATCCTACCGCCATGGCCATAGCTACAGGAACTGCATTGCCTATCTGGCGTGCTATTTCAACTTTATTTCCCACAAAAACAAAATCTTCGGGGAAAGTTTGCAATATAGCCCCCTCGCGTAGTGAAATACTTCTGTTTTGTTCGGGATGTCCAAACATCCCACGTGTGAAACTATCAAAGCGTGCAGTTATAGTAGGAGCAACATCATCCCATGGCATTCTGCCATATACATTTCTATGACCAATTAATTTAGAACTTACCTTATGACAATCTGCAAGTAGTTCTGGAGGAAGAAAATCTCGACCTTGCCCAGGTTTAAGTACCTGCAATCGTGCAATATTTTTTGCAGACAACCGATCTCTACGATGCAAGGAAATATGCGGATAATCACTTCCGTCTTCTGGCGGTTTAGGAAGATATGCAATTGCGTCTCTTACCGTGATTTTATGTTCTTGTGGCTTTGGATATTCAAAGAGTGGAGATTCATGATCCTTTCTCTCACCAACTATCACAACCCTTCTCCTGCGTTGAGGAACACCATAGTCTTGTGCATCGAGTATCTTTTCATGAATGAAATATCCACTTTTCTCAACCTTTGCCAGAGCACTATGCAGAATATTTTTGCCTCTTTTACCTTCTATACCAGGAACATTCTCGAGTATGAACATCTTTGGTCGAATAGCAATAACCTTGCTGATATACTCCTCAACAAGATGATTACGTTCATCAAGATCTGCTCCGATTCTTTGGACAGAAAAGCCTTGACACGGAGGCCCGCCAGCCAACAAATCAAGTTCGCCAGATGTGAGATTAAGCGATTCTAACAACTCTGATGATTCAATGTCATAAATATCACGCGTTTCCACTTTATGGTTTTTAAAATACTTAGGGTTCGCTTTTATGGTAGCTGTCGCTTTTGCCTCAATGTCAAAACTATAGAGAACATCAAAGCCTGCCTGAATTAGACCAAGACACAATCCACCTGCCCCGCAGAAACTATCTATGCATTTATATGTTTTATTCATTGTTCTCTTGCGTTTTAATTGTTAATGCTATTTGTGTGGCGATTGCCAATGCAAGTAGAGGTGGAACGGCTTCTCCAATTTGCTTAAAGGCATCTCCCAAACTACCATTCCAAAGATAACCATCAGGAAAACTTTGCAAGCGAGCGACTTCACGTATGGTCAATCCTCTGTCCTGTTCAGGATGGGAGTATCTGCCACTAGCTGGATTTCTAGCATATTGTGTGATAGTTATAGAGGGTTTATCCCATCTTAATCGTCCGTAAACATCGCTGAAGCCATTTACTTTGTCCAAACATTTAGGACCAACCCCTTTGGGGCGACTTCCACCATCATGGGGTACTTGTGATATTACATCAATTGTACTTTGTTTATGGGTCGAGCAACGATGGTATCTGTCAACCATTGGAATTTGGTGTCTTGCATCCACATGTGGTAAATCGGCAATAGCATCACGTACTGTCTTGTATTCCTCTACAGATAGCATTTCGTCAGGCAGCACAAAATTCTTATATTTTGAAGCTACAATTATAGCTCTAATTCTTGCTTGAGGAACACCAAATCCTGCAGCATTATAAACCCGTTGGACTACATAATATCCGTTCTGGATAAACACGTTTTTAGCTTCTTCGTAATGCTTCTTGTATTTGCCAGTAAGGATCTCTGGCACATTCTCCATAACCACAAAATCAGGATTAAGATTTACAGCAATGTCAGAGAAGTAACCAATTAAAGTGTTTCTTTTGTCTTCCGGCTTATCGCTATCCTTTTTGCGATGAGCGGAAAAACCTTGACATGGAGCGCATCCAATTACTACTAAAGGACGTTTCTTATTTATCTTGAAGGTTTGTTGAACCACATTTGAATTTAGTGATATGGTTGTAATGTCAGCATTCATTACATTAGTTCCATAATTCAACTCATACGTCTTTAATGAAGTGCTATTGATATCCACACCACCTAAGATTCGGAAGTACTCCTGCAAAGAGGCAAATCCTAAAGACATTCCACCACCGCAACAGAAAAAGTCAATTACATCAAAAGCTGCCTCAGAAGCTCTTTTCGCCTGAGGCTGCCATTGGTTGAGAGACTCCTGCCCCTTACGAAATAGCTGTGTAAATGTTTGATTTGACATTATTCTTTAAGATAAAGTGAAACAATTTGCAGTAGCCCTTTTACAAATTAGAGGAATACTCTTTTTTGGTATTGTTGAGCAAACTTATTACGTTTCAAATGGTCAGAATCCGACGTTAGCAAACGTCTTTCTTATTATAACCGTGCCGATGCACCGATTAGCGCCGTGCAACTCATTGCCGACAATCAGTGTAAAGACCAAGTGCAAAGTTAAGCATTTTTTCTGAGATTACAACGGAGTGCTATAGTTTTTATGGTTGAAATAGGGGTTGCAGCCTATCCTATATTATGTCGTCGCTTCGGAACTCGCCCCATTAAGCTATATAAAAAAGTTATTTCATTTTTCTACTGCAATCTGCAATCATTGCGCCTCTAATCAAGACTAACTAATTGAGTGTCTGATAGTTATATAGAATTGCAGTAGATTGCAGTAGGATTTTTCTACTGCAAGCTACTGCAATACGGGATAAAGAACTGATTATCAATATGTTAACCACAACAATGCGGAGATAAATTGCAGATTGCAATAGAAAAATAAAAACTTTTTTATAAGAGACAGTTCTTTATTATCAATACATATAGTAGGAGGGTATGGCATCCCTGCCATACCCACTAAATCGACTGGACAATCATGGCAGAGTACGTTCATATATGAAGAAATATAAACATGCCTTAGTAGCATTCGTACTAAGCCCTGGTAGCATCCGTACTAAGCCCTGGTAGCATCCGTACTAAGCCCTGGTAGCACTCGTACTAAGCCCAGAAACAACCTGTACTAAGCCCAGAAACAAATGCTACATAGCATCCGAAAACCTCTGCAAGGCATCTAAACACTCAGCACCTCACCATCATACGCCAAGTGAATGCCGTCGGGCATGCGCTGCTGGGCGGTGTCGAAGAGTCCAATATGATGACATACGTGTGTGATGTAGGTGTGGCGGACTCCGATGCGACGGGCGAAAAGCACGGCATCGTCCACCAACTGGTGGGAATGGTGAGGCTTATCAAAGCGCAGGGCGTTGACAACGAGTGTCTCCACTCCTTCGAGATATGGCAATTCGGAGTCGTCGATGGTCTTCATGTCGGTGATGTAGGCGAATGAGCCTATGCGAAATCCGAGTATGGGCATCTTGCCGTGCATCACCTGAATGGGCATAATAGTCAGGTCGCCCACATGCAGTGGCACATGGGGATGGATGGGGTGAAGCTCCAGTCGTGGCACACCAGGATAGAGATGCTCGCCAAAACAATAGGGCATGATGTCGTGGACGTGGCGACATGTGCGCTCGTCGCCATATAGACGTATGGGACCGAAGACCGAGAAGGGGCGCAAGTCGTCGATGCCACCCACATGGTCGTAGTGGATATGTGTCAGGAGTATGGCGTCGAGGGGCTTGAAGGGCAAGGGCATGAGCTGCTGGCGTATGTCGGGACCGCAGTCGATGAGCACACGTGTGGTGGCTGTCTCGACAAGGGCGACACAGCGTGTGCGATGGTCGCGAGGGTCGGTGCTGCGACACACCTCGCACTGACAGCCGAGCGAAGGCACACCGCCTGATGTGCCTGTACCCAAGAGTGTAACCTTAAATGACATTTACTTCTGGATGAATTTCTATTCCGAACTTTTCTTTCACGTCTTCTATTATCTTCTGATAGAGAGCCACCACCTCGTTGCCTGTGGCTCCACCGCGATTGACGAGCACCAATGCTTGGCGGTCGTGCACTCCGGCTCTGCCCATAGAGCGGCCCTTCCAGCCACACTGTTCTATCATCCATCCAGCTGGAATCTTCACATGACTGTCGTCGATGACATAGTGGGGCATGCGGTCGTATTGTGCGGCAAGGCTCTCGTAGACACTACGGTCGACGATGGGGTTCATGAAGAAGCTGCCAGCATTGCCCATCACCTTAGGGTCGGGCAGCTTAGCCTCGCGTATCTCGATGATGGTCTGGCGCAGTTGCTCGGCTGTGGGAATACCGCCGATGCCCTTTGATTCAAGAGCCTGGCGAATGTTGCCATAGTCGAGGTCGGGCGAGTAGTGGCGCGAGAAGCGATAGGTGACATGTGTGATGAGATACTTGTTCTTCCACTCGTGCTTGAAGCGACTCTGACGATAGGCATAGTGACACTCTTCGTTGGCAAAACGCACGATCTTGCCAGTGGCTATCTCCACTGCCTCCACCTCGTAGATGAGGTCCTTAGCCTCGACGCCATAGGCACCAATGTTCTGCACGGCGCTGGCTCCCACCTCTCCCGGAATGAGCGAGAGGTTTTCGGCTCCATGCCATCCGTTGCGCACGCTCTCAGCTACGACGTCGTCCCATGTTATGCCTGAGCCATATCTTACGTAGATGTCGTCTACCTGTGTCTCGCTGATGTCCACCAATGTGCATCCGCTGACGGCAGAATGCACTACGATGCCGTCGTAGTTGCGTGTGAGCAAAAGGTTGCTACCCTCGCCCACTATGATGAATGGTAAGCCCGACTCACGTATGGTCTTTGCCACCTGACGTGCCTCGTCCACGGAGACATACTCCAAGAATCGGATGCACTTGGCTTCGATGCCGAATGTGTTGTGAGCCAAGAGGCTATGATTGAGCAAGTCTTTCATCTCAGTGTTCCTTTCTCTTTACATTATTATTTTCATTAGTTTCCAGCTGCCACCCTTGCGGCGGAAGGTCAGCTCGGTCTCCAGTCCGTTGGCAATGCCACGTATTACGAATATCTTCTGCGAACTCTCCGAGTATTTCTGACCGTAGAGGATGTTGTAGATGGTGGTGTTGGGCAGCTCTGGAGCGAACGACGGCCACTGCTCTGGTGCAAGAATGCCACTCATTGTCGAGAAGTCGTCGTCGGGGTTAGGACCTGTGAATTCGAGTGGATCGTTGATGCTGCTCACCTGGAAAGCTGTGTCGGTGACAAACTTGCTGTAGAACTGCAAGAAGGATGCATTCTTGCTCCTTGCCAACGGTTCGTTGACTACACGTGTCATCATCCACTGTCCCAGCACACGATTGAACACATACTGGCGCACATGGTGGCGTCGCAGATTGATGCGCTCCACCACTACATGGTCGATGGTGGTGTCCTTGACAACGTTCATCTGCTTGGCGTTGTCGAATATCAGCGTGTAGAAGTCTTGATGCATGAAGAAGTGGTCCATACGCCAGCGATTCTTCTCCACCATGACGGAGTCGTTGCCCGTGACTATAGGCAATGGAAACTTGATGCGATTCTTCTGCAACTTGCGATTGGCGGCAAAGTTGAAGAAGAAGTCGTCAAACAATTCGTCGGCTGCCTTGGGCATCGGTGTCTCAGCGATGATTTGGTCCATGGTGTCTACAGCCGTCATAATGGTGGTGTCGGCAACGCTATCAGTGTCGACAGGAGTAGGCTTCTTGTCGGTGCAGCCTACTGAAGAAAAACTTATCATGCCCACAATGATGGCGAACACGATAAAAAACATTCCTTTTCTCATACTACATTATATTGCAGGACTTGAATATATCCCTCAAATTTTCGGCAAAAGTACAACTTTATTTCGATATACTTCTTTATTAAGTCAAAAAATATTACCTTTGCACTGAATTTAAAAGGCGAGCATGTCGCCATTCATACTATTGGAATATAAACAGACAATAAAATATGATTTTAGAAAAGATTGACCAGCTTCTTAACGAAGTGAGCAATCTCCACGCCAGCAACGCTGAGGAGATTGAGCAGCTCAGACTGAAATATCTTAGCAAGAAGGGTGAAATCACTGCCCTCATGGCAGATTTCCGCAATGTGCCAGCCGACCAGAAGAAGGCTGTGGGAATGAAAATCAACGAGCTGAAGCAGCTCGCTCTCCAGAAAATCAACGAGTTGAAGGAGCAGAACGAGGAGGCAGAGGAGTCGGCTGACGACTTCGACCTGACACGTTCGGCTTATCCTGTGCAGCTCGGCACACGCCACCCTCTCACTATCGTCAAGAACCAAATCATCGACATATTCCAGCGCATGGGCTTCACCCTCGCCGAAGGTCCGGAGATTGACGACGACCTCCATGTGTTCACCAAGCTGAATTTTGCTGCCGACCATCCTGCACGCGACATGCAGGACACATTCTTCGTGGAGCAGAATCCTAACGAGGTGACCAAGAACATCATCTTGCGCTCGCACACATCCAACGACCAGAGCCGCATTATGGAGCGCCAGCAGCCGCCTATCCGCGTGATTTGCCCGGGTCGCGTGTTCCGCAACGAGGCTATCTCGGCACGTGCTCACTGCTTCTTCCATCAGTTGGAGGGTCTGTATGTCGACAAGAATGTGTCGTTCACCGACCTTAAGCAGGTGCTCTTGACATTCGCTCGCGAGCTCTTCGGTCCGGACACCAAGATTCGTCTGCGTCCAAGCTACTTCCCCTTCACCGAGCCAAGTGCCGAGATGGACATCTCGTGCCACATCTGTGGTGGCAAGGGTTGTGGATTCTGCAAGCACACTGGATGGGTGGAAATCCTCGGTTGTGGCATGGTAGACCCCAATGTGCTTGAGGCTTGTGGCATCGACAGCAAGGAGTATACTGGCTACGCATTCGGACTGGGCATCGAGCGCATCACCAACTTGAAGTATAGCGTTGCCGACCTCCGCATGTTCTCGGAGAACGACACACGATTCCTCGACGAGTTTGTGTCTGCCGACTAACAACGACTTTTTGCACAATAACGAAATATATAGGAGGGTATGGCATCCATGACATAAAAAGGTCAGGGACACCATACCCTCTTACTAAATTTATACCGAACATGAGAAAAGCAGTTATACATTTTCTCTGGGGCATGCTTGCCATTGGCTTCATAGCATGCGGCGTAGGCTTCACTGCTATCTGGAATGGATGGATAGGCTATATGCCGCCCATTGAAGACTTGCAGAACCCAATCAACCGCTTTGCCACTCAGATATACAGTGCCGACGGCAAGGTGATAGGCACATGGAACTTCAACCGCGAGAACCGCGTGTGTGTGTCGTACAACAATCTGTCGCCACACCTCGTCAAGGCTCTGGTGGCTACGGAGGATGCCCGATTCTACGACCATTCGGGCGTCGACTTCATTGCTCTGGGACGTGCCGTGGTGAAGCGCGGACTATTGGGACAGACTTCTGCTGGCGGTGGTTCAACCATCACTCAGCAGCTTGCCAAGCAGCTCTACTCGGAGACTGCCAAGAATACTATGCAGCGTATGTTGCAGAAACCTATAGAATGGGTGATAGCCGTGAAGCTGGAGCGCAACTATACTAAGGAGGAAATCATTGCGCTGTATCTCAACTACTTCGACTTCTTGCACAATGCTGTGGGCATCAAGACGGCTTCTAACACCTATTTTAATAAGGAACCTAAGGACCTCACGGTGGAAGAGGCTGCCACACTGATAGGACTGTGCAAGAATCCGTCGCTGTTCAATCCGGTGCGCTATCCCGAACGCTCTCGCGAACGCCGCAACGTGGTGCTCGACCAGATGCGCAAGGCAGGCTACTTGACGGAGTCGCAGTATGCCGAATATACTGCCAAACCGCTGACACTCGACTTCCATCGCACCGACCACAAGGATGGCACGGCGCCATATCTGCGCGAGTTTCTGCGTCTGTATCTGTCTGCCGAACTGCCCGACCGTTCTAAATATCCGTCGTGGAACAAGCGACAGTATGTGCTCGACTCTATTGCGTGGGTGAACGACCAGCTATATGGATGGTGCAACAAGAATCGCAAGAAGGATGGTTCGCCATATAATCTGAACGCTGACGGACTGAAGGTGTACACCACCATCGACTCTCGCATGCAGCGATATGCCGAGGAGGCGGTGTATGGACATGTGGCACGCTATCTACAGCCGGAGTTCTTCAAGGAGAATAGAACTAAGCCTAATGCTCCGTTCACGTCGCAGCTGACCAAGAAGCAGGTGAATCAAATCATGGAACGTGCCGTGCTGCAGAGCGAACGCTATCGTGTGATGAAGGCTAACGGGGCGAGCGACGAGGAGATACACCGCGCATTCCACACCAAGACAGACATGTCGGTATTTACATATCACGGCGACATCGACACCACGATGACTCCATTAGACAGCATACGTTATGTCAAGTCGTTCCTGCGTGCGGGCTTCATGAGCATGGACCCCAAGACGGGAGCTGTGAAGGCGTATGTGGGTGGACTCGACTACTCGCACTTCATGTACGACATGGCGATGGGCGGTCGACGTCAGGTGGGCTCTACTATCAAGCCTTTCCTCTACTCGCTGGCTATGGAGAACGGATTTTCGCCATGCGACCTGGCTCCCAACGTGCAGCGCACATACATTGTGGCTGGACAGCCTTGGACTCCGCGCAATGCGAGCCACAAGCGTGCCGGAGAGATGGTGACGCTGAAGTGGGGACTGGCGCAGTCGAGCAACTGGGTGTCAGCCTACTTGATGAGCAAGTTGAGTCCGATGCAGTTTGTGCAACTGCTGCACGACTATGGCATCAACAACCCCGACATACATCCGTCTATGGCTCTGTGTCTGGGTCCGTGCGAGGTGTCGGTGGGCGAAATGGTGAGCGCATACACCACGTTTGCCAATGGTGGCATACGCACAGCACCAATGTTTGTGAGCCGCATTGAGGACAATGAGGGCAACGTGATAAGCACGTTCCAGCCGCGCATGAACGAGGTGATAAGTGCCGAGAGTGCCAACAAGATGCTTGTCGAACTGATGGGCGTTGTGGACGGAGGTACGGCTGGACGACTGCGCTATAAGTATAACTTCACTGGCGAGATGGGTGCCAAGACTGGTACTACCAACCGCAATAGCGACGCTTGGTTTATGGGATTCACTCCTGAGCTTGTCAGCGGATGCTGGGTGGGCGGCGAAGACCGCGACATCCACTTCGACACAATGCGCATGGGTCAGGGTGCGACAATGGCTCTGCCTATATGGGCTTACTTCATGAAGAAGGTGTATCGCGACAAGAGTCTGCCGTACGACCCTGATGCTAAGTTTAATCTGCCTGAGGGATTCAATCCGTGTCAAAAGGAGGATGACATGGTGGAGTATGGCATCGACGAAGTGTACGAATAGCTAAAAAATCAACGAATAATTAACCGATAATTAACAAAAAAAATTAACGAATAATTAACGGGCAATTAACCGGCATTAACGACTACTTAATAATTTTTGTCGTTAATTACGGTTAATTGCCCGTTAATTATTCGTTAATTTAATCGTTAATATATTTCGTTAATTGTTCGATTACTTAACTTCAAATTTGCCGTTCTGGTCGACAACGTAGCGCTTGCCCGTTCCACCAACCAAGATGCTTGCTGTGAACTGGCTTGATGTAGCCTCAACCTCTACATTGCTTCCCTTAGTGAGAGTAGCGAGGTCGCTGTCGGTCATGCCGAGAGCAGCGAGCGAGCTGGCATATCTGCCTGCCGCACCATGATGGTCGAGCTGTGCATAGAATATAGCCCAAAGGAGCTTATAGGCTTCCATGTTGTAGGGATAGCTGAAGGTGTCGGTGCCAGTGCCAACCACCTTGTCAGAGAACAGAAGGAATCCCCACTGGTTGGGAGCGTGCATATTGATTTCGCCTGTCGGTGTCCACACCCAGTTCTCTTCAGGTCCACCCTTCTTGAGCCACTGCACACGCGAGAAGTTGAGGCGCCAGATGTTGCCTGCCTGCAAAGGATTGGTGAAGTTGCGAGTGATAGCCTTGTGCGGGATAGCCATCTCTACCGACCATGAACGGTCGCGGTCCTTAGTCTTGTTGAGCGTACCATCGTGCGACACAGCGAGCTTCAGTCCCGGACAATCCCACTGAATGTAGAAGTTGCCGCCCGAGCGATAGGCACGGTCGAGCATGAGGTCGAACACAACGCCACGTGCGTTGTTCTCAATCTCGAAGTAGTTCTGTCCGTCGCCCGTAGGGTCGAGAAACACCTCGAAGTCGTTGTCGTGATAGATGATGGTGTCGCGCTGAGTGAGGTGAGCCACGATGTTAGGCTCCTCCAATACGGCAGACACATATAGATAGTTGTCGTCCCACATCATGCGAGCCTTGGTGTCGTAGATGGGCTTAGGAAATCCATCGCCACTGATGTCTACAAACGACTCGGTGTCGGCAGCCTTGCTCCACGACTTCTCGTTGAGCTTGCCGTCAATCTTGATGTTCTCGGTAGTGCGATAGCACACATAGTGACGCGGTGTAGACAGACGCTGAGCATACTTCTTGAGCAGTCCGTCCTGTGCCTTAGCAGGCATTGCTACAGCCATAGCAACGGCAAAGGCGGTTAGTAAGATTTTCTTCATTGTTGTAGATTTATTATAAGTAATTATTTCTCCAAAAGGTCAGGGCGCAAACGTTGTGTGCGCTCCATAGCTTGCTCCATCTCCCAATTCTTGATCTTAGCCTCGTTGCCACTGAGCAAAATCTCGGGCACCTTCCATCCCTTGTAGTCGGCAGGGCGTGTGTAGATGGGGGCAGAGAGCATGTCGTCCTGGAAGCAGTCGCTCAAGGCGCTCTGCTCGTCGCCTATGACGCCTGGCACAACACGCACGATGGCATCAGCCATGACAGCAGCAGCAAGCTCGCCACCGGTGAGCACATAGTCGCCGATGCTTATCTCGCGAGTGATGAGATGGTCGCGCACACGCTGGTCGATGCCTTTATAGTGGCCACAGAGTATGATGATGTTGCCCTTGAGCGAGAGGTCGTTGGCAATATGCTGGTCGAACTTCTCACCATCGGGCGACGTGAAGATAATCTCGTCGTAGTCGCGCTCAGCCTTCAGCGCCGATATACAGCGATCGATAGGCTCACATTGCATCACCATACCAGCAAAACCACCATAAGGATAGTCGTCCACACGGCGCCACTTGTCGGCAGAATAGTCGCGCAAGTTATGCAGATGAATCTCGGCGAGACCCTTCTTCTGTGCGCGAGCAAGTATTGATTCGTTTACAAAGCCCTCAAGCATTTCGGGCAATACAGTTATAATGTCTATTCTCATGTCTGCAAAATTACACATTTTCGTTCATTTGGCAAAGCTTTTTGCAGACATAGGACTGGCGGGGCGCAATATATTCACCTATTTTATATAGACATGCCATCATAGCAATGGGGCAAGAAGGCGGAAGATGGACTCCATAAGTCGGTGGATGAATGGGCGATGATTGTATTCCTTCACCTCTCTGACATCCACACTGTGCGACTCGTCTGTCAGATATATTTGCTTGAGACGCTCTGCCATAGGGCGGTCGTAGAAGAAGACATTTGCCTCGAAGTTGTTCTCAAAACTGCGGAAGTCGATGTTGGTGGAGCCACATGTGCATAGTTCGTCGTCGGCTATGAGCAGCTTGCTGTGATTGAACCCAGCCTCGTAGAGCCTAATCTTGACACCTGCCTCCAACGTCTCGGCGACATAAGACATGCTCGCCCACTCCAACAAATGGGAGTCGGCATGACGCGGTATAAGCAGTCGGACGTCGACCCCAGCAATGGCAGCGGTGCGCATGGCAAAGAGAACAGGCTCAGTGGGCAGAAAATAAGGTGTCTCCATGTAGACATAATGCTTAGCCTCAAGCAGTATGCGCACGTAGCCCTGCATGATGTCGGGCCACTTGGCAATGGGGCTACTCGTCACCACCTGTGCCAGACAACCGTTGTCGATGTGCCAAGGCATGGGTGGATAATAGCGTCGATTGGTGACAAGTGTGCGCTCCACAAAATACCAATCAATGAGAAAAGCGCGTTGAAGAGCATAGACCACGCTACCACGCAGACGCATGTGGGTGTCGCGCCACGGCAGCGAGCCTCCACGCAATCCCTTGACATAGCGAAGGGCTATGTTCATGCCGCCAGTGAATGCCTCGATGCCATCGATGACGCATATCTTGCGGTGGTTGCGATAGTTGACCTTGGACGTAAAAGCCGGAAACTTGACCGGCATAAAAGAGCACACGTCAATGCCGGCACTGCGCATGCGCTCGAAGAAACGACGCGACACACGCCAACAACCCACGTCGTCGTAGACCACACGCACCTCCACTCCCTGTCGCGACTTGTCTATGAGGGCGTCGGCTACGAGCATGCCGAGCGCGTCGTCGGCAAAGATGTATGTGTCGAGATGTATATGATGGCGTGCGCGACTGATGGACTGCAGCAGTGCGGGGAAAAATTCATAGCCATTGGTGTATATCTCCACCTCGTTGTCCTTGAAGGGCAAGGCAAGACTCTGATTGGCAAAGAGGGTGATGAGCGAGCGATAGGTGTCTGGCACCTGCAAGTCGCGCTGCTCTACAAACTCAAGCATCTGTCGCTTGGACAACTGGTCGAGCGAACGCTGCGAGATGAGACGCATCTTGCGTGTGTTCTGCCCAAAGAATATGTAAAGAACGATGCCTATAATGGGCACAAAAAGGAGCACCAACACCCATGCCATAGTCTTGGCTGGCTGACGGTTGTCCATCAACACTGTCAGTATGATGCCGACAATGATGATGGCGTATACCACTATGAATATTCCGTGAATGTATATCATTTGAATCCTACAAGTTTGTGCGTCTGCAAGGACATGCGCCACTCGGGATGCTGGAGGATGTAGTCGAAACAACGCTTCACTATGTCGGCATTGCGACGGGCGTCTTGCACATCACACGGCTGGAGGTATTTGTAGTCGGCTTGTATGCCGTGGTCGTCGGGGCAGACGGTAGACTCCTCGAAGATGCACTTCAGTTCGTTGCAACGAGTGATGACACTCTTGCCCTTGGGCGAGCACGTTACCCAGTCGATGCCGTCGACTATAGCGTGTGTGCCGTTGGTTTCCATTGCTATCTCGTAGCCGTGAGCGTGCAAAAGGTCGACAAAGGGACGGTCGACCTGAAGCGACGGCTCGCCGCCGGTGAGCACAACAAAGTGCGAAGGATATGCCTTGATGCGATTGAGAATGTCGGCATCGCTAAGTTCGGTGTAGTCGGCAAAGTCGGTGTCGCAGAAGGGACACTTCAAGTTGCATCCTGCAAAACGGATGAATATGGCGGCGCGTCCGGTGTTGCGCCCCTCGCCTTGGAGCGAATAGAAAATATCGTTGACTCTCTTCATCATCTTAGTCCTCCTCGTATATAGCCTTGTTGCCCTCGCTCTCCTGCACCATGCAGCGATAGCACTGAGGTATCTGTTCGGTTATCCAACGTGCTATGTTCTCAGCCGTAGGGTTGAATGGTAGCACCTCGTTGAGGTCGGCATGGTCGAGACGGTCTTGCACGATGTGCTTGATGTGGGTGAAGTCTACCACCATTCCGTCCTGGTTGAGTTCCTTCGACTTGCAGTAGACAGTAATAATCCAGTTGTGGCCATGAAGATTCTGGCACTTGCTCTCGTAAGAGAGATTAAGGCGATGGCATGCCGAAATCTCAAGAGTCTTTTCGATGTAATACATAAATGTGTTGTTTTAAATTGTTGATGTTGAAAACTTGGCGCAGGATTACTCCGACCTGCACACAAGTCGTTGTTTATGCTATGATGTTATTGCCAAGCAGTCGGGCGAGTTTGGAGCGCAACTCGTGCGTGTTCTTATACTCCTCCATGAGCTGCTTGAGACGTTCGGGGTCGCCGACAGCCTGTGCTATCTGTGCCTGTATGTCCTTGAGATGATACTCAAGATAGTCCATGCGGAAGTCGTTGAGCAGATGCTCGGTCTGTTGGCGCAAGGCTTCGATGCGGTTTTCTTCCTCGACACGCAGTTCTTCTTGATTCTTAGGCTCGTTGTCGGCAGCCGTTCGTTGCTCGTCCAGCAGACGATACTGGTCGATGCAGAGGTCGGTGGCTATGCGCGAGATGTCGATGTCGGCGTGATGGATGAAGAACTGCTCGGTGTTGAAACCTTCATCGTGGCTATGTGTCACAGCCTCAGCGAGAATCTTGGCGAAGAGAGGATTGGCAAATTGCAGTCCGTCGACACCCAGATTGTAGTCGATATACTGTGCTATGTTTAGGCTGATGGTCTGTCCGTCGTCCGACTCCACATTGTCGAATATAACTGTGTCGCCATGTCTTACTATCAGCTCCACCAACATACGCTCTACCTTGGATGCCTGTTGCAGCGGTGTAGTGGACTGCACATGCGGCTGAGGAGTGGACACGCGCTGCTGTTGCTGCATGGTGTTGGCCTCTTCGGGCGATGGCGTCTCACGATTGTTGCGTATGAATCCGTTGAGTGTATTGATGAGCGTAGCCTCGTTGAGCCCCATGCGCACCGAACAGTCGTGTATGTAGGTGTCGCGCAGAATAGGGTTGATGACGAAGGATATGCTTCGGATGATGGAGTTGATGGCCTCGGAGCGTTTCAGAGGGTCGCGCTCGTTCTTCAGCAAGAGGTCGGTCTTAAACTGAATGAAGTCGGTCTGATTGTCCTCGATATACTTACGGAAGTCGGCAGCCGAGTGCTTACGCGAGAAGGAGTCGGGGTCGTCGCCGTCGGGCAAGAGCAACACCTTGAGGTTCATGCCCTCAGCCAGCAGCATGTCGGTACCGCGCATAGCGGCATGTATGCCGGCAGCGTCGCCGTCGTAGAGCAGCGTGATGTTGGACGTGAAGCGATGCAGGATGTGTATCTGATGGCGCGAGAGAGCCGTACCAGAGTTAGCCACCACATTCTCGATGCCACTCTGGTGCATGGAGAGCACGTCGGTGTAGCCCTCCACCATGTAGACGCGGTCTTCCTTGGCAATGGCTTTCTTGGCCTGATAGAGTCCGTAGAGCTCGCGGTCCTTGTGATAGATCTCGGAGTCGGGCGAGTTGACATACTTCTGATTGACACCCTTGGTGCGCGAGTCGAGCAGTCGACCGCCAAATCCCACCACCTTGCCACTGATGCCAATCCACGGGAATATGACACGTCCGGCATAGCGGTCGATGAGTTCGCCGTAGTCGGTCTTGTAGCAGATGCCAGTCTTCAGAATGAACTCCTCCTTATAGCCCTTGCTGATAGCCTCCTTGGCAAAGGCACGGCGGTCTTGAGGGTCGAATCCGAGCTGAAACTTGCGTATGATATCATCGCGAAACCCACGACTGCGGAAATACTGCATGCCTATGGCAATGCCGTCGGGGTCGTTGTGCATCTTGTCTTGAAAGTAGTTCATCGCCCACTCGTTGACAATGAACATACTCTCGCGCTCGCTCTGCTCGCGACGCTCGTTGTCAGTAAGCTCACGCTCCTGTATCTCTATGTGGTATTTGTTGGCGAGCCAGCGCAGAGCCTCGGGATAGGTCATCTGCTCGTGCTCCATGATGAACCCCACAGGATTGCCACCCTTGCCACAACCGAAGCAGTGGCACATGCCACGTGCTGGCGACACATAGAACGACGGCGTCTTCTCGTCGTGGAAAGGACACAGACCCTTGTAATTGGCTCCACTGCGACGCAGCGTAACAAACTCGGACACCACCTCAACAATGTTGGCGGCATCCTTGATTTTTTCTACTGTAGCAGGATCAATTGTTGTGCGGATCATCTTTATTTATCATTTTTCTTGTTTTATTGATGCCCGTCTGTGTACAGGCATAATCTATATCACTGGCGCAAGCAGATGTGAGAACCATCCCACAAAGCGTTGCCACGGAGTGCGAAACTTCTTCCAGTTGGCAGGAGTGAGCTTGAAAGAGCGTGCCTTGTCGCTGTCGAACATGCGCGATAGCTCGGCTGTGGTACATGGGTCGATGATGACAGCGTTCTCCTCGTAGTCGAATCGCAAGGAGCGCGAATTGAGATTGGCGCTACCCACGGTGCAGAACCGTCCGTCCACCATGATTATCTTGGTGTGATGGAAGCCCGGTTTGTAGATGTAGACATCAGCTCCACGCTTCATCAACTTGTGTACATTGTAGAAGACGCAGTCGGGAGTAAGCGGAATGTCGCTGCGAGCCGACACCATTATCTCCAACTTGATGCCACGTTTGGCGGCACGCTTGAGCGCCTTTTTCACCTTGGTGGTGAGCGTCAAATAGGGGTTGACGAGCTTAATGCTATCCTTGGCGTTGTTGATGGCATTGATGTAGAACGTGCGTATTATCTTGTTGGACGTGTGTGGCTCGCGATTTATTATGCCCACCATCTTGCGTCCGGCAGTAGCGCAGGTGTCGGGCTTGAGTCCCTCGAAACCATCTCCACCACATTCGCCACGGAAATACTTGTCTCCACCGACGTTCTGCTTGGCTGTCTTGTTCCATATCTTGAGGAAAATCTTCTGCAAAGTGTTCACCTCAGAACCCTCGATGCGGCAGTGCATGTCGCGCCACTCGCCCACTTGCGGTGTGCCTTTGATGTAGTAGTCGGCCACGTTCATGCCACCAGTGTAGGCTATCTGTCCATCGATGACCACTATCTTGCGGTGGTCGCGATGGAAGACATGATTAATCCAAGGGAAGCGCACGGGATCGAACTCGTATATCTCAATGCCCTTGGAGCGTATATCCTTGAGGTGGCGCTTGCGCAGTGGCTGATTGTTGGAGTCGTTGCCGAATCCGTCGAATAGCGCACGTACCTCCACTCCATCCTTCACCTTCTGGGCAAGGAGGTCGAAGAGAAGCGAGGCAATAGAGTCGTTGCGGAAGTTGAAGTATTCGAGATGCACACTGCTACGTGCCTGTCGGATGGCGCAGAACATGTCGTCAAACTTCTCTTGTCCGTTCATAAGCAGCGTCACGCTGTTGTCACGGCTGAATCGTATGCCCTCCCTCTGGAGTTGGCTCACGATGAGCGAGTCGCTTGTCTGTGCCGACACCTCAGCCACAAATGACAGACAAGCGACAAGTGTGATTAATAAAGTTCTTAAATTCATATTGTCATTCTACACCATACATCTGTAGTGGTCGACTATGCCAAGCAGATGCTGCTCGTCGTCGACTACGAGCACAGAGTGTATCTTGTATTTGCTCATTATCTTCTGTATTTCACTAATCTTAGCTGTAGGCGGCACCATCTTAGGCGTGCTTGTCATGATGTCGCTCACAGGGCGGTCGAAGAAGTGCTCGCGCCACTTCTCCATAGCGCGTCGGAGGTCGCCGTCGGTGATAAGTCCTATCACCTTGCCGTCCTCGACAGCCACACCCATGCCCATCTTGCCCTTGCTGACGAGTAGAATGGCGTCGCCAAGTGGCATATCCTTGGAAATGACAGGCATCTCGTCGCTCTTCATCACGTCGGCGGCAGTGGTGAGCAGACGCTTGCCAAGCGAACCGCCAGGATGGAACTGGGCAAAGTCGCGCGGTTTGAAGTCGCGCACCTCCATCAGTGCCACAGCCAATGCGTCGCCCATGGCGAGTGTAGCGGTGGTGCTACTTGTAGGCGCAAGGTTGAGAGGGCATGCCTCTTTAGACACACGGATGTTGATGTGTGCTGTAGAATATTTGGCAAGCAGCGAGTCTGGATTGCCACTCATGCCAATAATAGGAATCTGCATGTGGAGCACCATGGGGATGAAGCGCAGCAATTCGTCGGTCTGTCCAGAGTTGCTGATGGCAAGCACCACATCATCCTTTGTCATCACACCCAAGTCGCCATGGAACACGTCAAGCGGATTAATGAAGAACGAGGGTGTGCCAGTGGATGACAATGTGGCTGCTATCTTAGCGCCTATGTGTCCACTCTTGCCTACACCCGTCACTATCACCTTGCCGTGACAGTTGAACATCAAGTCGACAGCCCGGTCAAAATTGTCGTCGAGCTGTGGTATGAGGTCGGTGAGAGCCTTAGCCTCATCGTTGATGCACTGTATAGCATACTGCCTAACGTGCTTTAGTCGTTCGGTAGCTATTTCGTTCATTGTATGTTGTTTGTTGTTTTAGGATGTTAAAGCTTTGCAATGAGTTCTTCGAGTTTGTCGAGATAGAGCATGTTTGGACCGTCGCTCAGAGCGTGGTCGGGGTCGGGATGCACTTCAAAGAAATATCCATTGGCTCCGAATGCCTTGGCAGCCAATGCCATATTGGGCACAAAACGGCGGTCGCCAGATGTTGTGCCGCCTCCACCGCCAGGACGCTGCACACTATGGGTGCAGTCCATGATGACACGCGGAGTGATGGCGAGCATGTCGGGGATGTTGCGGAAGTCGACAACAAGATTGTTGTAGCCGAACATGTTGCCACGCTCGGTGAGCCATACATCCTTGGCACCTGCCTCAAGAGCCTTCTCTACGGGATATCTCATGTCGGCTCCACTGAGGAACTGGGCTTTCTTGATATTCACAGTCTTGCCTGTGTGCGCGGCAGCCACGAGCAAATCGGTCTGGCGACAGAGGAAAGCTGGAATTTGAAGCACGTCGCACACCTCGCCAACGGGAGCAGCCTGATAGCTCTCGTGTATGTCGGTGAGCACACGCAGTCCATATTTCGACTTGATGTCGGCGAGCATATGCAAGCCCTTGTCAAGTCCAGGACCACGGAACGACTTGATGGATGTGCGGTTGGCCTTATCAAACGAAGCCTTGAAGATGATGTCGGTGCCAAGCTTCTTGTTTATGCGTACAAGTTCTTCGGCTACGGTGTTGAGCAGCTCCTGCGACTCGATGACACAGGGACCAGCAATGAATATTGGTTGCATAAGATTCTCTTTTTACATTATTATATAAAGTTGCAATTACAAAGGTAATACAAATATTTTGTTCACAGGCAATCTTATTGAACAAAATATGAATGGAAAGGCAGATGAGTGCTAATAAAATGGCAGATGAGTGCTAATAAAATGGCAGATGCTTGCAGATGAAACGGCTATCTGCCATTCATCTGCAAGCATCCATAACTATCAAACTATCAAAGCATTACATCACGCAAGACATACAAAGATTGCAGTATTGCAGATGAAAACACAAAACTTTATCTTCTTCTTGTAGTTGATGACTTTTTCTTAGAAGTGGTTGTTGACTTCTTGGTTGTTGAAGTTTTCTTAGGCGGATTGTAATAAGTCAACGCTTCGGGCAACTCCTGCTTGATGGCAGCGATGCGCTTAGCGTCTGATGGGTGACTGCTGAACATGTCGTTCTGGTTGCTATTGCCAGTAGCCTGAGACATACGCTGCCAGAATGTGACGGCAACATTGGGGTCGTAACCAGCCATTGCGGCGAATATCAAGCCCATGCGGTCTGCCTCGCTCTCGTTGTCGCGTGAGTATTTAAGGCTGCGAAACTCCAAACCCTTCTGCGCAATAATCTGCGCAAGCTGTGTAGTGCCAGAGTTAACACCAGCAGCATTGAGCACCTGACCGAGAATCTGTGTGCCATACTGATTCTTAATCTGCTTGCTCATCTGCTCGGCAGAATGCTTTGCTACAGCGTGTGCTATCTCATGACCAAGAACTATGGCGAGCGATGCTTCGTCCTTGGTGACTGGCAACAATCCTTCGTACACCACAATTTTGCCACCAGGCATGCAGAAAGCATTGACACTCTTGTCTTGAACAAGATTAAACTCCCAGCTATACTGCTTGGTCTCAGCCTGCAAACCATGCTCATTGAGATACTTCTCAACAGCAGTAGCGAGCTTCTGCCCCACACGCTTCACCATGGCGGTATTGGCTGAGTTGGTAGAAAGTTTTGCCGACTTCATGTAATTGGTATACTCTTGATTGCTAAGTGAGAGCACCTGCTCGTCAGAAACAAGGATGTTCTGCTGACGT
Organism: uncultured Prevotella sp.; assembly: GCA_934183355.1. Classification (GTDB taxonomy): domain Bacteria; phylum Bacteroidota; class Bacteroidia; order Bacteroidales; family Bacteroidaceae; genus Prevotella. The sequence continues at coordinate 27,281 of CAKPST010000003.1, forward strand.
CCAGTGATTGGAACGGTGCGAGTTGTACCACAAGAACAAACGATGGCAGCCACAAGCGCCATCAACAAATATTTCACCTTTTTCATACTTTTAATATATTTTGTTATATTTTCGGTGCAAAAGTATATATTTTCAAAGAGAACAGAAAACATTTGTCAATATATTTTTATCAGAATGATGTCAGATTTGTTAATCATTGCCTCATTATCTATCACCGCAACCTCACAAGTGAGGAGCCAATGTCGCCCACTTGCACGGCATATATACCAGAAGAAAGTGACTGACTTACATTGTATAACGTATTGCCAGGCTGAAGACGCTCGGTATGGAGCTTTCTGCCAGACATGTCGTATATAGTGACGTTGAGCGAATGGCGGAGCACAGCGTCAAACTCTATCTGCACAACATTGCCAGAAACCACTCCAACCTTGGCACCCTTGGCTAAATTGGCAGACAATCCGGCAATGCCAGTCAAATTGAGCACGTCGAGCAATCCGGCATAGGCATCTATAGCACCATAACCACAATTATTCATAGTAGCTGCTCCATAATCACCACACGGCTTGCACGTGCGACGCATAATGTCAAGCACATCATCAGGCGACAGACATGGATTGGCTTGTAGCCACAACGCAATGATGCCGGCAACGGCAGGAGTTGACATTGACGTTCCTCCATTAACAGCCCATCCGTAGGTGCGACCATTATACTCGTGAGACTTGACAAGGGTGGAAGCTATGTTGGATTCCATATAATAGCTACTCATAGCCGAAATGACATTGGCACCGGGTGCCATGACATCAGGCTTAGAACGTCCGTCAAATGTTGGACCTACCGACGAGAAACTACCACGCTCGCCAGACTTGCCCCAATGCTGGGTATGGACAGAACCATTGACATCTGTATATACAGGACGATAGGCTGTGGCTCCAACACATATCACACTCGGCGCACTGCCAGGCGAGAGAATTCCGTGAGTGGCTACAGCATCGTTGAGCGTAATGTCTTCGTCGTTTCTACCAAAACCTCCATGCACCCTATACACCTCAGCCTCACTATTCTCACCAACAACACTGAACGACGTGAGACACCCCGACTGCCAAAGCCACTCGCCATCAGAACGCGACAGAACTACATCCACCATAAGGTCGGACGAATTGTAACATGAACGATAAGCTTGCATAGTCTGAATATACTCCACTCCACTTATAACAACTGTATCGGAAAGCAAGGAATCGGACGCAGCACATACGTCAGCAACGGGTACGACAATATTGACACCAAGGACGTCGCATGAAACATGAGAGGTGCCACGATTGAAATCGTCGACTGACACACGATGGAAACGTGAAGCCATAATTATGTCAGAAGAAGCCTTAACCGTAAAAGCTACACAATCGTCGGATGGTGTAACGAATGTGCCAGTACGTTTCACGCCTAATGACTTGTGCATATAATCTGGGTTGAGACCACGATTGCCTGCAGATGCAACAAGTATGCGACCAGGTCCCACAAGTTGTGACAAAGCTTCATAATACAATAAGTTGTCACCATGGAAGTCTTGAGGAGCACCCTCGCTGAACGACACCACACATGGTTTGCCCACGGATTCGGCATAATCGAAAAGATACTTGAAGCCAAGAACGTCAGTAGCTGTGGTGTATTTATACAAATCTGCATCGGAGATGTATTCCTCGTCGCCACTAACAGCATTGCTAACAAGACATATATCGCTTTCGGGTGCCATGCCGACATACGGTGTTCCAGCACCATTGCCTGCGGCTATGCCGAGAGTGTGGGTGCCATGCCACATCGACATACCATCGCGAGAATGGGCATAAGCAAGAAGCGACTGCTCGTCGGTGTATTCGGCTCCGACATACATCTGACTATTAATGGTGTCAACAGAGAGTTGGTCCCAAAAGCGACGGATGCGAAGCGACGAGTTGACAGTAGTGCGAAAGCTGGGATGGGTGACATCGAAGCCTACATCCATCAATCCCACTACTACCCCACTGCCTGTATATGCCTGTGGCAAATGGTAGCCAGAATATATACCAACAGAATTGGCATAAATGGGAATGGAGTCAAGCTGAAGCGCATTGCCTCGCTCTGCCTCAATGCGGCACACACGACGGTCGGCTGCAAGACAACCAAGGCGAGAAACAGGAATGTCTGCTACATATATGTCACCAATGCGAGTAAGCAGACGACAACCATTGTCAATCAATGAGGCATCAGTGGCATCTGATGTGCGGACAAGAGCACATACACGACGCACTGACAACGATTGTATTTTGCCACGAGGCGAAATATATAGCTTATTATCAGACGACAACAAAGCACGGAGCGATGTAGACAACTTGTATGTCGACTGATTGTTGGGCTGCGCAAACGACACAACACTACAGGCAATAAACAATGCTACAACTGACAAGACATATCTCAATGTGTTCATAATAGATGTATATAAATTACCAATTAGCCATTTTGACTGCTAAGATAATACAATTATTCGAATAGAACCCTTTTTCAAGAAAAAATATCGTACCTTTGCAAGAATATAGACCGCTATTGGTGGTTGTATCAAATAAGAATATAAACAAAATAAAAAAATATATAGACAAGAAAATGGAAAATAAGACAAACAAGCTCATTGCAGCTCATTATCAGCTCTTCACTATCAACGACAACGGAGAGCGCAAACTCGTAGAAGAAACAACACAGGAACAGCCGTTTGTATTCATCACAGGCTTTGGCGCTGCCCTTGACGCTCTTGAGGAGCAGTTGGAGAATCTGGAGCGCGGTGCAAAGTTCGACTTCGAGCTTAGCAAGGACAAGGCGTTTGGCGAATATGAGCCTAAGCGTGTCATCGACCTCAACAAGGAGATGTTTGTTGTAGATGGACACTTCGACAGCAAGAACATTTTCAAGGGAGCACAGATTCCTCTCAAGAACGAGGACGGCAACTTCTTTATCGGTACAGTACTCGAAATCGGCGACGCTACAGTAAAGGTTGACCTCAACCATCCACTCGCAGGCAATAGCCTCAACTTCAAGGGATATATCATTGAGAACCGTGAAGCTACCAAGGAAGAAATCAAGACTATGCTCAGCCACATTAATGGTGGAGGATGCGGTGGCGACTGCGGCGGTTGTGAAGGTGGATGTGGACATCACGACGGCGAATGCGGACACCATGAGGGTGGATGCGGACACCACGAGGGCGGATGTGGACACCACAACCACGGCGGCGAGGAAAAAGGCGGCTGCTGCGGACATGGACACTGCCACTAAATATCAAATTAATAAATAAACACAAACAAAAGAAATAACCAAATAATCAATCATGCGCAATACATACGGAAATCTATTCACACTGACTACGTTTGGCGAAAGCCACGGAGCAGCAGTGGGCGGCGTGGTTGACGGCATGCCTGCCGGGGTGGACATCGACATGGAGTTCATACAGAATGAACTAAACAGACGACGCCCCGGGCAGAGCAAGATAACGACAGCACGCAATGAAGCAGACCAAGTAGAACTGCTCAGCGGAGTGTTTGAAGGCAAGTCGACAGGTTGTCCGATAGGATTCGTCGTGCGCAATACCAATCAACACTCGGGCGACTACGACAACATGCGCAACGTGTTCCGTCCGTCGCACGCCGATTATACATATACAAATAAGTATGGTGTGCGCGACCATCGTGGTGGTGGTCGCTCGTCGGCTCGCATCACTATAAGTCGCTGTGTAGGCGGAGCACTCGCCAAACTAGTGCTACGTCAAATGGGCATAAGCATTACGGCTTATACATCACAGGTGGGCGACATTGCCGTAGACCGCGACTACACACTGTTTGACTTCTCGGAAATAGAGCGAAATCCAGTGCGTTGTCCTGACCCAGAGAAAGCACAACTAATGGAACAGCTCATAACTGAGGTGAAAGCAGAGGGTGACACCATAGGCGGCATCATCACATGTGTAGTAAAAGGATGTCCAGTAGGTGTAGGAGAGCCAGAATTCGGCAAACTGCACGCTATGCTCGGAGCAGCTATGCTCGGTATCAATGCAGCTAAGGGATTTGAATATGGCGAGGGATTCGACTGCGTAAACTCACGAGGCAGCAGACAGAACGATATATTCTATTCGGACAATGGCAATATACGCACACGCACAAACCATAGTGGAGGCATACAGGGAGGCATTAGCAACGGTGAAGACATCTACTTCCGCACCGCTTTCAAACCCGTTGCCACCATACTACAGGAACAGGAAACAGTGGACACAACAGGTAAAGAAACCACTCTCTGCGCCCACGGACGACACGACCCGTGTGTATTGCCACGTGCAGTTCCTATAGTCGAGGCAATGACTGCTATGACTATATTGGATTATATTATGATAGAAAATGGTACAAGATTGCGATTTTAACGTTCGTTATGACATTTTTCAGTCATATTAATCATTTTTTCGGGAATAAGTGTATTAGTTATTACAGAATAATCACTAACTTTGCACTTGATAATTAGGGACTCGTGAGAGCCTCGAATTAACTTAGTTAAGTCTAGTTTAGTTTTTGTGTTGGTTGTGGGTGGTTTATTGACCGCCCACAATTTTTTTATGTCAACATTTATTTCCCTACACTTTAATTAAAATAAAATATCACCGTTTTTAATCAAATAAAACATTGCTGTGTCAACAAAAATATGTAACTTAGCACCCGTAATCAATTAATTATTAAAACAAACTTTAATACAACTATGGCAATAGGAGAAAATTACATACGATTCGACTGGGCTATGAAACGCCTTTTGCGCAATAAGGCAAATCATGCTGTATTGGAGGGATTCCTGTCTTCACTGATAGGAAGAAAGTTTATCATAAAAAGTTTCCTTGAAAGCGAAGGCAATCAAGAGTTTGAATTTGACAAATACAATCGTGTAGACATATTGGCAGAAAGCGACGACAATGAGTTGTGCATCATTGAGGTGCAAAATAGTCGAGAGTTGACCTATTTTCATCGAATGTTATACGGCGTGTCAAAAGCCATAACTGAATATGTGGGAATAGGCAAACCTTATCAGGATGTACGCAAGGTCTATTCTATCAATATCGTGTACTTTGAACTCGGACAAGGTAAAGATTATGTATATCATGGCAAGACCGTATTCAAAGGTATTCATGAGCCACACGACACACTAAAACTGTCAATACGTCAAAACGAAAAGTTCTTCGGAAGCAACGAAAAGGATGTCTTAAAAAGAAAAGATGCCGGCGACCTGTTTCCTGAATATTATGTCCTACGTGTCAACGACTTTGACAATATAGCCACAACACCACTTGATGAATGGATGGAATTTCTAAAGACTGGCAAGATTAGCGCAAAAGCCACAGCTGCAGGACTGCCAGAAGCACGTGAATGCTTGCGTGTAGACTCACTCTCCGACAATGATAGACGGGCCTACTTCAGACACATGGAATCAATCAGACATATGAAAAGCTTGTTTGAAACAAGCAGAGATGAAGGATTCGAAGATGGATATGAAGAAGGAAGAGAGGAAGGATTCGAGAAAGGAATAGAAGAAGGAAAGAAAGCTGGAATAGAAGAAGGAAAGAAAGCTGGAATAGAAGAAGGAAAGAAAGCTGGAATAGAAGAAGGAAAGAAAATAATCGCAAAACAATTAAAGGCTATGGGAATGACGAACGAGCAAATATCCATAGCTACAGGATTGCAAACAAACGATATAAATAATTTATAGTCAAACATATATATTGTAATAATGTAAAATAAATTGTGCCAAACCATAATTATTATAGTTTGACACAGTTTATTTCACATTATCTATTTTTTCTTGTTACGACCTTTGCCATAATTTTTCCCATATGTTCCACCACCATTATTCTTTTCACGTCCACGGCGGTTTTTCTCACGAGGAGACTCATCATGTTCCCATTGTTTACGCTCAAACTCAGGGCGACGATTATTACCAAAATTGCGACCATAATTAGGCATTGGCACTCCGGCATAGAGTTTTGATATAAGATCGGAGCGACCTATACGACGCAATTCACTCTCTATATTACGTCGCTCCTCTGGTTTATACCAAAAGAAGAACTGACGCTGTGCGAGTTTCTCACGCGGTGTCTTGGCAGAAAAAACTGGCTCAAGCGTATATGGATCGTAGCCTGTATACCATGTTTCTGTACTCACTGTCATTGGAGTAGGTGTAAAATCTTGCACCTGTTCAAGATGAAAATCAAGACGCTTGGTAATGACAGCAAGCTCTGCCATGTCCTCCTCACGACATCCAGGATGCGAACTAATAAAATAAGGAATAATCTGCTGACGCAAGTCTTCCTCCTTGTTTATCTTGTCAAAGATGCGCTTGAACTCCTCAAAAAGTGTGAACGAAGGCTTACGCATAAGTTTCAACACTGCATCAGACGTATGTTCGGGAGCCACCTTCAATCTACCGCTGACATGATTGCATATTAACTCACGTGTGTATTGGCGAGCTGCAGCATTAGACTTTTCATCTTTGCTCTTGTGCAACAACAAGTCATAACGCACACCACTACCAATGAAACTCTTCTTGATGCCAGGCAAAGCATCCACAGCATGATAAATCTCAAGCAACGGAGTATGGTCAGTCACCAAATTAGGGCACACTTGCGGATTGATGCATGATGGACGCTTACACACAGCACATGCTTTAGGATTGCGTCCATGCATACCATACATATTGGCAGAAGGGCCACCAAGGTCGGACAGATACCCCTTAAAGTCGGGCATTTCCATAACCTTCTTCACTTCGCGAAGTACACTCTCCTTTGAACGACATGCAATAAACTTACCTTGATGAGCACTGATAGTACAGAAAGCACAACCACCAAAACAGCCACGATGCAAGTTTACAGAAAACTTAATCATGTCATAAGCCGGTATGCGTTTACCCTTGTATTTAGGATGAGGCAGACGAGTATACGGCAAGTCAAAAGAACGATCAAGTTCCTCAGAAGTCATTGGTGGATACATAGGATTCACCACAGCATACTTGCCATCTACAGCCTGAATAAGACGCTGGGCTTGCATTCTGTTCGATTCCTCCTCTATATGACGGAAGTTCTCTGCTTCAGCTTTCTTATTACGCAAACACTCTTCATGACTATGTAGCACTATGTCATCGTCAGTAATTCCACCAAGTATTTCTGCCTCACGACAAAGATACACTGTTTGTGGAATATCCTTGATTTCATTTACCTTCTTACCTTCACTAAACTGGCGACACAGTTCAATAATAGGTTTCTCACCCATACCATAAATTATCATGTCAGCACCCGAATCACAGAGGATACACTTCTGCAATCCGTCCTTCCAATAGTCATAGTGAGTGAGTCGACGCAACGAAGCCTCGATGCCACCAAGAACGACGGGAACATCGGGGAAAAGCTGCTTCAAAATCTTAGTATAGACAATGGTGGGATATTCAGGACGGCAATCATGACGACCATCAGGACTATATGCATCCTCCGAACGTAAACGCTTGCCTGCCGTATACTTATTGACCATTGAGTCCATACAACCAGGAGCAATGCCAAAGAAAAGATTTGGACGACCGAGTTTCTTGAAGTCGCGAAAATCACCATGCCAGTCAGGTTGCGGCACTATCGCCACACGATAGCCTGCGGCTTCGAGTGTGCGACCAATCACTGCAGCGCCAAATGACGGATGATCAACATATGCGTCAGCAGAGAACAGAATAACGTCTACGCTATCCCATCCACGGAGTTCCATTTCTTTCTTGGTAGTAGGCAACCAGTCGGTGAGCCTCAATTCTTTCATTGTCTATAAAGTTTTATTTATTAATTATTCGTTTCTTCAGTCTCTTCTTTCACCTTGCTCTCCCACTCTTTATACAGAGCCACGAGATTAGCAAGACCAAGAGCCTTCATATTATTATTGTATATCACATCGAGACATAGGTCGAGCAAATTCTTGTCGCTCACACCCGATGATTCAAGAAGCGAACGCACATTAAGTTTCAATTTGTCGAGCACAGCCTCGTCAATGATGCCATTGCTGTCAACAAGCCCACTTAGGAGCGAATACTTCTCTATTGTCTCAAGATGCTTGTCGCTTACTTCTATACTTCTTGTGCCAGAGGCATTAGCTTGAATTTTGTACATAATCGTATGGTTTTTATTAATTGTTATTAGTTTTATTTCATAAGGAATGTCATGACAGCCTTCATCACCTGGCGACGTGCCTTCAGACTATTGATACACTCAAACGGAAATCCCATTGTAAATGCCTTGTAGTCGCTACCATCATATGCGACAGCCGCATCTGAACCATCTGCATACTGCATAGCACAGAATGCGCCTTGCGACGATGGTCGCAAAACATCCACAGACATGGCTGCATAATGACTGGCATTGGGATGACGAATAATATCAAAACTAATACCTAGTCCATTGACAACATTGTCTGATGCCGAACGATTGACACTGACAAATCCCGACTTTAAAACTTCATCAAGGAAGCCACGCTCTTTCTGAAGCGTCATATCGCTACCAATATACGCACCACTTGTCATTATGCGACCACCACCTTTGATAAAGGTAATTATTTGGTTTTGCAATCTGCCTGAAAATGTCTTATATCGCACAAGCGAATGCCCATCGTCCTTCTGGAGTCCAAACATTAGATCGATTACGCTATAATGCGCCGGCTTGACATAGTCGTTCTCCAATGCCTCCAACGAACAGCTCAGTACATTGTAAGCACCGGCAATGGCAATGTTCTCAACATGACATACCGACTCATTCTGCTGGTTGCCCATAACAAAAGTACCAGCAAGCTCGTCGCCACAATAGCCCATAGCTCCAGGTCCTTCACTTCCTGCCTTTGAACGGTCGAAATACTGCTGTCTGCCATTCCATCCTGCCATGAGTCCATATGACACTCCCATGTCTTCGTCAAGGTCAAAACCTTGACACTGTGCATTGTCTACAACCGCCGGTCCCGACAATCGCTTAAACCCATTAACTACAAGTACGTCGCGAGCATAACGTTCTGGCGACAAATAGGCAGCCAATGTCTCCGAAGGGAAACTCTCACCGCCACGATTGACAGCCGCAACACGGAACTTATATACAACACCTGGACGTGCTTCAAACAACATTGAGTTGCCCTTGACCATATGTCCATTGTCAAATCCACGCTTTCCTTCAGCCACATATACATTATATGCAGTAGGTGCAGCAGTAGGCTCCTGCTCATCCTTCACAGGCAACCATGTCAGTCGCAGATGGTTTCCATCTGTACGCTCAATGCGGAAATTGCTCACTGGCAAAGGCTGAACGATGCAAGGACGTTCATGACCACGGTTTACATATCGCAAAATTGTCTTATACAACGAACGCGCCATTGTGAAACGAAAGTTAGGATCGAGTCCACGACGCATGTCTGCAAAGTTTTGGTGCGACATAGTTTCAATTATAGCAGACGGCACTTCTGGCTTACGTGTCTCACTATAGTTGCGGTCCCACAGATAGCGACGTGTCCACTTGCCATACTTGGCTGTAAGGTCGCGCTGTAGTCCTGATAGTAGAGCCTCTGAGAAGTCATGCGATGCCATGCGTGATATGCCGCTATTGAGCCTACCATCATTGAAGTTGGTTGTGCAAATAGATAACGAACCAATAATGGAATCGTTCACCAAACTGTATCCAGCATCGCTATGCACAGCCAGCGAAAGCTCTATTGGCACATTTTTGCCCTCCATTGTAGGCACATACACAGACCCTCCAGCAAGCCAGTTGGTCATATTAGAACGTGTGTTGATGTCGTCCGAATAGTCATCAGAACCACCTTTGCCACCATACACACTATATGGAGCACCACTCCACTGGGCTGTATAACGTGCTCCTTCAAGGCAACGAGGCATTCCACTCACAACTCCGCTGCGCTGTATATTGCCCATTCCGCCACCAAAGCGCACAGCATCTGTTGTTATAACACCTCTTTCCTCGGAAATATTTGTTACAACAACACGATTGTCCAAATCATTACCTTTGTCGAAATCGAACGTACCAAGATACACCCATGTACCACCGCCCATCTTCTGATTGACGCTGAACACAGTACTCTCTCCTTTGTGAAAGACAATATATTTGGCGTCTGCCACACTGCCTTTTACAGTCTGATAGCTCACGTATACAGCATATCTGCCTGCTTGCGGAATTGTAGGTGTGTATGAAGCCCACGACTCGTGTCCCTTCTTGATAGTGTTAACCTGCCGTGCACTACCAGCAACAAACGGGTTTTCGCCATCATGATAAGTGCCAGAATGATAGGCAAAACCATTCTGGTTTGTAGTCTTCCAACGCTCCTTTCCATCTTCCTCTACATATCCGCGCTGACTATCGTTATCGACAATCACCTCTTTCTTCTGCCAGTCGCGCTCACGTGGTGTATACACCACAGCTCCTGCATTCTCAAGCATCGGTATAAGATATGGCACAACAATGGTCTGTGTGAACAAATCCTCCGTTGTACAGAAGAGGTTTGGGCGCTGCCATTTCCATCGACCTTTCTTGTTGTCATAATAAATGCCATGCGATGCCCACAACGAGATGTGACGGTCGAAGAGTCCATGCGACACAAAGTAAGGCTTCGACTCATTCGTCACCCAGGGCTGTCCATAATAGTCGATGTGTCCCCAAAAAGCCGACACACCATCCTCCACCACCTTTGCTCCAGCCACAAGTTGCTCTATCGGCATACCAGCCGACTCAATACGCAGCCCGTAACGGTTGTAAGGCTTGGGCAACGACTTAGCAAGACGCTTATAGTAGAACGCCACTGTCTTATCCGTGAATTCCTGAGTAGCAAACGACGGACTTATAACAAGCCTTATTATGCGTTGCGAGTCGTCCACATAGAACGACTCCATGTATGGCTGCGAAGGGAATACTACATTCTTAGCCTTGTTTTGCAAGACAAAGTTGTTGAGCAAGACACCTATCCTCTCATTTGTAAGCATCCTCTGGTTGTGGGCAAACGACGGCACTACAACAAAAGAAGCAACATATAGGAATAAGGATATTACCCGAGTGTTCATTGTTTTTTTCTTTTTTAGATTTCCCCCACAGTGAACTTCTCAGGATTCTTGCCCTTGAAGTCCTTGAAGTAGGTCTTAATAGTTTTCATGTCGGCTTCCACATCTCCCGACGGTGTGATGATATGTTTGCACTCTATAACCTTACGTTCAAAGTCAAGACCATAGAGAAGTATTGGTATACCAGCCTTGAGGGCTATGAAATAGAATCCCTTCTTCCAGTTGGGATTGAGCGAACGAGTACCCTCCGGAGTCACACACAGTCGGAAGTCGGATGCCTTGCGTGCAGCCTCAGCCATAGCATCAGTCATGCTTGTATGTTTGCCACGATTGACGGGAATGCCACCCAAATGGCGAAACCAGATACCAAGTGGCCAAAAGAACCACTCCTTCTTCATTAAAAAGTTGATGTGCATGCCCTCAGCACGCGAAAAAAGCAGACCTATTATAAAGTCCCAGTTGCTCGTATGAGGTGCAAGACAGAGTATATACTTAGCGGGGTGTTCCACCTCTATACGAGTGGTCCACCCCATGCGCTTATAAAGAATTGATTTGCAAATGCTTTGCAGAAATGTCATGCTATATAATTTGTGTTATAAGATGCGTTATCCGAGATTGGAGATTTGGTCTACAATTTCCGAGGCTTGCTCGTTGAATTTTGTAATGAGTTCCTTGAAGAATATCTTCGGTGCAAGTCCGGGCTCCTGATGCGACACGCGGCGCACATAATCGTTGTGTATCACAATAATGGATGTAAGTAGAGCTTTGACGTTCTCGTCGCTTGCATTGGTTGTATACGATATAGCTACCACTTCCGAGAAAAGCTCGCTGCATACGTAGTTGATGTTGCGTTTTAAGCTTCGTTTGTTTGCCATAATTGAAAAAATAATCTGATTAGACAATTGATTTAACATGCCAAAGATAGAAAAAAAATTGATACGTGGCAAGTATTCCCCATAAAAAATATTAGAATCAAATGTTTTCCCCTCTTTTTTTTCATCATTTCATAGAAAAGCAGTATTTTTGCAGTTGCAAAAAAAGTGTAAGAAATAACTATTTTAACATTACATACACAATTAATTAAAACATCACATGGAAATTAGTGCATTGCAGATTGCAAGAGCTGCTTATCAGCCCAAATTGCCTAAGGCTCTTCAGGGTCCGGTTAAGGCGGTAGAAGGTGCCGCTACACAGTCAGTTGGCAACCAGGAAGAGATTAAGGCTTTGTTCCCCAACACATACGGCATGCCCGTTATCACATTCGAGGCTGGCGAGAAGAAGGAGCTTCCTGCATTCAACGTAGGCGTTATCCTCTCTGGCGGTCAGGCTCCTGGCGGTCACAACGTTATCTCTGGTTTGTTCGACGGTGTTAAGGCTTTGAACCCTGAGAACAAGCTCTACGGCTTCATCCTCGGTCCTGGTGGCTTGGTTGACCACAACTACATGGAGATTACTTCAGAGATCATGGACGAGTATCGCAATACTGGCGGTTTCGATATCATCGGTTCTGGCCGTACAAAGCTTGAGAAGGAAGAGCAGTTCGAGAAGGGTATCGAGATTCTGCGCGAACTTGGCATCAAGGCTCTCGTAATCATCGGTGGCGACGACTCTAACACCAACGCTTGCGTGCTCGCTGAGTACTATGCTGCTAAGCAGTATGGCGTTCAGGTTATCGGTTGCCCGAAGACTATCGACGGCGACTTGAAGAACGAGCAGATCGAGACTTCATTCGGTTTCGACACAGCCTGCAAGACCTACTCTGAGCTCATCGGCAACATCCAGCGCGACTGCAACTCAGCTCGCAAGTACTGGCACTTCATCAAGCTCATGGGCCGCTCAGCATCTCACATCGCCCTTGAGTGCGCTCTCCAGACACAGCCTAACGTATGCTTGGTTTCTGAGGAAATCGAGGCTAAGGAGATGTCTCTCGACGACGTTGTTACATACATCGCTAAGGCTGTAGCCGACCGCGCTGCTGAGGGCAACAACTTCGGTACTGTCCTCATCCCTGAGGGTCTTATCGAGTTCATCCCTGCTATCAAGAAGCTCATCGCTGAGCTCAACGAAGTTCTCACCGACCCAGCAACTGGCGAGTCACGTGAGTTTGCTAACGCTGAGGAGCAGATTGCTTTCGTTAAGAATTCTATCGCTAAGGAGAACCTCGCTGTTCTCGAATCACTTCCTGAGGACGTTGCACGTCAGCTCTGCCTCGACCGCGACCCGCACGGCAACGTACAGGTTTCACTCATCGAGACTGAGAAGCTGCTCTCTCGCATGGTAGAGAAGAAGCTCGACGCTTGGAAGAAAGAGGGCAAGTTCGACGGCAAGTTCTCTGCACAGCACCACTTCTTCGGCTACGAGGGACGTTGCGCTGCTCCGTCTAACTACGACGCTGACTATTGCTACTCACTCGGTTTCAACGCTACATGCCTCATCGCCAATGGCAAGACTGGCTACATGTCAGTTATCAAGAACACTACAGCTCCTGCCGAGGAGTGGATCGCAGGTGGTGTGCCTATCACAATGATGATGAACATCGAGCGTCGTAACGGTGCCAACAAGCCAGTTATCCGCAAGGCTCTTGTTGAACTCGACGGTGCTCCATTCAAGTTCTTCGCTGCTCACCGCGAGGAGTGGGCTAAGAACACATGCTACGTTTATCCTGGTCCTATCCAGTACTGGGGTCCGACAGAAGTATGCGACCAGACAACAAAGACTCTGAAGCTGGAGCAGGGCAAGTAATCATTGCCACATGCAATAACTTCAGACTGAGTTACTGATAATAAGCAGAGAGCAGAGTGGCCTCGGTCATTCTGCTCTCTTTATTTAAATAGACAACCAAGAAACAATGAACGAGTCCAACCATCCTCAAAGGCACACAACCCGAAAACGCAAGACACAGAAGAAGCATTCTGCCTTCGCCGCCCTGCTCGCACGCCATCCGCATGCTGCTTGGTGGACAGGCGGCATAGCCGTCATGTGCCTGTACGTATGGCTGTTCTATTCATTCTTCGTCAGTCCCACTGGCTTCAGATGGCGTGCTCTGTATGGCGATGCCAACTATCCTGCAGGATACGAGATACACGGCATTGACATCTCACATTATCAGGGCGACATCGACTGGGACCGTCTGCGGGGGGCAAGCATCGAAGGATGCCCACTGCGCTTCATAATGATTAAGTCCACCGAAGGCTCCACTCGTGTCGACAGCAAGTTTATCGACAATTTTCACCAAGCTCGCGAATATGGCTACATTCGTGGTGCCTATCATTTCTGGAGCAATAAGTCATCGGCTCGCTCACAAGCCTATCATTTTCTCAACAATGTTCCTCTTGAGGAAGGCGACCTTCCTCCTGTGCTCGACGTCGAGCACATGCCAGCCGATAAGTCGGTGGAGGATTTTCAGCGCGACATTCTCACATGGCTGCACATCGTTGAGGACAAATTTCACGTGAAGCCTATCATATATACATATTATAAATTTAAGGAGAAGTATCTCAATGCTCCCGTCTTTGACGACTATCCCTATTGGATAGCCCACTATTATGTAGACAAGGTGGAATACAAGGGTCCTTGGAAGTTCTGGCAGCACACCGATGTGGGACGATTGCCAGGAATAAAGGGCTTTGTAGACTTCAACATATACAATGGTTCATACTACGACATGAAGAAACTCACCATTGGAAATCAAAGCAGAGTGTGGTGACAACAATTAGTTGTCACACGTCTTGTCGCGTCTGACATACTTATTCAGCCTATATCCATACACCATTCTATACATCTTCTCCACATAAAACGACAGAATGTATAGCAGTGCTATTAATACATATATAAGCATCACCTGCCACCCATTTATATTGATATTGTCAATACTGGCTCCTGGCAGCCTTGCCACCCATGCCAACGACTCGTTGAGCACCATCACTTCCAGCTCCATCACCTTGACAGCTATAGCTCCAAGCCATGACACTCCTATCACAACAATCACCACTGCCATACTATACACTATAGCCATTGCAAGTGGAATGGCTATAAAGTTGGACAAGAGGAAATAACATGAGAAACTTCCAAAATAATAAATCACAAGCGGAGCTGTCATCAGTTGGGCAGCTAACGACACTATCACCATCTGCACCGCATTGTTCAGCAACCTGTGTTCCATAAGATATCGCATTGGCAGGAGTCCGTTCAATCTTATGCCCGACATCAGTATGCCAAACACAGCCATGAACGACATCTGAAAACCAACATCCCAAAGACTCATCGGATTGACAGCGAGCAACAACAAAGCTGCCAATCCAAGCGTGTTAAGCGACATAGGACGGCGTGTCAGCATCAACGTGAAGGCGAACATCGTACACATCACAGCCGAACGCACTGCACTTGGCGGCATACCAACCATGGCGACATAGCCCCACACACCAAGCAACACCACCATATACATAAAGTCATTGCGTATACTACGCACAAACAATAAGGTGAGAAGCATATAGATAATGCCTATATGCAACCCCGAAAGAGCAAGAACATGCGACACACCAGATACCGAATAAGTGTCGCGCAATTCGCTACCAAGCATACTCTTGTCGCCAAGCGTCATAGCAGCCACCACCGCATAGGCATCGCCTATGAGTCCTCCTTCACGCAGACGGCTTAGCAGACTGCTGCGCATCACAGCCAACCTAATCTTCACACGGTCTATTCCAGACAATCGCTGCAGACCTATCACTTCCCTACTCCATTGTCCATCGCCCACAAACGCACGCGCAACAATATCGTGTGTCTCAAGCCAACGGCTATAGTCGAAATGTCCGGCACCATGCATTCCTACCGACCTATTGCCATGTTTCACGACAACAGGGCGCAGACATGAGGTCAATCTCAATCCATCACCTATCTTTAATACTGGCATTTTAGCTTCGCCATTATTCTTTTCCCAATGCGTGAAATACACATATATCCTATGTCCTGCGGCACGTCCGTCTGCTGCTATCATTTCACATCGCCACCTTCGGCTACGCATTTCGGGCTTTGTCACATCCACTGGCTCCGCTACAACAACAGCCGTGAATGTCTCTTTATTATCCACAAACCCAATATCAAGATTTTCACGGCAAATGCTCAACCTCCACACTCCCACCATCATCACAGCCACAAGTTCGGCAATGGTGAGAAACACTGGATTGCTACGCCTTAAATGACACACAACCTGCACTACAACAAAGAACGCAAAAGAACACATCCACACACACGACGGCACAACATCTCCCACAGCATCTGCCACGACAATGCCCAAGGCAAATGCCAACGCAACACATGCCATAGGATATAGTTCTATGCTCACACCGTGTTTCATGCCTCAGATTATCTCTTTACCTCAATAAGTTTTGGACACACTCCGCTTATTTCGCACTTGTCACAATGTGGCGAGCGCGACGTGCACACATATCGTCCATGCAACAACAACCAGTGATGGGCAAGTGCAAGCTCTTCCGACGGAATATACTTCACCAGTTCGCGCTCCACCTTCAGCGGAGTGTCGGCAGAACGTGGCACCAGTCCAAGACGACGGCTCACACGATAGACATGCGTGTCAACAGGCATAGCAGCCTGACCGAATGCCACTGCCTGCATCACATTGGCAGTCTTGCGCCCCACTCCGGGCAGCTTCAGTAGACTATCAAAGTCGGATGGCACCTCGCCACCATAGTCGTCCATCAACATTCGCGACAGTTCGACAAGATGTCGCGCCTTGGCATTGGGATAGCTCACACTCTTGACATACTCATACACCTCCGCCTCGTCGGCATCTGCCATCGACTGAGCGTCGGGATAGTGTCTAAACAGTTCGGGTGTCACCTGATTGACACGCTTGTCTGTGCACTGAGCACTGAGCACCACAGCCACAAGCAACTGAAACACTGAGCCAAACTCCAGTTCGGTTGTCACCTCTGGATGCAGCTTCCGAAAATAGTCAAGTATATATGCATAACGTTCTTTCTTAGTCATAACGCTGTCGTAATATATATGTAAACCGTTTGTAAAAATGTATTATGACGCAAACTTACAAAAAAATATAGAAATGACCTACTTATTATGAAAAAATATGCTTACCTTAGCAAGCCGAAAGGAATAACCATTAATTCTAAAAAAACAAATGAGACACGATTTTGTAACAATCGCCGACCTCTCTAAGGAGAAGATTATGTATCTCCTGGAGATGGCGCAGGAATTTGAGAAGCATCCCAACCGGGAACTTTTGAAAGGCAAAGTGGTAGCTACCCTATTCTTCGAGCCGTCCACTCGCACACGTCTGAGTTTTGAGACCGCAGCCAACCGCCTCGGCGCTCGCGTCATTGGATTCTCCGACGCCAAGGCTTCAAGCGTAGCTAAGGGCGAAACCCTAAAGGACACGGTGCTCATGGTGGCAAACTATGCCGACGTCATCGTCATGCGCCACTATGTGGAGGGTGCTGCTCAGTATGCCAGCGAAGTTGCTCCAGTGCCTATCGTCAATGCCGGCGACGGTGCACACATGCACCCTTCACAGTGTCTCCTCGACCTCTATTCTATATACAAGACTCAGGGTACGCTCGACAATCTCAACATATATCTTGTCGGCGACCTTAAGTATGGTCGCACTGTACACTCTCTCATCACAGCTATGCGCCATTTCAATCCGACATTCCACTTCGTTGCACCCAAAGAGTTGGCAATGCCAGAGGAATACAAAATCTACTGTCGTGAACATGGCATCAAATACGAGGAGCATACCGACTTCAACGAGGATGTCATCGCCGATGCCGACATCCTCTACATGACACGTGTGCAGAAAGAACGCTTCTCCGACCTCATGGAGTATGAGCGTGTCAAGAACGTGTACATCCTCAAGCGCTCAATGCTTGCCAAGGCTAAACCCAACATGAAAATTATGCACCCACTGCCACGCGTCAACGAGATTGCATACGATGTCGACGAAAGCTCACACGCCTACTACATTCAGCAGGCAGGCAACGGACTCTTCGCTCGTGAAGCTATCTTCTGCGAAGTGCTCGGCATCACGCTCGACGACGTGAAGAACGATAAGACTATCATTGAGTAATGTTTAATTATATAATGTATAATTACAATGAATAATAAAACAGAACGACTGGTGACCGCCATCAAAAACGGCACCGTTATTGACCATATACCGGCAGAGAAGACCTATCAGGTAGCCAACTTGCTCGAACTTCAGCACCTTGAAACTCCCGTAACCATCGGCAACAACTATCCGTCAAAAAAACTAGGACGCAAGGGCATCATCAAGGTGTCGGACAAATTCTTCACCGACGAGGAGATATCACGCCTCTCTGTTGTGGCTCCAAACGTGGTGCTCAACGTCATCAATGACTACGAGGTAGTGGCAAAGAAGACCGTGACTACTCCCGACGAACTGCGTGGCATCGTAAAGTGCAACAACCCTAAGTGCATCACCAACAACGAACCGATGCACACCGTATTCAATGTGGTGGACAAAGTGCACGGCATACTCAAGTGCCACTACTGCGACAAGGAACAGCATATTGACAAAGTAGAGTTAGTATAAACAACCTTTATTTTTAAAAACCTATACAATATGGAAAGAGACCAAGTGATTTTCGACCTGATTGAGAAGGAACATCAGCGTCAGTTGAGAGGCATCGAGCTTATCGCGTCTGAGAATTTCGTCAGCGACGAGGTTATGGAGGCCATGGGGTCCTACCTCACCAACAAGTATGCCGAAGGCTATCCCGGCAAGCGCTACTATGGCGGTTGTCAAGTTGTAGACGAGGTGGAGAATCTTGCCATCGAGCGCATCAAGAAGCTCTTCGGTGCCGAGTATGCCAATGTGCAACCTCACTCTGGCGCACAGGCTAACGCTGCCGTGCTGCTCGCCGTACTGAAGCCGGGCGACACATTCCTCGGACTCAACCTCGCACATGGTGGACACCTCTCACATGGTTCTGCTGTCAACACTTCGGGTATCTTGTATCACGCCATCGGATACGACCTCGACCAGGAGACTGGTCGTGTCAACTACGACCAGATGGAGCAGCTCGCCATTGAGAACAAGCCTAAGCTCATCATCGGCGGTGGCTCTGCCTACAGCCGTGAGTGGGACTACAAGCGCATGCGCGAGATTGCCGACAAGGTGGGCGCACTGCTCATGATCGACATGGCACATCCTGCCGGACTCATCGCAGCCGGACTCCTTGACAACCCTGTGAAGTATGCACACATCGTCACCTCTACCACACACAAGACTCTGCGTGGTCCGCGTGGTGGCATCATCCTCATGGGCAAGGACTTCGAGAATCCTTGGGGACTCAAGACTCCTAAGGGCGTTGTCAAGATGATGAGCCAGCTGCTCAATTCGGCTGTATTCCCTGGTCAGCAGGGCGGTCCGCTTGAGCATGTCATCGCAGCTAAGGCTGTGGCATTCGGCGAGGCTCTCAAGCCTGAGTTCAAGCAGTGGGCAGAGCAGGTACAGAAGAACGCTCGCGTCCTTGCCGAAGAACTTGTAAAGCGTGGATTCACCATCGTAAGCGGTGGCACCGACAACCACTCTATGCTTGTCGACCTGCGCTCAAAGTATCCCGACCTCACTGGCAAGGTGGCTGAGAACGCTCTCGTTGCTGCCGACATCACTGTCAACAAGAACATGGTGCCTTACGACTCACGCAGCGCATTCCAGACATCGGGCATCCGCCTCGGCACTCCTGCCATCACTACACGTGGTGCCAAGGAAGACCTCATGGTGCTCATAGCCGAACTCATCGAGGAAGTACTCAATGAGCCAGAGAACGAGGAGGTTATAGCTCGCGTTCGTGCTAAGGTGAATGAAACAATGAAGGACTATCCACTCTTTGCGTGGTAAATTATAGTTGGGAGTTGAGAATTTTAACTCTCAACTCCCAACTCTCAACTCTCCCAATTTCCCAACTCTCCCATGACATTACAATACACCATCGTTTTTCTCATCCTCTTACTCGCTGTCGTATACGCCATACACCGCATACGCCAAACCATACGTGAGGCTAAAAGTGGGTGCTATGGATGCAAAGGATGTGCTATAAAGGAGCAGATGATGAAGAAAAAGGCTAAGATGAAGGCACAAAACAGCCTAAAAACAAAGAAAAATGAATGTTTTGTAAAAAAAGACAGAAAAACATTTGGTGATTTCGCAAAATAGTTATACCTTTGCAACCGCAATCGAGAAACAAACATTTCAAGATTAGAAACAAAACAATTTGGTACCTTGGCCGATCGGTTAGGTAACGGTCTGCAAAACCGTGTAGAGCAGTTCGACTCTGCTAGGTACCTCTCCAAAGCAAAGCGGAAATCCCCAAAGGATTTCCGCTTTATTTGTATCTATTCATTGTCAATATTTCTATATATAAAAATGACACCAAACAAAATAACAATGCACTATTCTGCAAAAACTATGTTCAGACAAATTTTCATTCTCATCTTATTAATTTCTTCATTCCACACTGCCACCAACGCACAGACAAGCCGACGCGCCATCGAGAAGTATTCTACCGAGGCGATTAAGCAAATGACACTGACGGGGCGCACTCCGACTGTAGACATCCTCGACTCGCTCGCTAACAACGCCGAAGTGAGCATCGAGATGGTGAGCCGCATGGGCGAACCCGACGACGCACGACAGCAGCGAGCATGTCTCAAACTCATTGATGCCATCGTAGACTACAGCCAGACCCAGACCGGACGCCGATACGTCGACGTTGTGCGCAGCGGACTCAAGAAGGCTCTCGACCGCAGCTACGAGCCCGATGTGCAGCTACATGTCATGGAGCAGTTGGCTCGTTGTGCCAAGCCTGCAGACGCCGCACACATTGCTATGTATCTCGAAGTGTCTCAACTCGCCCCCACTGCCGAGCGTATACTCATAGGCATGACCGACATAGACGACCGCATTGCTGCAGCCGCTGCCGCCCAACCAGGCATCAAAACCAAAGTGCAGAGCATTCTCGACATACATGCTGGCAAGAAGTCGGCTGGCTCCATCGCCGTGGCTCCACGCCCCAAACCCACAGCCATACCATTCTGGACAGAAAGTCTCGACAAGGCTGTAGCCGATGTGGCAAGCCATCATTCAACCGAAGCCAACGACATCATCATCAACAATAAGCCCGAGGCAGCCCTGCCGCTGCTCTTGCAACTTGCCAAACGCCAAAACGCCGACGACAGCCGCGCCACTCTTGCCCGTTGTCTGCTGCTTCTCAATCATGCCGAGCTTGCTGCCGAGCAACGCTATCTGCTTCTGCGCACTGCCGACGGCATGACCCACGACGAGAATCTGCGCCGTCGCATCATCGTTGCGCTTGGTGAGACTGGCACCATACAGGCTCTCGCCCACATACGCCAGTATTATGGCAATGCTGCCTATGCAGATGCCCTCGCCCTGGCAGCCACCAACATCATCGCCCTGCACCCCGAAGCCAACGGTGGACGCATGGTCAGCGGCATGCTCTATGATGCCAAGAAGTCGTACATACGCCACTACGACGAGCAGGGCGTGGACGAGCGCATCGACCAGGTGCTGGCTGCTATCGACAACTGGCGTGCCGACACTGGCTACAACTTCGCGCACACCGAGGAGACACGCATGGAAAAACGCGGCTTCTGGATTATACACGATAATATGACCGACTTTGACATGACTTTCGACTGGACAGCCAAGGGTACACTGACCGTCTATCTGCACTCTATGCCGGTACTCACACTCAACGCCAATCAGGGCGCACACATCGCTGGCGACAACGTATGGCACAAGTTTGCCACCACAAGCGAGTGGTCAACAGCCAACATCAGCGTGGCAGGCGACCGTGTAACAGTGATTGTCAACGGACAGAAACTCATTGATGCAGCCCACCTTGTCAACAGCGAGGCAGGCGAACCAGCCAACAAGTCGGGCTATGTCAAATTCCTTGCCGACGATAATGGAGCTACAGTGAGAGGATATTGTTTCAAGAAAAATTAGTGTTTGTCAATAATTTCCACTAAATTTGCAAACACATAATATATAAACCATCGCATATGAACAATTCCATATTCATACAACTCGGCAAACCGTCGGACGACATCGCCGTCGGCAAAAGCCACTGGTGGGGCTATCCCGACCTGCCACTCGACATGGACATACCCACATTCACCGACCCCAACGACGGCAACGAGTATGCCCTATCGTTCCTGTGTCAAATCAATCTTGCCGACTTGCACGACGCTATGCTCGACGCTTCCTTCGACACTGGCGATCAGTCGTACAAGCAATACGACCTGCCCAAAAGCGGACTGCTCCTCTTCTTTGCCGACATAGCCTATTATGGCGGCATGTGGGACGAGCCAGCCATAGGCTCACAGATTTCGGACAATCGTGTGGTGCGCGTAGTATACATCCCCGAGGAAGACATGGCATCGCTCATATGCCGCGAGGAGGAATATGCCGACGAGGAACTTCCGGCTCAACCCATCGACTTTGTGCCACGCCCTGCCGAGTCGGCACCCGAACATCACCTACTTGGCAAGCCCACATATCTCCAACAAGAAGACTGGGACGCTCCATGTGCAGGCTGGCAACTGCTGCTGCAAATGGACTCTTGCGAAGAGGACGACTATACATTCCGCTTTGACGACTGGGGAGTGCTCAACCTCATCATCTCGCCCGACGCCCTCAAACGCCACGACTTCTCTGACGTAAGAGCCGTAGTATTGTCGTCATAACAGATAGCACCAAACATACAGATAGAACTTTAAGCAAATTCGCCTCTGACAACACATATTGTCAGAGGCGAATTCATTAACTATACATAGAGTTTAAATCAGATAAGATTTAATAACCCCAACAAATTCTAAGGCCTCTCCTATTCCCACTCAATAGTTGATGGTGGTTTTGACGAGATGTCATAGCATACGCGGTTTACGCCACGTACTTTGTTGATAATCTCGTTCGAAACCTTTGCCATGAAGTCGTAGGGCAAGTGTGCCCAGTCGGCAGTCATAGCGTCGGTAGAGGTAACGGCACGCAGAGCAACGGGGTGCTCGTATGTACGCTCGTCGCCCATAACGCCCACTGAACGCACGGTAGAGAGCAACACTGTGCCAGCCTGCCAAATCTGGTCGTAGAGCGAAACCTCAATCTCGCCATCGTGCATATCGGCAGGTACGCCAGCTGCAAGCACGCGACGTGCGTCCTCGCCACTCAACTTCACCTTATAATCGCGCAAACCACGGATATAGATGTCGTCGGCATCCTGAAGGATGCGCACCTTCTCGGGAGTGATGTCGCCAAGAATACGCACTGCCAAGCCTGGTCCTGGGAACGGATGGCGTGTAATCAGATGCTCGGGCATGCCCATTGAACGACCTACACGACGCACCTCGTCCTTGAACAACCACTGCAGAGGCTCGCACAACTGGAGGTTCATCTCCTTAGGCAGACCGCCAACATTGTGGTGACTCTTGATGACCTTGCCCGTGATGTTGAGCGACTCGATGCGGTCGGGGTAGATAGTGCCCTGAGCAAGCCACTTGGCACCAGTCTGCTTCTTAGCCTCGGCATTGAACACCTCCACAAAGTCGCGACCAATTATCTTGCGCTTCTCCTCTGGATCGGTGACACCAGCGAGGTCGTTGAAGAACTTCTCTGACGCATCAACGCCGATAACGTTCAGACCCAAGCACTTGTAGTCCTCCATAACGTCACGGAACTCGTTCTTGCGCAACATGCCGTGGTCGACGAAGATACATGTAAGGTTGCTGCCGATAGCCTTGTTGAGGAGCACGGCTGCCACGCTTGAGTCAACACCACCCGACAGACCGAGGATTACCTTGTCGGCGCCCAACTGTGCCTTAAGCTCGGCAACAGTTGTCTCTACGAACGAGTCGGCGCTCCAGTCCTGACGGCTTCCGCAGATGTCTACCACGAAATTCTTCAAGAGTTGTGTGCCTTGCAGCGAGTGGAACACCTCTGGATGGAACTGCACTGCCCACACTGGTTGCTTGGTCGACGCATAAGCGGCAAACTTTACATTGGCAGTAGAGGCTATGCACTTGTAGTCCTCAGGGATAGCTGTGATGGTGTCGCCGTGACTCATCCACACCTGCGACTTCTCAACAAATCCCTTGAACAGAGGGTTCTCTGCGTCGAAGTGCTCAAGATTGGCACGGCCATACTCGCGTGAGTCGGCAGCCTCAACCTTTCCACCATTGGCGTAGCTGATGAACTGTGCGCCATAGCAGATGCCGAGCACCGGGATGCGACCTACAAACTGGCTCAAGTCTACCTTGAATGCCTCCTTGTCGTGTACCGAGTAGGGGCTTCCGCTGAGGATAACACCAATGACAGAGGGGTCGTCCTTAGGGAACTTGTTGTAGGGCATAATCTCGCAGAAGGTGTCGAGCTCGCGAACACGACGGCCGATGAGCTGCGTGGTCTGCGAACCGAAATCAAGAATTATAATCTTCTGTTGCATTACTGTTTGTTTAATTTATTAATTATTATTTATAGTAAATGTTCTAAATAGTTAACACCCGAAGCACCGCCTCACGCTCACTTCTTAGCTTAGACAGCAGAGGGTAAATATATATTTTTTCTTTTTTCTACTGCAATACTGCAATCCTTGGGCATTTTTCGCGCCTAACTTCCTGAGAACCTGACACTTGCACAAATTGCAGATTGGCATTTTCATCTGCAAGCATCTGCAATTATCTGCAATTTATCCATGGCTTTGTATGGTTGCTACTAAGCCCATGTACGAGTGCTACAAAGCCCTTGTACGGATGCTACGAAGCCCTTGTACGGATGCTACGAAGGCTTAAAAACACCGCTACTATTGCTGTTGCAGAGTTTGCAGAAAATCTTCTGCCTGTGCCAGAGTGTCGAGTTTACCGATGTCCATTAGCCTCAAGTCGTCCTTGACATAGCCTTTTATACAATGTGTGGCGCATACCTTGAGATAGAAGTCGATGATGCCGAAGCGGTCGGGGAAGTCATTCATCACCTCTGTCAGCCGTGGCGACAGGGCGTGAATACCAGCAAATGCATACATTCGGCATTTCTTTGGGTCGAGATTGGGGTATGGACTCTTCACTTCGCCCGTCTCGATGTTGGTCCATCCCACGAGTCGCATGTCGTCGTCGAAGAGCAAATAGCGTTTGGTCTTGCGCCAACTCACCAGCAACACAGCGTCGCATCTGGCTCCGACCTCGTCCTCTCTCGGCTCTTCAGCCTCACCCTCAGCAGCCATCTGATAGAACTTGGTTAAGTTCACATTACTCAGTATGTCTACATTGTGTATGAGTATGGGGGCATCAGGGGCAAAGAGATGAGCCGCCTTCTTTATTCCTCCCCCCGTCTCAAGCAGTCCGTCGGTTTCGTCGGAGATGCTGATATCAAGACCAAAGTTGTGGTTTTCCTTGAGATAGTCGATGATTTGCTGTGCAAAATGGTGCACGTTGACCACAATACGTTCAACGCCTGCATTTGCAAGATTCAGTATGACGCGCTTGATTAACGGCTCGCCCCCTACCCTCACCAGTGCTTTAGGCATCGTGTCGGTGAGTGGTTTGAGACGAGTTCCCAATCCAGCCGCGAATATCATTGCTTGCATCATAAATGATAGTATATAAAATATGTTGCCACAAAATTACTCAAAATCCTGCAAATGACAAAGCGAAAGGCTTATTAATGTTATTTCCTTGCCTCCAACGTCTGCTCTATGCCCTGCTCGCGGTGGCACACATGCACCTCTATGCCGAATTTCTCGTTGAGATGTTCTGCCAAATGTTGTGCCGAATATACGCTGCGGTGTTGTCCACCCGTGCATCCGAAAGAGAACATGAGGTCGGTGAATCCGCGGTCGATGTAGCGCTGCACGTGTGCATCGGCAAGCTTGTAGACGCTGTCGAGGAATGTCAGAATCTCGCCGTCGTCCTCCAGGAATCTTATCACGGGAGCATCAAGACCTGTGAGTTTCTTGTATGGTTCGTAGCGTCCAGGGTTGTGCGTAGAACGGCAGTCGAACACATATCCACCGCCATTGCCCGACTCGTCGGTGGGAATGCCCTTGCGATAGGAGAAGCTGAAGACACGCACGCGGAGTGGTCCCTTGCCATCATACTTGGAGAATGTGGCAGGACCGTCCTGTGGATGGGCTGCATAGACGTTGCGGTCGGTGGTCTTGTAGCCGTCGGCTCGCGACACGGCTGGCTCCTCGATGTGTGCATAGCGGGGCAACTCGGTCAGTCGGCGCAGCATGTCCATCATGTAGGGATAGGGGAATACGTCTTCGCCAAGTTTCAGCAGCTCGCGCAGATTGTCCATAGCTGGCGGTATCGACTCGATGAAGTGCTTCTTGCGCTCAAAGTAGCCACGGAATCCATAGGCTCCGAGCACCTGTAGCAGGCGGAACAGCACAAACAGACTGAGACGATTGACAAAATGACGTACGCTCGGCACTTCGGTGTACTGGCTGAGGGCATCGTAATACTCGCTCACAAGTTCACGACGCAGTTTATTGGGGTAGCGTGCTGATGCCTGCCATAGGAAGGAAGCGAGGTCGTAGTAGAAAGGTCCCTTGCGTCCGCCCTGAAAATCAATGAAATAGGGGTTGCCTTCGGCATCGAGCATGATATTGCGTGCCTGGAAGTCGCGATAGAGAAACGAGTCGGCTGGCTCCGAAGTGAGGTCTTTGGCAAACAGACGGAAGTTTGCCTCAAGCTTCAGTTCGTGGAAGTCGAGGTCGGATGGCTTGAGAAAACAATACTTGAAGTAGTTGAGATCGAACAGCACGCTGTCCTCGTCGAACTCGGGTTGAGGATAGCAATTCTGCCAGTCGAGTCCACGCGCACCACGCATCTGTATGTTGGGCAGCTGTCGGATGGTGCGTTTCAGCAACTGCTGCTCCTCAAGATTATATCGTCCGCCCGACTCGCGTCCGCCACGCACAGCGTCGAAGAGCGATGTTGAGCCGAGGTCGGTCTGTAGATAGCGCAGTTCGTCGGCACTGGTGGCGAGGATGTGAGGCACTGGCAGCTGTCGTTGCTCGAAGTGTTTGGCAAGGTATATGAACGCGTGGTTCTCGTCGCGGCTCGTTCCCACGACGCCTATCACCGACATGCCGTCCTCGTCGGTGAGTCGATAATACTCTCGATTGCTTCCTGCGCCAGCTATGCGCTCGGTGGCAACGGGCTCGGCGCCGTGCCACTCGGTGTATAGATTAATGAGTTTCTCCATTGTCCTGGTCTTTATTGAAATATTCTTTGTCCTTCTTGTCTGCCCATGCTCCTAATACTCTGTCGAGCACATACAGCAATATTGCCACTCCGGCAGTGATGCTCAGCGAGTGTGTCAGCAAGTATGTTCCGCCACATATTATGATGCAGAGCACGAGTGTCTTGATATCAAAGGGTTGTTTCATTCTGATTTCACTTTATATGTAATGGTTAATCGTTGTTTTCGTATACAAAGTTATACAAAATCAACAAGAATAACGACATCTGACGAGAATAATAAGCAATAAAAAAATCGGCTGTCTCCCGACATCCGATTCTCAAAAACAAACTACTTAAAAACTAATCTACTAAAACAAATCAAAAAATCTTCGCTACTTTTAGCGTTATTATTAACTACTTGCAAAAGTAGTGAATATTTTAATTGCCGCAAAAT
Organism: uncultured Prevotella sp.; assembly: GCA_934183355.1. GTDB lineage: Bacteria > Bacteroidota > Bacteroidia > Bacteroidales > Bacteroidaceae > Prevotella. The sequence continues at coordinate 55,119 of CAKPST010000003.1, forward strand.
TTTTTGGCATCTTTTTTATCTAAACAGTGTTAAAACATGCGATTTGGTCATAAAATGCAAATAAATTTGGGCATTTAGTTAATGATTTGCACATTCATGGACTATTTTAACACCTTACAGACTCATCCCTCGGCTGCCAATATCGACACGTCGGTGAATCCGTTCATGTAGTCGAGCAGTTGCAAATTGTTGGCTGTGTCGCGTTTCATCTTGAGCTGAACGTTCACCTCAAGAAATTTGTCTTTCGACGTGTTGCGCTCGCGCATCTCGTACGACTGCACCTCCACTCCCTCATGGCGTATGCGATTGATGAAGTTGCTGACGCTGTCCATTGTGGGTGCCGAGAACGACAGCTCGACGGTGGTGACTCCATGCTGCGGAATGAGGGCATGCAACACCTCCAATCCGAGCATAACCATGAGCGTGGTGAGGGTGCCTGCCATGAACATGCCCGTGCCACACGCCAGTCCGATGGCTGCCGTCACCCATAGTCCGGCTGCCGTAGTGAGTCCGCGCACCACGTTTTTCTGAAAGATGATGGTTCCGGCGCCAAGAAAACCGATGCCCGAAACCACCTGGGCCGCCACTCGCGACGAGTCTTTGAGGTCGAAGCCGAAGCCAAACTGCGACACCACGCAAAACAGCGCACTGCCTAAGGCAACAAGAAAGTGAGTGCGAAATCCTGCTTCTTTGGCTCTATATTCGCGCTCTATGCCGATGGCTCCACCAAGAAGCATGGCAAAACCCAAGCGTATTGTCAATTCCCAATATGATGTATCCATGAGGTTAGTTCCTTTCTTTTATATTTAGTTATGATAAAAACGCCATTAAATTAATAATATTATAGAAATGTGCAAAATATTTTTGCAGTAATGTTGGCAGTCTTGTTTTTTTAATGTAGTTTTGCGTCCAACCATATTAAACATTACTATCATGACAAAGCTATTATTCAGAATACTCTGCACCCTACTTTGCCTGACGTCGTTCTGTGCGACAGCCAGTGCACAATACGATTTTTTGCGTCCCGTCAAGGGCGAGATTCCGGGCGGCTACGACTTTTGGGTGTACACTCCCACCGACTATTACTACTCGTTGGAGTCGACGCCTGTGGTGATGTTTCTGCACGGAGCAAGCCTCTGTTCGAAGGACATCAACCGTTCGCGACGCTACGGACCGCTTGATGCTATTGTGCGAGGTAGGCAGATTGACGCTCTGGTGATAGTTCCGCAGAATCCGGGCGGGGCGTGGAATCCAGACAAACTCAACGACATTCTCGAATGGACCAAGAAGAATTATGCCATGGACTCTACACGTGTTTATGTGCTGGGCATGTCGCTTGGCGGCTATGGCACAATGGACTTTGCTGCGGCTTACCCCGAAAAGATTGCGGCGGCGATGGCGCTTTGTGGCGGATGTTCAGCTAAGGACAAGAGTGGACTGGGCAAATTGCCTCTATGGATAATGCATGGCACTGCCGACCGTGCCGTATCGGTGAAGCAGTCGCAGACGGTGGTGAAGGAGCTACAGAACACGAACAACGACGAGCGTCTGAGATTCAACTGGTTGCGAGGTGCCTCACACGGAGCACTGGCTCGCATCCTGTATATGCGCAAGACATACGAATGGCTGTTCTCGCACTCCACGACCGACCCTGGACGACCCGTCCGGCCAGACATCACCATCGACACTTCTGACCTAACCAAGGCTTACAACGACATGAAGCGCGGTGTGCCAAGCCCAGAAATAATATTCGAAAAGTCGATAAAAGAAGATGATGAATACTAAACATCATCAATCAATAGATAAATTAATAATAAAATTAACGACATAATTAACGAAAAAAAATAACGGATAATTAACCCAGATTAACGACAACTTTATAATCTTTGTCGTTAATCACGGTTAATTATCCGTTAATTTATTAGTTAATTACTCGTTAATTATTGGGCTAATTACTCGTTAATCGTCGATTGTTAAACGACGCCCTGAGCCATCATTGCCTTGGCAACCTTGAGGAAGCCAGTGACATTGGCGCCACGAACATAGTTAACGTAGCCGTCTGCCTCAGTGCCATACTTCACACAGTTGGCATGAATCTCGTTCATGATGCCATGCAACTTGCTGTCAACCTCCTCGCTGCTCCAGCGCAGACGCTCTGAGTTTTGGCTCATCTCAAGACCCGACACAGCCACACCACCGGCATTGGCAGCCTTGCCCGGAGCATAGAGCAACTTAGCTTCCTGAAACACCTTGATAGCCTCTGGTGTAGAAGGCATGTTGGCACCCTCGCTCACAGCTATCACGCCATTGGCAACAAGTGTGCGAGCGTCGTCGCCGTCGATTTCGTTCTGAGTTGCCGAAGGCAGTGCGATGTCAGCCTTCTCGCCCCAAGGACGAGCACCAGCTACATACTTAACGCCATATTCCTCGGCATATTCGCGGATGCGTCCACGCTCCACGTTCTTCAACTCCTTGACATAAGCGAGCTTCTCGGCATCGATGCCGTCTGGGTCGTAGATATAACCATCTGAGTCGGAGAGTGTTACGGGGATTGCACCCAACTGAATGAGCTTCTCAACAGTATACTGAGCCACGTTGCCCGAACCACTTACGAGGACACGCTTACCCTTAAGCTCGATGCCACGTGTCTTGAGCATGTTGTCGAGGAAGTAGACATTGCCATAACCAGTAGCCTCAGGACGGATGAGCGAGCCTCCAAACTCCTGACCCTTGCCAGTCAATACACCAACGAATGTATGTGTCAACTTCTTGTACTGACCAAACATGTAGCCCACCTCGCGACCGCCAACGCCGATGTCGCCTGCCGGAACGTCCTCGTCGGGACCAATGTGACGATACAACTCGTTCATGAACGCCTGGCAGAAACGCATCACCTCAGCGTTGCTCTTGCCACGTGGTGAGAAGTCGGAACCGCCCTTGCCGCCGCCCATAGGCAGAGTGGTGAGCGAGTTCTTGAATGTCTGCTCGAAAGCAAGGAATTTCAAGATTGACGGATTCACCGATGCATGGAAACGAATACCTCCCTTGTACGGACCAATGGCATTGTTGTGCTGAACACGGTAGCCCATGTTGGTCTGCACGTTGCCCTTGTCGTCAACCCATGTCACACGGAACGAGATAATACGATCGGGAATGCAAAGGCGCTCAATGAGGTTGGCGCGGTCGAATTCCGGATGACGGTTGTACTCTTCCTCGATAGTGCCGAGGACCTGGCTCACTGCCTGTATATATTCAGGCTCGTTTGGGAAGCGCTGCTGAAGGCGCTCTACTGTTTCTTTTGCATTCATTCTTTTATTGGTGTTTATTGGTTAATTATATCCTGTTTTCTATCACTTTATCGCTCTGATATGGGCATGTAATCCTTCACGTCAAGCACATTCTTGTATGCCGGACGTATTATTCGGCGTCCATCCATATTGAGCTCCTCGATGCGGTGAGCCATCCATCCCACGATACGTGCCATGGCAAATATCGGAGTGTAGATTTCCTGTGGCAGACCTATCATCTCATAGATAAAGCCCGAGTAGAAGTCGACATTAGCACAGATGGGCTTCTTAGTGCGGCGATGAGCCTGAACACACTTGATGCCCTCATGCTCCAAGAGTCGCAAGAACTCATATTCATTCTCCCTACCCTTCTCCTTTGCAAGCTCTCCGGCAAGTCGTTTCAGCTCTTTGGCACGTGGGTCGCTCAGCGTGTACACCGCATGACCGATGCCATAGATGAGTCCTGTCTTGTCGTACACCTCCTTGTTGAGTATGCGATTGAGATAGGTGTCTATCTCGTCTACCGAAGTCCAGTCTTGTATCTGCTCCTTGAGGTGGTGAATCATGTTTATCACCTTGATGTTGGCACCACCATGAAGCGGACCTTTGAGCGAACCAATGCCGGCTGCGATGCTCGAATAGGTGTCGGTGCGCGACGAAGATGTCACACGCACGGTGAACGTAGAGTTGTTACCACCGCCATGCTCAGCCTGAATGATGAGCAGAAGGTCGAGCATGCGAGCATCGAGTTCGGTGAAATCCTCATGCTTTAGCATATAGAGGAAGTTCTCGGCTATGGACATATTCTCACGCGGATGGCGTATGTGGAGCGAACGTCCTTGCACGCTGTGGCGATAGATGTTGTACGCATAGGCGATGACGGTTGGGAAACGAGCTATCAATTCAATAGCTTGACGCATAAGGTTGTCGCGAGAGAGGTCATCGGGATTAGGATCGAAGGTGTACATCTCAAGCACGCTACGTGCCAAAATGTTCATGATATTGGAACCTTCGAGGTCGATGATGTGCACGATAGTCTTATGGTCGAGCGCCATATTGTCATTAATAAGCTCGCGGAATGCGTCCAAATCCTCCTTATCTGGCAAATTGCCCGACAGCAGCAGATAGGCAATCTCCTCAAAACCAAAACGTCGTTCGTTTATGATAGGAGTTACAAGGTCGTCGAGTTCGTAGCCACGATAAAACAACTTTCCCTCAGTTGGCTCAAGATGTCCGTCTTCGGCACGTTCATAGCCTACAACATTACCAATGTTGGTGAGACCAACGAGCACACCGCTGCCGTCATCGTTGCGCAAACCGCGCTTGACGCCATATTTTTGAAACAAAGCATTGTCTATCTTGCACGATGTTTTCACCTCGTCCGACAACTTGTAAATCAAATATTCCTTGTTCATAAATCTACCGTTTTGGTTGTTTTTTACTCGGTTCTTGTGAAGGGATGTTATCTTTATTATACAATCTCTTTACAAACGAAAACTTGCTCTTTTTACCTTTTCCGTACTATAGAGTTTCTATTTCTGCTGCAAAAGTACGAAAATTATTTTATTTCGTCACATAAAACGGAGAAAAATTAACGAAATGCGATAAAATTAACAATAAAAGAATGAAAGTGTTGCATCTATATTATCTAATAGCTTCCTTGATGCACTCAACAATATACTTCACATCATCATCCGTAACATACGGACCTGCTGGCAAACAGAAGCCTACTTTAAAGAGTTCTTCCTCTACCCCATTGGTATAAACAGGAGCACCTTCATATACAGGCTGCTTGTGCATAGGCTTCCATACAGGGCGACACTCCACCTTCTTTCCAAGCATAAACACACGCAAAGCCTCAACATTCTCATTAGGCTGACAGTCGGTGGTAGCTGAATCAACAGCATGTATCACACCTGCTGCACCACCCACGGCAGTCTTAATCACCTCCTTATAGGCTTCCTCCTGACCTTGAATCTTTACATCTGCATCCAATGTGGCAGCGCAAAGCCAGAAATTAGAATCATAACGCTTATCCTCAGGCTGCTTATGAATATGCACACCCTTAACGTCCTTCAACAACTCCTCATACAACTTCTGCACATGCTTATGATGAGCGATATGGTCATTAAGCACAGTCATCTGTCCGCGACCAATTCCCGCACACACGTTAGACATACGATAGTTATAGCCAATAGCAGTATGCTGATAATAAGGATAAGCATCGCGAGCCTGAGTAGCATACCACATCACCTCATTGGCATCCTCTGCATTGCGGCAAATCATTGCACCACCACCCGAAGTAGTAATCATCTTGTTGCCATTGAACGACAGCACACCATACTTGCCGAATGTACCCAAAACCTGACCATCGAAGCGTGAACCCATACCCTCAGCAGCATCCTCTACAACCGGAATGCCATACTTATCGGCAATAGCCATAATCTCGTCGATGCGGTAGGGCATACCATACAGAGCAACTGGCACAATAGCCTTCGGCAGCTTGCCAGTCTTCTCCTTACGGTCAAGGATAGCTTTCTCCAATAAAACCGGATCCATATTCCATGTCTCATCCTCAGAACCCACAAACACTGGCTTAGCACCAAGATAAGTAATCGGATGACTCGAGGCACAGAACGTAAAACTCTGTACCAAAACCTCATCACCAGCCTTAACACCACAGCCAATCAACGCCAAGTGAACAGCAGCAGTACCAGCACTCAAGCAAACCAC
>CAKPST010000004.1 GCA_934183355.1 uncultured Prevotella sp.
GAGTGGGTATGGCAGGGATGCCATACCCTCCTACAGATTGCCACTCATATATAAAGATAAATATGACCACATACTTAACATGATATATAATTATGGCAGATTATAAGAACAAGATTAAGGCTCTTGCTGAGCGCAACCGCTTGGCAACAACCGATGAGGAGCGTACCGCAGTTACAGCTGAGATGAACGCTCTGAGGAGTGAGGACGAACAGGCTGTATCATGGCGTAATATCTCTCGCACTTACTTTGACAAGTCGGTATCGTGGTTTCAGCAGAAAATGTATGGCATAGACGGCAATGGTGGCGTGGGCGGTTTTACGGATAAGGAGAAGGAACAACTTCGTGGTGCTCTTGTTGACCTCAGCGACCGCATACGCCGTGCAGCTGACAATATTTAGGTAGTTGCACTTCATTCACATCATGAAGTGCAATTAGGCTCTCTGTCTTTTTCTATTTCTTTTGTTTGACAGGTTGCTGCCAATACAAGGCCTTCAAATTTCTGAGCTTTTCGAGCGTCTTTCCAGTAAAGACCCAGTGATTGTATTTGTCGAGGACAAGGTCTTTCTTGCGCATCTGTTCTATTAGATAAGGATTTTTTAAATCGTTTTCTATATACATTGGCAACCATTGTCCGTCACGAAACATCATGTCGTGCCTTTTCATTTCCCAATAATATGTAGATGTATAGCCCCATTCTTTTGCGGACTTAAGCTCGTAGTTAGAGTCTTCGACTCTATCGAAGAATTTTTTTCCGCTTCGATTGGTGCCTCTGACCATGAAAAGAATGGTCAGAGTGAGGACTAAAAATAGAGCTTGCATTGGATCAAGATGATACATAGTAGTATGGGTAAAATTAATTTAACTATGCTAAGTCGGTGGCGTAATTTATTGTTCTGAAAAGGATGTACACCGACTTGTCGCCGAGTATTTTTAAGCGACAAGGGGTTAAAACACTGAATATCAGTATCTTAACCCCTTGTAAGTCGGGATGACTGGACTCGAACCAGCGACCTCACGCCCCCCAGACGCGTGCGCTAACCAACTGCGCTACATCCCGTACTCCTCAAAAGCGAGTGCAAAGATACTAAGTAATTATGAATTCACCAAATTTATGGGCGACTTTTTGACGTACTTGGATTTATTTTTTTATCTTTGCATAGTCTTACCAATAAATACACATTATAAGATATGCAATATATACTTAAAGCTCCGTCTTCTCTTGATGCGACAGTCAAGTTGCCGTCGTCAAAAAGCATCAGCAATCGTGCGTTGATTATACACGCTCTATCTAATGGCGACATATTGCCGCAGAATCTCTCGGTGTGTGATGATACGGAAGTAATCGTAAATGCTTTGATGTACAAACCTTATGAAATAGATATCAAGGCAGCCGGAACGGCTATGCGATTTATGACCGCTTATCTGTCTGTCACCGATGGCGAGCATGTCATCACTGGCACCGAACGCATGAAGCGTCGCCCTATTGCCATTCTTGTTGATGCCTTGCGCTATCTCGGAGCTGATATAGAATATGTTGGGGAGGAGGGCTATCCGCCACTTCGTGTCAAGGGACATCCTCTGGAGGGAGGTCGTCTTGAGGTGCCTGCCAACATCAGTTCGCAGTATATATCGGCATTGCTGATGATAGGTCCGGTGCTGAAGAACGGACTTGAATTGAAGATGACGGGTGGCATTGCTTCGCGTCCATACATCGACCTCACACTGTGGATGATGCGCGAGTTTGGTGCTGATGCCGACTGGAGCGATGTGGACACGGTGAAGGTGAATCCGCGTCCATACACTCAGCATCGCTATCTGATAGAGAGCGACTGGAGTGCGTCGTCTTATTGGTATGAGATGATGGCGCTTACAGCCGACATGGAGTCGTCGGTGTGCTTCGAGGGACTGTTTGACGCGTCAAAACAGGGCGACTCTATTGTCAAGTATATATTCTCGCTGCTCGGTGTGAAGACACGTTTCTCTACCACTGAGGCAGGAGCTATGCCACTTGTGCGCTTAAAGAAATTGCCATGTATGCTGCCACGTCTCGACTACGACTTTGTGGCGGCTCCCGATTTGGCGCAGACAGTGGTGGTGACATGTGCGCTGATGGACATCCCGTTCCGCTTTACCGGACTGGCAAGTCTGAAGATAAAGGAGACCGACCGCATCGAAGCACTCAAGCGCGAGCTTCTGAAACTTGGCTATGTGCTGCGCGATGAGAACGACGACACACTCATTTGGGACGGCACACGCTGTGAACCTACGTTTGAGCCTATCAACACATACGAAGACCATCGCATGGCTATGGCGTTTGCTCCGGCTGCCATCAAGTATCCCGGACTGCGCATCAACAATCCGCATGTAGTGACAAAGTCGTATCCACAATTCTGGGACGACCTCGAACAAGCGGGATGGGAGATAGAAAAAGTAAAATAAAAAAGCATCATACAACAACGAAACAATGTACATACTCATACTTTCAATAGTGGCACTCGGCTTATTTGCCGCCTTATATTCGGTTTTTTCCAACCGTGGCAATCACGGCGACGATGAGCCGATAACCGTGGCGCAGACCTGTGCCACGTGTGATGGTACGGCTGCCACCAAGTGTGAGCAAGACTGCATGATGGAAGCATCGACCAAGCCCATCGAGTATTTTGACGACGAGGAGCTTGACACATACCGCGGTCGCCCCTCAAGCCAATACACTGACGATGAGGCAGAGCAGTTCTCGGACGTGCTCTACACCATGCGTCAGGACGAGGTGGCGGCATGGTGTCGCAGTCTAAATCTGCGTGGCATTGAACTGCCCGACCAGATTAAGGACGAAGTGGTGATGATGATATCCGACAACTGATTTGAAGAGGTGAAAAGATTCCGTTCCATACATATCATCCTGCTCTTTATCGCGGCTATTGTTATGGCTGCGACAGGATGTTCTACGCAAAAAAATACAGCCAAGACGAGAGCGTGGCATGCCTTCAAGGCACGTTATAACACTTATTATAATGGTTCGTTGGCTTACATCGACGGCTCGCTTGAGAAGGAAAACGGCAACAAGGATAATTTCACCGAGATACTTCCGCTGTACACTGTAGGCAACAAGCAGAGCCGTGAGATAGGCAAAGCCAATTTTGACCGTGCCATCGAGAAGAGTCAGAAGACCATCAAACAGCACAGCATCAAGCGCCGTCCGCAGTGGACCAAGAATCGTCGCAAGACCGAGCGCGACATCGAGTGGCTCTCGCGCCGCGAGTACAATCCATTCCTTTGGCGTGCGTGGATGCTTATGGGACGTTCGCAGTTTTATAAGGGAGCGTTCGACGAGGCTGCTGCCACATTTGCCTACATGGGACGTCTATATCAGACGCAGCCTGCCATATATGCCAAGTCGCGTGCATGGCTTGCCAAATGCTACATAGAGGAGGGTTGGCTGTATGATGCCGAGGACGTGATACGTGGCATAGAGCGCGACTCCATACACTGGTCGGCACAGAAGGAATGGGATTATACCTATGCCGACTACTACATTCACACCGCCGATTATCAGCGTGCCATACCTTATTTGCGCCGTGTCATCAAGCATGAGATGCGACGCAAGCAGCGTGCCCGTGAATGGTATCTCATGGGACAGTTGCAGACAGCCGTAGGCAACAATGCCGAGGCTATGAAGGCATATCGCCATGTGGTGCGTCTCAATCCGCCCTATGAGGTGGAGTTCAACGCACGTATAGCCATGAGCGAGGTGATGTCGTCGACACAGTCAAAGCAGATGATAGGCAGACTGAAGCGTATGGCGGCTTCGGACAAGAACAAGGACTATCTCGACCAGGTGTATTATGCCATCGGCAACATCTATATTAGCCGATGCGACACTGTCAATGCCATATCAGCCTATGAGCGTGGAGCCGCCAAAGCCACTCGTTCGGGCATAGAGAAGGGCGTGTTGCTGCTGCGTCTGGGCGACATCTATTGGGACATGGAGCGCTATAACGACGCACAGCGCTGCTATGGAGCTGCCATCGGACTGCTCGACAAGGAGCGCAAGGACTATGAACAGCTTGCCGACCGTTCGAAGGTGCTCGACCAACTCGTGCCTTATACCGACGCTGTGCATCTGCAAGACTCGCTACAGTCGCTCGCACGTATGAGCGACGCCGACCGCAACGCTGCCATCGACCGCACCATAGCCGAGTTGAAACGCAAGGAGCGCGAGGAGCGTCGCAAGCAGCAGGAAGATGAGGCTCAGCAGACCATCAGCAAGAATGGTGGCAACAACATGTTGCAGCAGAATCGTCCTAACGCTGCACAGCAGAATCAGCAGAACAAGAATGCACAGTGGTATTTCTACAATCCTATAGCCGTGAGTCAAGGCAAGGCGGCGTTCCAGAAGCAGTGGGGCAAGCGCGAGAATGTGGACAACTGGCAGCGTGTCAACAAGACTGTGGTGGCACTTGAGAGCGATGCACCAGAGCTTACCACCGAACAACTCGACTCTATAGCTCATGCTGAGGCTGTTGCCGACTCGTTGTCGCAGATAGCCGACAGCGTGCAGAACGACCCCCACCGTCGTGAGTATTACTTGGCACAGATACCATTCAGCACCGACCAGATAGAGGCAAGCAACAAGATGATAGAGGATGGACTCTTCAATTCGGGAGTCATCTTCAAGGACAAGCTCGACAATTTGCCCCTTGCCGAGAAGAGTCTGCGTCGTCTTGTAGACAACTATGCCGACTATGAGCGCATGGCAGATGCCTACTATCATCTCTACTTGCTCTACATGCGCAAGCACGAGGAGCAGATGGCGCAGCGATATGTGGACTTGTTGAAGAAGAATCATCCCGACAACGAGTGGACCACTCTGCTGAGCGACCCTCATTATGTGGAGAACGCACGTTTCGGAGTGGCTATTGAAGACTCGCTATATGCAGCTACATACGATGCTTTCAAGGCTTCGAGATATAATGATGTGGCAGCCAATGTGCGCATTTCTAACGACAGATTTCCACTTGGTGCCAACCGCGACAAGTTCCTCTTCATCGGTGGACTCGGCAAACTCAATGAGGGTGATGCCGAAGGATGTCTGGCAGACATGAAGACCGTAGTGGAGAAATATCCGCAGAGTGGCGTGGCTCAGTTGGCAGGTATGATAGTCAAGGGAGTGGGCGAGGGCAGACGTCTGCACGGTGGCAAGTTCGACCTTGCTGGAGTGTGGGACCGTCGCACGGTAGTGTTGCGCGACAGCGACTCCACCGCAGTGCGCACATTCACTGCCGACCGCATAGCACCATTCGTCTACACCATAGTATATCATCCCGACTCTATAGACGAGAACCGCATGCTCTTCCAGTTGGCACGTTATAACTTCACAAGTTATCTTGTGCGCAACTTCGAGATACAGATAGAGGATGCCGACGGACTCCATCGTATGAGCGTCAGCGGATTCCGCAACTACGACGAGGCGTTGCAGTATGCTCGCCAGATACATCGTCAGGAGACAGTGGCACGACTTATTGCACATGCCCGAACGTTTGTGATAAGCGAGGCTAATCTGCCGTTGCTCGGTCGCCAATATAGCTATGCCGACTACGAGAAGTTCTACAACGAGCATTTCGCTCCGCTGCCTACTATAGACACTCCGCTGCTCAACGAGCCCGACATCATAACGACGGAGCCGCAACAGCACGACGACAAGAAGGCAGACGATGTGCTTGACGACTTCGACAAGCCAGACAACGGTGGCAATGTCTTGGTGATACCAGAGGTGCAGCCTGATAGTGACAATGTGGGCGGAGAGACTATACTGGAGGAGCCAGTGAAGAATGAGTCCGTTCCAACAGAGAAACCTTCTTCAAAACCTCTTGAGGACGAATTCTATTTCGGAGACGACATAGTGCCGGCGCCTAAGCAGAAGACTGCTCCCAAGACTGTCCTATCTGCTCCAAAGTCTGAGCCGACAGCTCCCAAGAAGCAGCAGCCTGCCAAGCAGAAGGCAGATGACTATGACACGGACGAATATTACGACCTTGAAGGTTTTTAATCCAACCATAAACACGATTGAATAATGACAAATGGATATTTGCTTTGGTGCGATGACGAGATAGAACTCCTTCGTGCCCACATCATATTCCTGCAAAAGAAAGGCTACGAGGTGGTGACGGTGAGCAATGGCACCGACGCCATCGAGGAGTGTCGACAGCACACGTTCGACCTCATCATGCTCGACGAGATGATGCCCGGACTCACTGGACTTGAGACACTACAGCAAATCAAGGAGATACAGCCAGCCACGCCAGTGGTGATGGTGACCAAGAGCGAGGAGGAGAACATCATGGACCAAGCCATCGGTTCAAAGATAGCCGACTATCTCATCAAGCCTGTCAATCCGAGCCAGATACTGCTGACACTCAAGAAGAACATCCACAAGAAACAGATTGTGACAGAGGTGACGCAGACGGGCTATCAGCAGAACTTCCAGAATATAGCCATGCAGATAATGGACAGTAGGACGATGGACGACTGGAAGGAACTATACAGACGACTTGTGCATTGGGAACTTGAACTCAGTTCTGCCGACTCCAATATGACCGAGATGCTCAATATGCAGAAGGAAGAGGCTAACAACGGATTTGCCAAGTTCATCAAGCGCAACTATATGGACTGGGTGAAGCCAGGACAGACAGAGCGTCCGCTGATGAGTCCAGACATCTTCAAGCGCAAGGTGTTTCCGATTATCAACGAGGGCGAGAAGGTTTTCCTCATTGTCATCGACAATTTCCGCTACGACCAGTGGCGTGTGCTCTCTCAGGAGATAGGCGACATGTTTGACATCGAGGAGGATATATACATGAGCATACTGCCGACGGCGACACAATATGCACGCAACGCCATCTTCTCAGGACTTATGCCCGAACAGATAGAACGAATGTTTCCCGAATTATGGGTTGACGAGGACGAGGAGGAGGGCAAGAATCTCAACGAGGAGCCGCTTGTGCGCACGCAGATAGAACGCTATCGTAGACGCGACACATTCTCATATCACAAAATCAACGACTCGGTGGGAGCCGACCGACTGCTGGAACGACTTGGCGAACTCACCAAGAACGACCTCAATGTCATCGTTGTCAACTTCATAGACATGTTGTCGCATGCCAGAACGGAGTCGAAGATGGTGCGCGAACTTGCCAACAACGAGTCGGCTTATCGCTCCATCACGCTCTCGTGGTTTCGCCATTCAGTGATGGCAGACTTGCTGAAAGCCCTCTCGCAGATAGACTGCAAGATAATACTCACCACCGATCACGGCTCAATACGAGCCTCAAAACCGGTGAAGATAATCGGCGACCGCAACACCAACACCAACCTGCGCTACAAACTTGGCAAGAATCTCAACTGCCAGTCGAAGGACATCTTTGTCATCAAGAATCCACATGAGGCACAGTTGCCCACCCCCAACATCTCGACATCGTATGTTTTTGCCACAGGCAGCACCTTCTTTGCCTATCCCAACAACTACAATTATTATGTGTCCTACTATAAAGACACATTCCAGCATGGCGGTATATCGATGGAAGAAATGCTCATACCATTGATAACACTGAGCGCAAGAAACAAGAGTAAGTAAATAAAAACGATAAATAAAATATAAGAATGGAAATCAGAATAAACTCACTGGCAGACATCAACGAGGCTGCCAAGCAATTCATCGAGAATATGGGCGACGGCAAAGTGTTCGCCTTCTACGGCAAGATGGGTGCCGGCAAGACAACATTCGTCAAGGCCATTTGCGAGCAACTTGGCGTAGACGACGTCATCACATCGCCCACTTTTGCCATTGTCAACGAGTATCAGAGTGCCACAACAGGCGACTCTATATATCACTTCGACTTCTATCGCATCAAGAAGCTCGACGAGGTGTACGACATGGGATATGAGGACTATTTCTATAGCGGTTCGCTCTGCTTCCTCGAATGGCCCGAACTCATTGAGGATCTGCTGCCTGAGGATGCCACAAAGGTGACAATCGAGGAGACCGAAGACGGCGGCAGAGTCGTTAAATTCTAAAACTCTTGGCAAGCCTTACGGTTGGCATGACGCATAAAAAATCAAAAAATACTTTCATTGTACCCTTATTTGGATTTTTTTCTCTAATTTTGCACATTTGAAAGAGTGTGTCCATGCCCCAAGGCATGCAATGAGAGCATGCTCGCCAAACAAGAAATATATATATAACAAGGAATAGAGATGAAAAAGAAAATCCAATTCAGTCTCGTCTATCGAGATATGTGGCAGTCTTCTGGCAAGTTCCAGCCACGCAAAGACCAGTTGGAGCGCATCGCTCCCGTTATCATCGAGATGGGTTGCTTCGCCCGTGTTGAAACCAACGGCGGTGCCTTTGAGCAGGTAAACCTTCTCGCCGGCGAGAATCCTAACGATGCTGTGCGCGCCTTCTGCAAGCCTTTCAACGAGGCTGGCATCAAGACCCACATGCTCGACCGTGGTCTCAACGCTTTGCGTATGTATCCTGTGCCCGACGACGTTCGCGCCCTTATGTATAAGGTTAAGGCAAAGCAGGGTACCAACATCACACGTATCTTCGACGGACTGAACGACGTTCGCAATATCATCCCCAGCATCAAGTGGGCAAAGGAGGGCGGAATGACTCCGCAGTGCGCTCTGTGCATCACCAACTCTCCGGTTCACACTCTGGAATACTACATGAACATCGCCGACCAGGTGATTGCCGCTGGCGCAGAGGAAATCTGCTTGAAGGACATGGCAGGCATCGGCCAGCCGGCATTCCTCGGCAAGCTGACAAAGATGATCAAGGACAAGCATCCTGAAATCATCATCCAGTATCACGGCCACTCAGGTCCTGGCCTCTCTATGGCCTCTATCCTTGAGGTGTGCAACAACGGTGCCGACATCATCGACACAGCCATCGAGCCGCTCTCATGGGGTAAGGTTCATCCGGACGTTATCTCTGTCATCAGCATGTTGAAGAACGAGGGCTTCGAAGTGCCCGAAATCAACATGTCGGCCTACATGAAGGCTCGCGCCCTCACCCAGGAGTTCATCGACGAGTGGCTTGGCTACTTCATCAACCCGGGCAACAAGATTATGTCGTCGCTCCTTCTCGGTTGCGGTCTGCCTGGCGGTATGATGGGCTCTATGATGGCCGACCTTGGCGGTATGCGCACCACTATTAATAATGTACGCAAGAAGAAGGGCGAGGACGAGCTTTCTATGGACGACCTCCTCATCAAGCTCTTCGACGAGGTGGAATATGTATGGCCGCGCGTAGGCTATCCTCCATTGGTTACTCCGTTCTCGCAGTATGTCAAGAACATCGCCCTCATGAACCTCCTCACCATCGAGCAGGGCAAGGGTCGCTTCGTGATGATGGACGAGTCGATGTGGGGTATGATTCTCGGCAAGTCGGGCAAGATTCCTGGCACTATCGACCCAGAACTCGTTGAACTTGCTAAGAAGCAGGGTCGCGAATTCACTGATGTTGATGCTCACACATTGCTTACCGACGCTCTCGACGACTTCCGCAAGGAGATGGACGAGAATGGTTGGGAGTATGGTCAGGATGATGAGGAACTCTTCGAGTTGGCTATGCACCCAGAGCAGTATCGCAATCTCAAGAGTGGTCAGGCTAAGAAGAACTTCCTCGCCGACCTTCAGAAGCTCAAGGACGCCAAGCTCGGTGCCAATCTTTCGCCCGAACAGCTCAGCGCTTACAAGCATGCCAAGGCAGATGCCATCGTTGCTCCAGTTAAGGGCGACATCTACTGGGAGTTCTCAGGCGAGGGTGAGTGCGCTCCTACAGTTGAACCGTTCATCGGCAAGGAATACAAGGAGGGCGACATCCTCTGCTACATCCAGGCTCCTTGGGGCGAGTTTGTAGAGGTGCCAGCAGCTCTCGGTGGCAAACTTGTTGAAATCAACGCTAAGCGTGGCTCAAAGGTATCTAAGGGTGACGTCATTGCATACATCGAGCGCGAGCACGAGTAATACATAAGTAATGTACGAACAAATCATTGACAAATACTACGGAGGATGCGACGCGCTGCGCCACATCCTCCTCACACATAGCCAGTCTGTAGCGCATCGTGCGCTGCAGATTGCTGCATTACACCCCCAACTAAACATTGACACCGACTTTGTGCGTGAGGCAGCCATGCTGCACGACATAGGCATAATACGTGTCAACGCTCCCGGCATCGAGTGCCACGGCACCGAGCCATACATCCGTCATGGCATCTGCGGAGCCGAGATGCTGCGCGAGGAGGGACTGCCAGAAAGATACGCCCGCGTTTGTGAGCGCCATACTGGAGCCGGACTTACACTCGACGATATCGTTTCACAAGACCTGCCTTTGCCACATCACGACCTCCAGCCAGAGACCATCGAGGAAAGGCTCATTTGTTATGCCGACAAATTCTACTCGAAGACACATCTCGATCGTGAGAAGACGATTGAACAGGCAGAACGCTCACTCGCCAAGTTTGGCGGCGACACATTAGAGCGATTCCGCGAAATGAAGAGGCTCTTTGAGCCCGAATTGTAACGAACAGTACTATACGAACATATAAGAAATTGAGAACCAAGACCGTCATAGCCCTTCTTCTGTGTGCCGTCATCTTTGTGATGGCAGCTACCGATACACCCTTCGCCCAACGCAAGAAGGCGCGAAAGATAATGATGCGCGACTCTATGTCCATCGTCGACGACACCATAAAGGCTGACACTCTGGCTGCTATGTTGCACGACTCCGTGGGCAGTGCCGCTGTAGACACCACCAAGATGGATTCGCTCCAGCTCGCCATCTATCATCACAACAGAGCTATTGACGACTCCATACGCCTCGACTCTATCAATAGACAGCGTGCTAATGGCATCAACTCGCCAGTGGAATATTCTGCCAACGACTCGCTTGTATACGACGCTACATCCAAGACAGCGCGTCTTTACGGTTCGTCAACGGTGAAATACGAGAACATGGACCTTGCCGCTGAGAAGATACATATGAGTATCGACTCGTCGCTTGTACATGCCACTGGTGGACACGACCCTGCCGACTCTACAGGACGCAAGCTTATTGGCAACCCAGTCTTCAACATGGGACAGGACAAATACGAGAGCGACACCATGGCATTCAACTTCAAGACCAAGAAGGGACTCATCTCCAGTGTCTACACACAGCAGGAGGATGGATTCTTGCAGAGCCAATTATCGAAGCGCAGTGCCAATGGTGACATCTATTTGCAGCATGGTCGCTACACTACATGCGATGCCAAGCATCCCGACTTCTACATCGCTCTGTCGCGTGCTAAGGTGCGCCCAGGCAAGGATGTGGTGTTCGGTCCGGCTTATCTCGTAGTGGCAGACGTACCATTGCCACTTGCTATTCCATACGGCTTCTTCCCATTCACCAAGAGCTATTCGTCGGGATTCATCATGCCTACATACGGCGACGAGAACGACCGTGGCTTCTATCTGCGCGATGGTGGCTACTATTTTGCCATGAACGACAAGTGGGACCTCAAACTCCTTGGCGAAATCTACACCAAGGGTTCGTGGGGAGTGTCAGCGGCAAGCAATTATAACAAGCGCTATCGCTATTCTGGTAGCTTCTACTTCAGCTATCAAGACACCAAGACAGGCGACAAGGGCATGCCCGACTTTGCACGTCAGACATCGTTCAAGGTGCAGTGGAGCCACCGACAGGACACTAAGGCAAATCCATACAGCTCGCTATCGGCAAGTGTCAACTTCGCCACGTCGAGCTATGAGCGCAACAATCTCAACTCGCTCTACAATCCGCAGACGCTCACACAGTCTACCCGAACTTCATCTGTGTCGTGGAGCACGACATTCTCAAGCATCGGACTCTCGCTGTCGAGCACTGCCAACCTCTCGCAGAACATGCGCGACTCGACGATAGCCATGACGCTGCCCGACCTCAACATCTCGCTCTCGCGATTCTATCCCTTCAAACGCAAGCATGTGGTGGGCGACGAACGATGGTATGAGAAAATCTCGATGTCGTATACGGGTCAGATTTCCAATAGCATCAACACCAAGGAGGACAAACTCATGCACTCCAATCTGGTGAAGGATTGGCGCAATGGATGGAATCACAATATTCCAATCTCTGGCAACTTCACGTTGTTCAACTACATCAACGTGTCGCCGTCGTTCAACTTCCACGACCGTATGTACACACACAAGGTGGAGCAGTCGTGGGACGAGCAGACGCAGAAGGTGAAGAACGACACCATCTATGGATTCAACAACGTCTACGACTACAACTTCTCCATAGGTCTGTCTACTAAGCTCTACGGATTCTATCTCCCAAGTCGCAAGATATTCGGCGACAAGATACAAGCTGTGCGCCATGTCATAACGCCGTCAATCAACTATAGCTACGCTCCCGACTTCTCGTCGTCGCGTTATGGCTACTACAAGACCTATCAGCGCACCAATGCCGATGGTTCGGTTGAACTCGTAGAGTATTCGCCTTACACTGGACAACTATATGGTGTGCCGGGCAAGGGCAAGACTGGCAACATCTCGTTCGACCTCTCGAACAATGTGGAGATGAAGGTTAAGTCGGACAAGGACACAACGGGTATCAAGAAGATAAGTATCATCGACGAACTCGGACTCTCTATGAGCTACAACATGGCTGCCAAGGAGAAACCGCTTTCCGACCTCACTATGCGTATCCGACTGAAGTGGTGGAAGAACTACACGTTCAATATGACCGCTGTCTTCGCCTCGTATGCCTACGAACTCGACAAGAATGGACATCCGTATGTGGGCAACCACACTATGTGGGGTATGGGCAAGTTCGGACGTTTCCAGGGTACATCACAGAACTTCTCGTTCACGCTGACACCAGATAAGATCAAGAAATGGTTTGGTGGAGGCAGTGACAACGACAACAATAAGAACAAGGATAAGGACGACGAGGAAGGCACCGACACCGACATTGAGTCGAATGTGGACGATGCGATGATAAATGGTCAGCGTGGAGCTAAAAAGAAGAGTGGCGGTGGCAAGGCCGAGACCGACCAGGATGGCTACATGCGATTCTCTATGCCGTGGTCGTTGACCTTCGGTTATGGCATCACGATGCTCGAGAATACTGGTGGCAAGTTCAACACCAAGACAATGCGCTATCCATACAAGTTCTCACAGAACCTCAATGTCAGTGGAAATGTTCGTCTGAGCGACGGTTGGAACATCTCGTTCTCTACGGGTTACGACTTCGATCAGCACGACCTCTCCATGACAACAGCCTCTCTGCAGCGCGACCTCCATTGCTTCAATATGTCGTGCTCGGTGGTGCTTGCTCCGTACACCAGCTACAATTTCTCGTTCCGCTGCAACGCCGCAACGCTCACCGATGCCTTGAAGTATGACAAACGCTCGGGCTACAGCAATGCTGTGGAGTGGTACTAATAGGATGGCATGATTTGCCATGACAATAATTTAGTTTGCTAAATTCGTCATTCTTAATAATAATTAGTATCTTTGCAACCGCTTATTAATAAATAGGCAGTGGTTAGGGTCCCGTAGCTTAGCTGAATAGAGCGTCAGATTCCGGTTCTGAAGGTCTTGGGTTTGAATCCCAACGGGATCACTGAATACTAATTAAATGCTATAAAATAATAAAAGGTGCAGCTGACAGACAGTTGCACCTTTTATTATTTTATAGCTGAATTTCCGTTGATTTTCCGCAATATTCGATTACATGTCGTGCTTGGCAAAGCGTTCTTCGGCAAGTTTCTCATACTTGGTTCCTGGTTTGCCGTAGTTGGCGTATGGCCAGATGCTGATGCCTCCACGTGGTGTGAAAATGCCAGTCACCTCAATATACTTCGGATCCATCAGTCGGATGAGGTCCTTCATGATGATGTTTACACAGTCTTCGTGGAAGTCGCCGTGGTTGCGGAAGCTGAAGAGATAGAGCTTTAGACTCTTGCTCTCCACCATTTTAACGTCGGGTACATACGCAATGCGTATCTCGGCGAAGTCGGGTTGTCCGGTGATAGGGCATAGTGATGTAAATTCCGGGCAGTTGAAGCGCACCCAATAGTCGTTGCCCTGGTGCTTATTGATGAACGATTCGAGCACTTCCGGAGCATAGTCGTCGCGGTAGCGTGTCTTGGCGCCGAGAGCCTGTAAGCCCTCGTCGCGGCGGTTTTCTGAGTTTGTTGCCATTATTCTTTAGATATTAAATATTTTCCAAACACTATAGTTCACATCATTGTCAAAGGTGTCCTCGCCCTCATGACGCTTTGTAGCCTTGACTACACGTATTGTCACTGGCAATACGACGATTTCGTAGAGCGTCTTGAGCACCACCTGCGAGATGATGAGCACGGGCAACTCCTTGAGAGGTACAACTCCACCGAGTGCCAATGGGAAGAAAATCACCGAGTCGGCAGCCTCGCCATACACTGTCGACATGATGGCACGTGCCGAGAAGTTCTTGCCGCCAGAGTTGATTTTCATGCGACTCATCACGTAGGCATTGACAAACGAGCCTACGAGAAACGCCATGAACGATGCCAAGGCAATGCGTGGTGCCAGTCCGAATACGGCGTGAAAGCCTTCTTCGTTGTGCCAATAAGGCGCTGCGGGAAGAGCATCGCACAAAGCACCAAACGCCACAAAGAGGAAGTTCATAGCAAAACCAAGCCAAATAAGCAGTCGAGCTTTGCTGTAACCCCACACTTCGCATACGCAGTCGTTGATGATGTAGGAAATTGGAAACACTATAAGTCCGCCAGTTATGCTGAACGGACCGATAGAAATTTGCTTTGTCTCTAACACGTTTGCTGTGATAAGGCAAACGCAGAAGAGCGTGCTGAAAAGCATAAACAGCACGCTCACTTGTTTATTGTTTGTCTGCATTTTCTTGTTTTTTAAGAGGTTTACCAAGCACTCTTCAGATGGGATGTTTGTTTTATTGTTCTATTCTTTATTCGCCAATGCGAATCACATATTCGCTCATGAATGAAGCTCCAGGCTGTAGGTGGTTCATGAGATATTTGTCGCGGAACTGTCCACGATACTCATAGTGGTCGTGTACGCCATACCACGGTTCGAGACAGATGAAGGGAGCGTTCTTGCCGTATGGAGTCCAGATGCCCACACATGGTGCATTAAACTTGACTGTGACAACGGGATGTGTATCCTTAGGGTCGAGAATCTCAATGGCATGCAGCTGGTTGTGGTCGATGACGATGGCGTCGTCCTTGAATGTCTCCTCGGTGAAAGGCAGAAGTCCGCCTTCGAGAGTAGGCAGTTCGTAGCGGTCGTCGGTGATGCAGCCCTCGTGGTTGCCATAAATGCGGTCGATTTTGTCGGTATTGTCAAATCTCAGCACTCCCTTTATTGGTTCGCCTTCGCTGACTCCCGGCAGGTTGAATGCCGGATGAGCGCCTATCTGGAAATGAATCTCGCGTGAGTCGGTGTTATATACATGCCAGATGACATGTATCTCGTTGCCCACAAGCTTGTATGTTACGCTGAGCATGAATCGGTAGGGATACTGGCGCATTGTGTGCTCCGTCTCCGACAGTGCGTATGTTACGCTCTGCTCCGTCTGCTTGATGATGCGGAAGTTCATGTCGCGTGCAAATCCGTGACGTCCGAGCTGATATGTCTCGCCCTCCGTGCGGTATGTGCCTTTCCACAGTCCGCATACGATAGGGAACAGTATTGGTGAGCGTCGTCCCCAATACTTGTCGTCGCCCTGCCACAGATATTCGTTACCTTCGTCGTCCTTGATACTCTGAAGTTCGGCACCGAGGTCTGAAACTTCAACTGTCAGAAATTCGTTTTGCAGTTTCTCCATAATGGTTGAACATTAGTGTGTGATGTATTTTGCTTATTCCTTAGTGCGCTCCTCAAACTTCTCCATGAGCCACTGCTTCTGTTCGGCTATGGTCAGGTGGCTGTTGTCGAGCACCAGAGCGTCGTCAGCCTGCTTCAGAGGAGATGTTTCGCGGTGAGTGTCGATGTAGTCGCGCTCCTCCACGTTCTTGAGAATTGCGTCAAAGTCAGCTGGCATACCCTTAGCTTCCAGTTCCTTGAAGCGGCGCTGTGCACGTATTTCGGCAGAAGCAGTTACGAAAATCTTCAGTTCGGCATTAGGGAACACCACTGTGCCAATGTCGCGTCCGTCCATCACGATGCCCTTCTCCTGTCCCATAGCCTGCTGCTGCTCCACGAGTTTGGCACGTACAAATGGCAATGCTGCTACTGGGCTGACATGCTGCGACACCTCAAGCGAGCGTATCTGCTGCTCCACCACCTCACCATTGAGGCAAGTTTCGGGACGTCCAGTCTCGCTATTGAGCTTGAATGAAATATTCACTTCGGGCAGAGCCTTCTCAAGTTGGTCGGCATTGACGGCGCCCTTGTCGTCAAACATGCCGCCACGCATTGCAAACAGCGTCACTGCACGGTACATAGCACCCGTGTCTACATATATATAGCCCACTTCCTTGGCAAGGTCTTTAGCCATTGTGCTCTTTCCGCACGATGAATAGCCGTCGATGGCGATAACGATTTTCTTCATATTTAGTTTATAAGTTGAATGCTGCGTTGATGATGATTGACGTGCTCGACACGTGATACTTGCCATAAGCGATGTTCACCTTAAATCGGTCGAGGTTGATTCCGGCTCCCAATGACAGTCCAGCTCCGTGCGAAGCCTTGCCGTCGCCGCTGTTTATGCCCATCTCGTCGGCTCGTCTGAAGTTGTATCCGGCTCCCAGCCACAACGACTGCGACAGCTCAGCATCTACACCGAGCACAAGATGGTTTACAAATTTATAGTTCCAGTGGTTGAGGTCTACGAGTGTAGCCGACACTCTGAATGGTGTATGTTCAAATCTCTTGCTCACACCGGCTTGTATGTCGATGGGCATAGGGTCATACTCGTCTTCGTAAGCCTTGAGTTGTCCACCGAGATTCTTTGCCACGAGTGATATTGAGAGGTCGTCGTCTGGGTCGAAGTAGTTTAATCCGAGGTCAAATCCTACGCCCATGCTGTTGTAGTTGCCTATATACGATGTGACAATTCTGGCAGCTATACCACCCGTAATGCGGTTTGACAGCATATACGAGAAATATCCCGCCACGGCAATGTCCTTGGCTGAGAAATCACCCGTTTGTTGTCCCTCAGCATCCATTTCGCGCATTGAACCATAGTTGACAAACTGTCCACTCACTGCCCACGATGCTTTGTCGCCCACGTTACGGTTGAACGACGCGCTGGCTGTAGTCGAGCCAGCCATGTATGTCATGAAGTTAAGCCCTATTGTCTTGTCGCCCACTGACGACAGCAGTGCTGGATTGTGAAACATCAGCGACGCGTCGTCGTCGATGATAGTCACGTTGTCGCCTCCTAATGCGGCTGCGTGTGCGCTTACTGGCAAGCGCAGGAAGTTGTATGCCGTTTGGCTTTCCTGCGCTTGTAAGGCGGTCGCTGATAAGGCGAGCAATATGCTGACAATGGTTTTCTTCATTATTCGTATATAATATTAGTTTGCAAAATTACTAAATAAACGACAAATAATGAAGATTATTGTGAAATCATCGCTGTTTTATGCGATGATTTCTTTTGCACGTTCCAGTGCAAGGTTGATGTGGCTACAGATATTGTCCTTGCCTATAAGGTCGTAGAAGTGTGCTTTCTGCAACTGTGAGTGCACCTTCTCGTTGACACCCGACAGCACAATCTGTATACCCTCGTTCTTGCTCATCTGGCAGAGGTTAGAGAGATTGTGTATACCCGTTGAGTCTACGAACGGCACCTTACGCATACGTATGATGCGCACCTTAGGACGGTCGCCGAACGAAGCCATAATTTCCTCAAACTTATTGCCGGCTCCGAAGAAGTACGGACCATTGATTTCGTATACTTCTACGCCCTGTGGAATGGTCAAGTGCTCAAGATTGCCCTTTACGATGTCCGACTCCTCGTTGATTTCGTCCATTATCACCTTCACGTCAGTTGTCTCCGACATACGCTTCATGAAGAGCAGACATGCGATGATGAGTCCCACCTCAATGGCTACAGTTAGGTCGAAGATGATAGTCAGGAAGAATGTGATGAGCAGCACGGTCACGTCGCTCTTAGGATTGCGCATTAGGGCTACGAACGAGCGCCATCCGCACATGCCATACGACACGATGACGAGCACACCAGCCAAACATGCCATCGGAATGTATTTGGCGAGTGGCATGAAGAAGAGGAAGATGAGCAACAACACTACAGCGTGTATGATGCCGGCTATAGGTGTGCGTCCGCCGTTGTTGATGTTGGTCATGGTGCGGGCGATAGCGCCAGTAGCAGGAATACCGCCAAAGAGTGGCGAAGCGAGGTTGGCTACACCCTGTGCAATAAGCTCGGTGTTAGAATTATGGTGGTCGCCAATCACACCGTCGGCAACGGTGGCAGAGAGTAGCGACTCGATGGCTCCGAGCACAGCGATAGTCATGGCTGGTGCAACGAGGCTCTTGATGGTTTCCCATGTCATCACGGGCACCTGCATGTCGGGTATAGCGTTGCTCACGTTGAATCGGTCGCCGATGGTCTCGATAGATGTCACTCCGCAATACTGCTTGAGCAGCAGTGCAGCTATAGTCATCACGATGATGGCAACGAGCGAACCTGGTATCTTTTTGCTGAACTTTGGTGTCAGTGCGATAATCACGACGCTCAGTATGCCCACCAACGAGCACCACATGTCGGCTGTCGAGAAATGTTGTATGTAGCAGCCCCACTTCTCGATGAAGTCAGATGGTACCGAGTCGATGCTCAGTCCGAAGAGGTCTTTAATCTGTGTGGTGAAGATAGTCACAGCGATACCGCTTGTGAATCCCACTACAATGGGGTAGGGGATATACTTGATGATGGTGCCCAACTTTAGTATGCCAAACAATATGAGGAACACGCCAGCCATGATTGTGGCGATGGTGAGTCCTTCCAGTCCATACTTCTGTATGATGCCGTAGATGATGATGATGAAGGCACCAGTAGGACCTCCAATCTGTACTTTGCTGCCACCGAGCAGCGAGATGATAAATCCGGCAACAATGGCTGTGATGATGCCTTTCTCGGGAGTGACACCCGAAGCGATGCCGAAGGCGATTGCGAGTGGCAAGGCTACGATGCCCACAATGACACCAGCCATAAGGTCGCTCATGAACGTCTTTTTGTTGTACGACTTAAGTGTCGACAACAACTGGGGTTTGAAATCGAATGTATTCATTCTCGTATAATAAAAAAAGTGTTGTTATAAAAATAAAACAATAGTCACCTGTAAACGACTGCAAAATTAAGACTTTTTCAGCAAATAGCAAAGTGAAAGTTAAATTATATTATCAATTATTCTTAAAATAAAATAACTTACAAAGCATGGTGTTTTGTGCAAGACTTTCAGTAACTTTGCAAATAGTTAGAATTTTGTATTGTTTCGTATGATACAGATATCAAAAGTTAGTGTTAATACATATATATAATGTTGGAACAGAAGAAAACACAACGTGCCGACTTGGAGGGCAAGCGCCTCACGAGATTCATGATAGGACTCGTTGCGTCGCTGTTGCTGTTCTTCGCAGCATTGGAGATGCCCTCGGGCAGTTCTGCTGACTCGGACGACACCGACCAGTTTGACGAAATGCTGCAAGATATCGACCTCATGCCCACTCCCGAACGCTCCGACATGATAGCAGCCGTGCAGCCACAACCCAAGAAGGCAACGCAGAAGATACAGGTGGTCGACCAAAAGACGCAGATGGAGAAGCAGAACGAGATAACCCAGATGCGCACCGTGGGCGAAGCCGACGGAGCAGCTGCTGGTAGCGATGCAGCCTCTGCCTCTGATGCCAAACCGCTGCAGACTGTTGCTGTCGACAACAACGACAATCCACTCAACTTTCGTGTTGTCGAACAGTTGCCAGAGTTTCCCGGTGGAATGGCAGCATTCGTCAAGTGGCTCACCGACAATCTACGCTATCCACCCGTTGCCAAAGCACAAAACATTCAAGGGCGGGTTGTCGTGTCGTTCGTCATCAACCGCGACGGAACAACAAGCAATCTCAAGATAGCCCAGTCGGCTCATCCTCTGCTCGACCGTGAGGCTATGCGTGTGGCTCGCATGATGCCACCCTGGAAGCCCGGCATCGACAAAGGCAAGCCTTGTCGCACACTTTTTGCCATCCCCGTAGAGTTCCATATATAGCCATTAGAATGTGCTTGTATAGACATAACAAACGTAATCACGCATAAAAAATATTTCAAAGATATGATAACAGCCGATGAAATCTTGAAGCTTGTCAACAACTATCTCGACAACCTTCCCTACGACCGCAAGCCTGCGTCGCTCTATGCCCCCATTCGCTATGTTCTCTCTATGGGCGGCAAGCGTATACGTCCAGTGCTCATGCTCCTCGCATACAATCTCTTCAAGGAAGACCCCGAGAGCATTCTCATGCCGGCATGCGCCCTTGAGACCTATCATAATTACACCCTCCTGCACGACGACCTCATGGACAATGCCGACGTGCGACGAGGACACGAGACCGTTCACCGTCGTTGGGATGCCAACACTGCCATCCTCTCTGGCGACTCTATGCTCGTGCTTGCCTATCAGCGCATGGCTCAGTGTGATACAGCCAAGATGCCCGAGGTGATGCGTGTCTTCACCGAGACTGCTCTTGAAATTGGCGAAGGACAGCAGTATGATATGGATTTCGAACACCGCAACGACGTGACCGAGGCTGAATACATCGAGATGATACGCCTCAAGACGAGTGTGCTGCTCGCTTGCGCCATGAAGATAGGTGCCATCCTGGCTGGAGCATCTGCTGAGGACGCCGACAATCTCTATCGTTTCGGCGAGAAGATAGGTCTTGCCTTCCAGTTGCAGGACGACTATCTTGACGTATATGGCGACCCTAAGGTGTTCGGCAAGGCAATCGGTGGTGACATCACATCCAACAAGAAGACATACATGCTCATCAACGCATTCAATCGTGCCAACGACGAGCAGCGTGCCGAACTGGAGCGCTGGATTACGGCTCAAGAGTTCTGCCGCGAGGAGAAGGTGGCTGCCGTGACACGTATCTACAACGAGATTGGCATCGACCGTCTCGCTCAGGAGAAGATAGAGTCGTATTTTGAGGAGAGCCGCAAGTATCTCGATGCCGTGAGCGTAGACCCAGAGCGCAAGGCAGTGCTCACCGACTATGCCAACCGCATGATGAAGAGACAGAGCTAATGTCTGCCAACAACAGACAATCAATCACTAATCACTAATAAACAAACATTTCCCGTGCCCTACAGAAGATTTCCTAAGACCGACACAGCGCGTCTTAATTCGCTTGCCACGCTGCTTGGCAACAACGATGTCTATGCAGCCAATAAGCGTTTTCTCGACATGGCGCTGATAAACAAGGCGCAGGAACTGCGCGACCAGCTGAAGACTCTCAGCAGTCAGTTCCTACTTGCCTACGAGGCACAGATGCGCAACTATCGCGCTGTCGCCAAGCCTCAGAAGAATATGATGATGTATGCCCAGCATTTCATGAAGGTGCTTGGCATGGCTGTGGAGCGTGGCGAGATGAAGCCGACGGTGCTCAGCGATTATTATGATGTCGTCGATCTCGACGAGACATTGCGTCGACTGCATGTTGTGGAGGATGCCTATCGCATCGTACCAGGCATCGTCGATGGCGAAAAGCGACGTATGGCTGCTGGAGGACGCCCCATTTACAATCCAACCATCGGTATGGTTGCCACTCATTACGACATCTTCAAGGATATATACGAGCAGCAACTCATCCTCAACGACAAGGCCGACCGTGCTCTCACTGAGCTAAAGGCTCTGCGCACCGAGCTTGACGCCCTCATCGTCAACATCTGGAACGATGTAGAGGCTCACTTTGCCGACCTTCCGGCAGAGACACGTTTCGACGAGTGTCGCCGTTATGGTTTGATATACTATTATCGCAAAGGAGAAAAGTGACAATGAATTTCATAGATACACATACGCATCTCGACGGCGAGGAGTTTGTCGACGACCTCGATGATGTAATGCAGCGTGCCCGCGAAGAGGGTGTCAGCAAGGTCTTTGTGCCTGCCATCGACCTCAAGTCGGTGGAGACGGTGCTCTCAACATGCCGTCGTTATCCTGGCTACGCCTACCCGATGGTGGGACTTCATCCCGAAGAGGTGAAGGCAGACTGGAGCGAGGTGCTTGATCGTATGCACGACTATCTGAAGCCTGGTCATCCATTCATCGCCATTGGCGAGGTGGGACTCGACTACTACTGGTCGCGTGAGTTTGAGCACGAGCAGCTCAAGGCTTTCGAGCGTCAGGTGGAGTGGTCGATAGAGAGTCGATTGCCATTGATGATACACTGCCGCAAGGGTCAGAACGAGATGGTGCAGCTGTTGCGCCACTACTGCGACGACTTGCCTGGTGGAGTTTTCCATTGCTTCACGGGCAATGAGCATGAGGCAGAGGAGCTGATGCAGTTCCCACGTTTCGTACTCGGCATAGGTGGAGTGCTCACCTTCAAGAAGAGTCATCTGCCCGAAGTGCTCCCCTCCACAGTGCCACTCAGTCGCATTGTCCTTGAGACCGACTCACCCTATATGGCACCCGTTCCCATGCGTGGCAAGCGCAACGAGAGTGCCTATGTCAAGTACGTCTTGCAACGTCTTGCAGAAGCTTACGGAGTCAGCGAGGACGAAGTGGCAAATGTCACCACATCAGCCGCCCGCCGTGTCTTCCCATTAGCGTTCGATACAGATGTTAACATAGTATAAATTGAAAATCGCCTGGAAAGCGTGTATATGTCAAAAGCGTATCGGGGGTTCGAATCCCCCCTCTATCCGCACAATAAGACAAAAAAGGTCTGTAAGTAGAATGGCTTACAGACCTTTTTTTTGCTCTTTTTTTTAAAAAGTGCAAATAATTATTTGTACCTTTGTGACGGACTTTCTTATTAACAGACCAATAACTATCAATCATAGAGTGCAACACCAACACATAGCGAACCTATTAATCAAGTACAACCAACAATATTAAGAGCTAAATGTGGAGCTGACATTCTAACTGCGTAGTAATAGTGTTTATAATGGGACAGATCTTTGGATTATGAACAAATACTCCAATAACAATAATTCTGCATTGTCTAATGCAGATTCCCGACGAGGCGGTGAAACTCCCTCCAGTGCACGACTTACCTCATGCATCTCCCCCGAAGTTAGAAGCTACGCAGCCGAAAACTCCCAGACAGGGGTGTCCTCGAATTGTGTCCAGAAGGAAGAAAAGCTATGGTTTGTCTTGCGTGCTACTTATGGCAGAACCAATCAAGCTCTTGATGTTCTCCATTCTGAAAACGTCGAGACTTATTTGCCGATGCATTATGTCATTAAAGAAATTAAAGGTAAACGGAGGCTCGTGCATGAGCCTTTGCTTCCCAATATTATTTTTGCACGGATGACTCGCGAGAAAACACACGAGTTTGTGAAGGAACCTGCTTCCACCGCAAAATGGTTAAAATATTTTTTAGACAAGACAAAACCAATAGAACATTCTACAGGTCTTAACCCACCAATTATAATCTCCGACAATGAAATGCTCAACTTCATTCGACTGACAAGCGTCAACAGTGAGCACATTATGGTATTACCGCCAGAACGATGCCACTTCAAGAGTGGTGATATTGTAAGAGTAATCGAAGGGGCATTCACTGGTGTTATAGGTAGAGTGGCAAGAGCTGCAGGACAGCAACGAGTGGTGGTGGAAATAGAAGGACTCTGCAATATAGCCACAGCATATATACCTAATGACTTTATGCAAGTTATTCACACGTCTATGAAATAACCCAAAACAAACTTTGTGTAAATAAACTATAACAATAAAAAATACTATTATGAAATACGATATATTCATTAGTTATAGACGGGACGGCGGCGAAGATAAAGCAAGGTTGGTCAATAAAAAACTAAAGGAGATGGGATATAAAGTCTTCTTTGACCATGACGCTGCTTTACGAGGTCAATTTGAAACGATAATAAAATCAGCTATTGAGGTTTCCAAGGTTGTCGTTCTTGTTTTATCAAAAGAGTGTTTTCATCGATGTGTCTATAAAGAAGACTTTGTACGTAAAGAATTAGAATATGCATTAAAATGTGGACATAGTATTATTCCTATTCTTCCAAAAGGGGATATAGACAAATATGAGGATCTTTTTGAAGTTACAAACTTACCTATAGGAATTGCTTCATTAGTAAAAACTAATTGCGCAATAATTGATTTTCATGAAAACTTTGATTCTACTTTTGAATATCAAATTAAGAAAAACTTACCGGAAGATGTTTATCCGCAAAATAAAACTATTGACTCAGAAAATGTAGGTGCAGACATCCATGTAATAACAGATATTCCATGTGTAGTATATAGTTATGGACGTAGAATAGGAACAGCTCAAAAAAAGGATGGAGAATATGGAAGCCTTATTAGATTGCGTAAAGGAAGACATAAACTTCGTTTTGAAAGCATAGATGATGAAGATATCACAATAGACATGGATTATACCATTCCTGATAATGAATACATTGATTTTATAGAAGTACAACTTAAAAAATCCAGAAAAGAGGCTATTAAGAAGAGAATAAAATTAGAAGAAAAACAGAAACAATTTATATTGAAACAAAGGCAAGAACTACAAAAATCATGTAATTATCTTCTTACCTACAATATTTCAAACTCAAGAATTGTAAGACAATTATCTCAAACGCTGCAACAAATAGGAAATCGTTCTACTATTCAGAATTTCAATGAAATAATAAACAGCAACGAATTAGAGAACTCTTTTGATGTATTGTATGGAGAAAGAATAATTCTAACCATATTATCCGAAGATTATAATCTTAGCGATTTTAAAACTATATATAAACAGATCCAAAAAGACAACGATATCATATATTGTGTTGTTTTATTAGGTACTGTTTTTTTACCTTCAGATGTCCCATATAAAAATATTATTAGGATTGATGATATTGAAAGAAGTGATAACGAAATTATAAAAGATATTATAGAAGAACTTAATAAAATAAAGAACGAATCAAAGGATATTGAAGATATTCACTATACAACGGAAATCTCTAATAGAATTGTTACTATTTGTGAGGGATTAGGCTTTACAATGCAATTAATAGAAGGTGGACAATACATGATGGGAGCCCCAAATTTTAATGTTGAAATTAAAGTGAGTGATTTTTATATGTGCAGAAATACAGTAACGAGAGAAGCATGGAGAAAAATCATGGGAGATTCTGTCAAAGGCATGCATGAAGACCGTCCTGTGGTAAATATGCCTATCGAAAAGATAGAAGAATTTATAAATAAGATAAATCAATTATCTGATTTTGAATTCTACATTCCATCAGAAGAAGAATGGGAATGGGCTGCAAGAGGTGGAATTAATAGTCGAGGGTTTCTATATAGCGGCTCTAATATTTTAGAAGAAATAACATGGTATAAGGAAAATTGTAGTAATTTGAAGTTTCCAAGATGTGCTTATGGTGAAAATGGCAGCACTAAACATCCCAATGAATTAGGCTTAGTTTTCATGAGTGGTAATGTATGGGAAATATGCCAAGAATATGGAAGCAATACTAAAAGTTATGTTATTAGAGGAGGTTCTTTCAATAGTTCTGCTGATGATTGTAAGGTTTATTCCCGTGCAAAGATAGACTTAACCCAAGGTAGCAAATATGTAGGACTAAGATTGGCAGGAAGACCGAAATAAATAAAAGTCAATCATTCTGTGCTGATTAATATATTCCTTTAATTTTATAATTAGCTAACTGAAAAATAATTCATCAATGACCGACCAAGAAATAATATCATCCCTCATTGCTCGTGACCCAAAGGTGACATCGCAATTCTTTTTCAAGGATTGCCGTCCGTTATTCATCAGTGTCATTAGGCGAGTATTTGATAAGCAAATCGTTGATTACGACGAGATAATCAGTGAATTGTATGTTCTTCTTATGGAGAACGATGCTAAGAAGTTGCGCTCGTTTAAGTATGAAAGTACGCTCTTCCAATGGCTAAAGACAATAGCGGTAAGACATTGTCTGTTGTTGAAGAAACGTGCAAGAGTGATAGAAGACGAGAGCAAAGAACCTCTTACTAATAGTTGTGAAAAGAATATCTCGACTACAGAAAGTTCGCAAGCCGAGATGGATATGAAGACTCTATTGCAGAAGATGAAGAACCAGCGCTATGCATTGGTTATACAGCTATTGATGATTGAGGATATTACTCCTGAAGAGGTTGCGAAACGGCTCTCAATAACAGTTGACAACCTTTATAATATCAAACGTAGGGCAATTCATGCTCTCACAGAAGTGGCACTTAAAGACAAAAAGCATTATGAACGATAATCATATTATTATATCAGATGAACTGTTGTCGGCTTTCTTAGACGGCAACACATCAGCGGAAGATACTCTCAGAGTATTGAAAGCTGCGGAGCAGGATGAGGATTTGCGTGAAATAATTCGCATCTCAAAAGAGGTGGATGAAGACATGGCTATGATGAAGCCAGAGTCAAAGTCCATCCCTATGACTGCTATGGCTGCACATAAGAAAGAGAACTATCTCTGCGATATAGAGTGTGAAGAATTCATTTTGCACCAATTCGGCATTGAGACCACGCATAAGACACTCCTTGATGAGGCTTATCGCAACTTCTGGTTGAAAGACCAGGGAATGCCGCTGTATAATATAGGTAGACTGTTGGAGAAGAACAGTCTTTCTGTCAGTCGTCGTTACGACTCAACAATAGAAGATATTGTGCGCCTCTTGAACAACGGCAACCAACTGATTGCTGTCATCGATAATAGTATGCTTTTACATGATGTAGTGGAAAATACCAAACAACCCAACCATGCCGTCGCCATTAGTTCTGTCTCTTTATCAACCGACGAGATAACCCTCTTCAACCCTTATACCGAGGAGGAACTTTCTACTTATAGTCTGTCATTGTTCTTGAATGCATGGGCACAATCCAACAACTATCTTGTTGTGGTCAATACCACCGACCGCTTCGTTTACGAGCCATACCCCATCTGTCTTGATGACGTACAGCTTGAAGACAATCTCACCGAGCTACAAGAGGCTATAGCCGAGAACGCTCACGAGATATGGGCAAAGGCACGCACCGACCAAGGCTGGACGTATGGTCCGGAGCGTAACGACCAGAAGAAAGAAACTCCCGACATGGTGCCATACTGCAACCTTCCGGAAAGCGAGAAGCTGTATGACCGAGAGATGGCGATGCAGACACTGAAGTTGGTGAAGAAGTTGGGATTTGAGATAAAGAAAAGTATTTTGTAGTCTAAAAACAAGTGACAGAGTACGTTTATGGAAATACATAAGAAATGGTTGACTAGCGACAAATGCCATTGGCAGTATCTTGGGGCATCTATCCACAAGGGTAACAAGTGGGTGTTTATAACTTTATCTCTAAATTTCGTTGTTATAATAGCAATATTAGGAATAAGGTATCATGTTTGGGATGTAGATTGGTTGAATGTCTTTGCTGAGAGAATAACAAAAGTTGATACTTTTGGAGCTATTCCCTTAAAGCATATAACATTTATTTTTTCATCACTCGTCTGTGTGTTCATTGGACTGATAGTTCATTATTTGACACCTATATTTTGCCTTAGGAAACAAGAGTCAAGAATCACTTGGAGTCAAATACTTTTTCTTGTATCTATTGGCTTATGTATAGTCTTTTTCGTCAAGATGATAGATCCCAAGAAAGATTCAGTAGACTCTGTATTACTCGGAGGTGCAGGACTTGTCTTGGCATGGGTATTTCAGGATACAATCAAAAGCGTGGCAGCCTTCTTCTATTTAAGATTGAATGGTCTGTTAAAGATAGGCGACTGGATATTAGTCCCCCGTCATCAAATCGATGGCATGGTCAAGCGTATTTCCTTGACAACCGTTACTGTGGAGAATTGGGATACTACGACATCGTCCTTTCCCACCTATATACTTCATGCAGAACATTTCAAGAATTGTCAAGATATGATGGAGGGCAAGACACATGGTCGTCAGATGATGAAAACATTTGTGATTGATACCGGTTGGTTTCATCCTTTGACAGAGAGTGAGACCATACAAATCAAGAAACATGCCAGTGCAGCACTTCAACCTTTCGTGTTACATGATATATATGTAGGTAAGTCAAATATGACAGCTTTTAGGGAATACGTCTATCAGATGCTACTCTGCAATACAAAGGTATCTCATTATCCTCGACTCGTAGTAAGGTGGCAAGAACAGGTTCATGAGGGTATGCCTCTTCAGTTGTATGCCTTCATCACAGAGTCGAGGCTCGCAGCATTCGAGTGGGAACAATCTAAGATAATAGAGCAAGTCGTAGAGTCGTTACCATGGTTTGGACTGCAGCTCTTCCAAAGACCTTCAGGTTTTGATACAAGCAACAGCAACATCTATCTCAGTAGAAAACCTGCTAAATACGAGAAAGAATATGAAGACCAATAACAATATATCAGTTCGTCAAGACCTTCTCACTCTGCTTATAGAAAGGGATAGCACTACTCGCAGTATGTCTTCAAAAGAAAGGGAGAACCTTGTCCGTGAGTGGTATTTTGCGCGTTCCTTCGTGGAGCAGAGATTAAACAACATTCTCTATAGAAAAGACAATGGAGGAGCTCCCAAGTTTGTAATCGATGGCGTTTCATCCCAGATGTGTGCCATTATCCGAGAGATTATCCTCAGAGCACATTATACCGACTTTGTTGAACCTAAAAATGATAAGCCTAAGTTAAATCAGACAGTCATAGTTGTGCTATGTGACAAAGGTCAGAAAGAGGCAACCCAAAAGACTCTGAGAAATACCCCTTTTCTTGGTAACTATATTGATTATTCCTGGGGGACTTTTGATATGGAGGCATTAGACTATCTGGATGTTGATGTCATCGTAAAGGAAAAACCTTATGGTGAAAAGCCAAATGTGTCGGAAGAAATGTTTGAAGGAATAGTTTATAGCAGCGACATAGACATCTGTAGAGCACAAATGGCAAACAACATCTATTGTATAGGCAACGACATTTACAATTTGCCAGACATCCGACCAGAGGACATTGATATGTATGAAATACCTCTTAGAGAGTTTGAGTCCAAATCATTCATCAAGGATATAGACAAGGAGTGGGATAAATTACCTGTCAAGAACAAACTCTCAAATGTCTTTTGTACAGACATATTCCCCCAACGTCTTGCTATACTGGAGAGCAGCAAGAATAGCGAGGACACTATCAAACAAACGATAGAGAAGTATATCCGAAATTTGTCACAAAGCGAACACTCCAGATGGGTGGCAGAGAAACTAATCTTAGGTTTCATACCATGGACTGCGACCCATCACTATGAATATTCTCTCCTCTTTGATGATGACAAGCAGAAATACTACAAGATGTTAAAGTCAAAGGAGATACATTTGGATATTTGTTCCTATAGAGATCTATGTAGGTTAGACCCTCAGAATCGTAAATATGATACATTTCTAATCTTGTCCTGTCTAAAGTAATATCTCATGGTAAAGAAATTCATTTCATATACTATGGAACAATTTCTTAAACAGCAAAAAATAACACCAGCTCATAATATGAACATAAAAAGAATCTTATGGTTGCTTGTTGCAACATTGTATATCACCAACGCTTTGGCAATAGACCAATTAGGCGTTGCCTATCGATATAATGGCAAGAAGCAGCGCTCTGCGATCGGGGGCGTGTATGTTAAGGTTGCCACATCGCCCAATGGCGTGGTAAGCAATGAGCCAAACGGGCAGTTTGTGCTAAAACTGAAGGGCATCGACATGGGCGACCCCATGGGATTGGCCACGGTCACAAAAAAAGGCATGATGGTGTTCAACAAGGAAGAGGTTGACAGATGGAGCGTTCAGAAGAAACCGCTTGTGCTGATTGTGTGTGACGCCAATGAGTTTCAAAAGCAGAAAGACCGCCTAATTACCATCGGACGAAACCAGGCGGAGAAGAGATACAAGCAGAAATTGGCCAAGCTCGAAGCCCAGAATGCCAAGAAGCAGTTGTCGCTCGATCTATACAACGCTAAGCTGGACTCCATTGAGAAAGAAAAGAGCAATGCCCTGGACCACATGGACGAGTATGCCGATTTGTTTGCGCGCATCGACGAGAGCGAGATCGACACCATTGCGCAAAAGGCTGTGGACCTGTTCAAGCAGGGCTACATCGACGAGGCAATCGACCTGTTCAAGAAAAACGACCCAATAGCGAAGATCAAGAAGTCGATACGCACCATAGAACAAGCCAAAGAGATGCGCCAGCTGGCCGATTCTGCCGAGTCGCTCGCACATCAGGACATCGACGAAAACACGAAAAACGCGAAGGCATACATTGCGGCCCTTAAATTAAAAAACGATTGGGAGGAAACTGGCCGATTGCTGAAAGAATTGGCCGACGCGTTGGGCACCTCTGATGCAATGTGGGATTATGCCGTTTTCGCACATAACCAAAATCAATATACAGAGGCAGAAACTTACTATAGATTTTGCAAAGACAAGATAGCTGCTCTCGAAAAAACCAATCCGGAAGTCTATGAGCCCCAATTAGCAAACATTTGCAATAATCTAGGAATTATATACAACGACACTCAGCGATTCACCGAAAGCGAGAAAATGTACAAGGCGGCGTTGGAAATCCGCAAACGGTTGGCCGACGCCAATCCGCAGGCATACGAGCCTGACTTAGCACTAAATTACAACAATTTAGCCGTTTTGTATAGTGACACCCAACGCTTCACAGAGAGTGAACAGATGCACAAGGCGGCGTTGGACATCTCTAAGCGATTGGCCGACGCCAATCCGCAGGCATACGAATCTAACTTAGCTACAAGTTACGACAATTTGGCCCTTTTGTATAAGGACACCCAACGCTATGCAGAAAGCGAGAAGATGCACAAGGCGGCATTTGAAATTCGCAAACGCTTGGCCGATGCCAATCCGCAAGCATACGAGACTGGCTTGGCCGATAGTTACAACAATTTAGCCGCTTTGTATATGGACACCCAACGCTATGCAGAAAGCGAGAAGATGCACAAGGCGGCATTTGAAATTCGCAAGCGGTTGGCAGATGCCAATCCTCAAGCCTATGAGCCTGAGTTAGCTGCAAGTTACAATAATTTAGCCAATTTGTATAGTATCACCCAACGCTTTACAGAGAGCGAGAAGATGTATAAGTCCTCGTTGGAAATCTATAAGCGGTTGGCAGATGCCAATCTGCAGGCATACGAACCTTATTTAGCTAGAAGTTACAACAATTTGGCCCTTTTGTATAAGGACACCCAACGATTTACAGAAAGTGAGAAGATGTACGGAATCGCGTTGGAAATCCGCAAACGGTTGGCCGATGCCAATCCGCCGGCATACGAGCCTGACTTAGCACAAAGTTACAACAATTTGGCCAATTTGTATCATGTCACCCAACGATTTACAGAAAGTGAGAAGATGTACGGAATCGCGTTGGAAATCCGCAAACGGTTGGCCAAAGCTAATCCGCAAGCCTATGAACCTGACTTGGCCGACAGTTATAACAACTTAGCCGTTTTATATAGCGACACCCAGCGCTTCACCGAGAGCGAGAAGATGTGCAAGGCTGCGTTGGACATCTCTAAGCGATTGGCCGACGCCAATCCGCAGACATACGAATCTAACTTAGCTACAAGTTACGACAATTTGGCCCTTTTGTATAAGGACACCCAACGCTATGCAGAAAGCGAGAAGATGCACAAGGCGGCATTTGAAATTCGCAAACGCTTGGCCGATGCCAATCCGCAAGCCTATGAACCTGTCTTAGCTGAAAGTTACAACAATTTGGCCATTTTGTATAAAGTCACTCAACGTTTTACCGAGAGCGAGAAGATGTATAAGTCCTCGTTGGAAATCGGCAAGTGGTTGGCAGATGCGAATCCGCAGGCATACGAGCCTAACTTAGCCTACAGTTACAACGATTTAGCCAATTTGTATAGTAAAACACAGCGCTATGCCGAGAGCGAGCAGATGTACAAGGCTGCTTTGGACATCTATAAGCGGTTGGCAGATGCCAATCCCCAGACCTACAAATCTGACTTAGCTACAAGTTACAACAATTTAGCCAATTTGTATAGTGACATCCAACGCTTTGCCGAGAGCGAGCAGATGTACAAGGCTGCAATAGCCATCTATGAGCGATTGTATGAAGGCGCACCGCAACAATACCAATCTCGCTTAGCAGAGGGATATTATTGGTACGGCATGTCTATGATAAACAACAACAAACATCAGGAGGCCATAGCTCCATTTGAGCGTTCATTAAAACTCTGCAAAGACATGTTGAACGACGAAACAGGCAAGTTTTTATATGCCGCAAACCTTGCATGTCTCGTTGGTTTGCACAGTAATGACAAAGACTACGCAACTGCATATACCTATAACAAGGAATTGCTGCCCTTGCTAAAAGCCAACTATGGCGAAGATGCGGACAGATGGAAAACTGATTATAACGGGAAGTTAATATCCCAATCATTTTGTGCCAATCTTTTGGGCAAATTCGAAGAGGGAGAACACTACTCGTTAGAAGCCCTAAAAGTAGATTCGACTCAGCACCTCGCCTATACCAACCTTGCGGCCGCCTATCTTCTTCAAGGCAAATACCAAGCCGCCGAAAAGTTGTACCGCCAATATAAGAATGAGTTCAAGGAAGGCTTATTAACCGACCTCGACGAACTCGCCAAAGCTGGCGTGATACCTGCCGAAAGGATGGCTGACGTTGAGAAAATAAAGAAGATACTGAAGGAGTAATCCCACAAGAGCCACGGAGCAAGAGCAAAAGTAGTGTGCGCTCACTTCCTTTCTATTCTTAAAATGATTAATGATCACCTATAAATAATTTGAGCATGAAAAGAATCTTATGGTTGCTTGTTGCAACCCTGTGTGTCACCAACGCTTTGGCCATAGACCAATTAGGCATTGCCTATCGATATAATGGCAAGAAGCAGCGCACACCCATTGGTGGCGTGTATGTTAAGGTAGCCACATCTCGCAATGGCGTGGTAAGTGATAAGAAAAACGGGCAGTTTGTGCTAAAACTGGATGGTCTTGGCATGGGCGACCCGTTAGGCATGGCCACTGTCTCCAAAAGAGGCATGGTGGTGCTCAACAAGGACGAGGTTGCCAAGTGGAGCGTTCAGAAGAAGCCACTTGTCCTGATTCTTTGTGACGCAAATGAGTTTCAAAAGCAGAAAGACCGATTAGTGGCCATCGGACGAAGCCAAGCGAAGAAGAAACATAAGCAGGAGTTGGCTAAGCTCGAAGCCCTGAATGCCAAGAAGCAGTTGACGCTTGAGCAATATTACGCCAAGCGGGAATCTATTGATAAAAAGATGGAACATGCCCTGGCGCACATGGACGAGTATGCCGATTTGTTTGCGCGCATTGACGAGAGCGAGATCGACGCCGTTTCGCAAAAGGCTTTGGATCTGTTCAAGCAGGGCCATATCGACGAAGCAATCGACCTGTTCAAGAAAAACGAGCAGAAAGCGAAGATGCCAAGCATAAGAGAAAAAGCCGAAGAGATGCGCCAGCTGGCCGATTCTGCCGAGTCGCTCGCACAACGGGACATCGATGAAAACATGAAACAAGCAAAGGCGTATGTTGAGGTGCTAAAGTATAAGGGCGAGTGGGAAGAAGCAGAACGAGTGCTGAAAGAATTGGCCGACGCCTTGGGCTCTTTTGAGGCAATGATGGAGTATGCCGATTTCGCGAGTCGGCAAAACCAATATGCAGAGGCGGAGACTTACTATAAACTGTGCAAAGACAAGATAGCCCCTCTTGTAAAAACCAATCCTGAGCTCTATGAACCCCAATTAGCCAAAGTTTACATTAATCTGGGACTGGTGTACTATTGTACAAAGCGGTTCAACGAGAGCGAGAAGATGCACAAGGCTGCATTGCAAATCCGCAAACGGTTGGCCGATGCCAATTCGCAGGCCCATGAGCCAGACCTGGCCGTCAGCTATAAACATTTGGGCCTTTTGTATCTTGAAACCCAACGCTATGATGAGAGCGAGCAGATGCACAAGGCGGCGTTGCAAATCCGCAAACGCTTGGCAGAATCCAATCCGCAGACTTATGAGTCTGACTTGGCCGACAGTTACAACAATCTGGCCTGTTTGTATAGAGCCACCCTGCGCTATGCAGAGAGCGAGCTGTTGAACAAGTCTGCAATAGCTATCTATAAGCGCTTGGCCGATGCCAATCCGCAGGCCTGTGAGCCAGATTTGGCAAAGAGTTACAACAATTTGGCCAATTTGTATAGCGACACCCAACGCTATGATGAGAGCGAGAAGATGTACAAAGATGCGCTGGACATCTTTAAGCGTTTGGCCGAATTCAATCCTCAGGCATACGAGCCTGACTTAGCTGCAACTTACTACAATTTAGCCAATCTGTATAGTAAAACCCAACGCTATGCCGAGAGTGAGCAGATGCACAAGGCAGCAATAGCTATCTATGAGCGATTGTATGAAGGCGCGCCACAACAATACCAATCTCGCTTAGCAAAAGGGTATTTTGACTACGGCATGGCAATGCTAAACAACAATAAAAGTAACAAGGCCATAGAACCTGTTGAGCGTTCATTAAAACTCTGCAAAGATATGATGAACGACAAGCCTAACAAGGCTTTATATGCCGCAAACCTTTCGTGCCTGGTTGGTTTGCACAATACAAACAAAGACTACGCAACTGCATATACCTACAACAAGGAGCTGCTTCCCTTGCTAAAAGCCAACTATGGCGAAGAGGCGGCGAAATGGAAGGTTGTATATAGCGGTCAATTGCTGTCACAATCGTTCTATGCCAATGTTTTGGGCAAATTCGAAGAGGGAGAACTCTACTCGTTAGAAGCCCTAAAAGTAGACTCGACCCAGCACCTCGCCTATACCAACCTTGCGGCCGCCTATCTTCTTCAAGGCAAATACCAAGCCGCCGAAAAGTTGTACCGCCAATATAAGAATGAACTCAAGGATGGATTCTTAAGCGATTTCGACGAACTCGCCAAGGCCGACGTGATACCTGCCAAGAGGAAGACTGACGTTGAGAAAATCAAGAAGATGTTGAACGAGTAACCCCACAAGATCCATTGAGCAAGAAGATAAGTAGTACGTGTTCCCTTCCTTTCTATTCTTAGAATTATCAATAAACGCCAGTGAATAATATGAGCATAAAAAGAATCTTATTGTTGCTTGTTGCAACACTGTGCATCACCAACGCTTTAGCAATAGACCAATTAGGCATTGCCTATCGATATAATGGTAAGAAGCAGCGCTCAGCGATCGGGGGCGTGTATGTTAAGGTAGCCACATCGCCTAATGGCGTGGTAAGCAATGAGCCAAACGGACAGTTTGTGCTAAAACTGAAGGGCCTCGGCATGGGCGACCCCATGGGATTGGCGACAGTCACCAAAAAAGGCATGATGGTGTTCAACAAGGAAGAGGTTGACAGATGGAGTGTTCAGAAGAAGCCGCTTGTGCTGATTGTGTGTGACGCCAATGAGTTTCAAAAGCAGAAAGACCGATTAGTTGCCATAGGAAGAAGCCAATCGGAGAAGAGATACAAGCAGAAATTGGCCAAACTTGAAGCCCAGAATGCCAAGAAGCAGTTGTCGCTTGATCTATATAACGCTAAGTTGGACTCCATTGAGAAAGAAAAGAACAATGCCTTGGCACACATGGACGAGTATGCCGATTTGTTTGCGCGCATCGATGAGAGCGAGATCGACACCATTGCGCAAAAGGCTGTGGACCTGTTCAAGCAGGGCTATATCGACGAAGCAATCGACCTGTTCAAGAAAAACGACCCGATAGCGAATATTAAGAAGTCGGTACGCATAAGGGAACAAGCCGAAGAAATGCGTCAGCTGGCCGATTCTGCCGAGTCGCTCGCACAACAGGACATCGATGAAAACACGAAAAACGCGAAGGCGTATATTGCGGCCCTTAAGTTAAAAAACGATTGGGAGGAAGCTGGCCGGTTGCTAAAAGAATTGGCCGACGCCTTGGGCACCTTTGAGGCGATGTGGGAATATGCAGAATTCGCGCGTCTGCAAAATCAATATGTAGAGACAGAGACTTACTACAAATTATGCAAAGGCAAGATTACTGCTCTCGAAAAAAACAATCCAGAAGTCTATGAATCCCGATTAGCAGCCATTTGCAATGGTCTGGGACTTATATACTATAAGATGCAGCGCTTTATCAAGAGCGAGAATATGTACAAGGCGGCGATGGAAAAATTTAAGCGCTTGGCCGAATCCAATCCTCAGGTCTATAAGCCGAGCTTAGCGTCT
Organism: uncultured Prevotella sp.; assembly: GCA_934183355.1. GTDB lineage: Bacteria > Bacteroidota > Bacteroidia > Bacteroidales > Bacteroidaceae > Prevotella. The sequence continues at coordinate 36,533 of CAKPST010000004.1, forward strand.
ATTTACAACAATTTAGCCATCTTGTATTGGGCAACTCAACGCTTTACCGAAAGCGAACAGATGAATAATTTCGCATTGATAATTCACAAGCGCTTGGCCGAATCCAATCCTCAGGTCTATGAGCCGAGCTTAGCGTTTATTTACAATAATTTAGCCATCTTATATAGTGACACGCAACGCTTTACCGAGAGCGAGAAGATGCTGAAGTCTGCGTTGGACATCTTTAAGCGGTTGGCCGAAACTAACCCTATAGTTTATGAACCCAGTTTAGCAGCAAATTACAACAATTTAGGTCTTTTGTATAAGTACATCCAACGCTATGCCGAGAGCGAACAGATGTACAACTCTGCGTTGGAAATCCGCAAGCGGTTGGCCGAGAGCAATTCTCAGGCATATGAACCTGACATGGCAACAAGTTATAACAATTTAGGCATTTTGTATAGTGACATCAAACGCTATGCCGAGAGTGAGAAAATGTGCAAGTCTGCGTTGGAAATCCGCAAAAGGTTGGCAGATGCCAATCCGCAGGCATATGAGCCTGACTTGGCTGTAAGTTACCACAATTTAGCCAATTTGTATAGTGTCACCAAACACTATGCCGAGAGCGAGAAGATGTACAAGGCTGCGTTGGAAATCATTAAGTGGTTAGCCGAATCCAAACCTCAGGCCTATGAGTCTGATTTAGCGCAAACATTCAACAATTTAGCCATTTTATATAGTTACACCCAACGCTATGATGAGAGCGAGCAGATGCACAAAGCTGCGTTTGAAATCCGCAAGCGGTTGGCCGATGCCAATCCCCAGGCCTGTGAGCCCAACTTAGCAGCAAGTTACAACAATTTAGCCAATTTGTATAGTGACACTCAACGCTTTACAGAGAGCGAGAAGATGTACAAGTCTGCATTGGACATCTATAAGCAGTTGGTCGATGCCAATCCACAGGCCTATGAGCCTAACTTAGCATCAAGTTACAACAATTTAGCTAATTTGTATAGTGCCACCCAGCGTTTTACAGAGAGCGAAAAGATGCACAAGGCGGCGTTGGAAATCTATAAGCGGTTGGCCAATGCCAATCCCCAAGCATACGAGCCTAACTTAGCTGTAAGCTACAACAATTTGGCATATTTATATAGAAATACCCAACGGTTTTCCGAGAGTGAGAAGATGCACAAAGCAGCGTTGGAAATCTTTAAGCAATTGACAGAATCCAATCTGCAGACCTATGAGCCCGACTTGGCTGGAAGCTACAACAATTTAGCCAATTTGTATAGTGACACCCAACGCTTTACAGAAAGCGAGCAGATGTACAAGGCTGCGTTGGGAATCCGCAAACGCTTAGTAGATGCCAATCCGCAGGCCTATGAGCCAGACTTAGCAGCAAGTTACAACAATTTAGCCAATTTGTATAGTATCACCCAACGCTTTGTTGAGAGCGAGCAGATGTACAAAACTGCGATGGAAATATGCAAACGGTTGACCGAATCCAATCCTCAAGCCTATGGGCCAAACTTGGCTGCAACTTACGACCATTTAGCCCGTTTATATTGGACCACTCAACGCCCTGCCGAGAGCGAACAGATGTTCAAATTGGCGTTAGATATTTTTAAGCGTTTGGTCGAAGCTAATCCTCAAGCCATTGAGCCCGCCTTGGCTATAAGTTACAAAAGTTTAGCCGATTTGTATAGTGAAACCCAACGCTATGCCGAGAGCGAACAGATGTACAAGGCTGCAATAACTATCTATGAGCGATTGTATGAAGGCGCACCACAACAATACCAATCTAACTTAGCAGTAGGATGTTATTGGTACGGCATGTCAATGATACACAACAACAAACATCAGGAGGCCATAGAACCTGTTGAGCGTTCATTAAAACTCTGCAAAGACATGTTGAACGACGAAACAGGCAAGTTTTTATATGCCCTAAACCTTGCTTGTCTTGTTGATTTATACAGTAATAACAAAGACTACGCAACCGCATATACCTATAACAAGGAATTACTGCCCTTGCTAAAGGCCAACTATGGCGAAGATGCGGGCACATGGAAAACTGGTTATAACGAGAAGTTAATACAACAATCGTTCTGCGCCAATCTTTTGGGCAAATTCGAAGAGGGAGAACTTCATTCGTTAGAAGCCCTAAAAGTAGACTCAGCCCAGCACCTCGCTTATACCAACCTTGCGGCCGCCTATCTCCTCCAAGGCAAATACCAAGCTGCCGAGAAGCTGTACCGCCAATATAAGTCTGAATACAAAGAGGGATTATTAAGCGACTTTGACGAGCTCGCCAAGGCTGGCGTAATACCTGTCGAAAGATTGGCAGACGTGGAGAAAATCAAGAAAATGTTGAACGAGTAATATCCAAATCAATGGAGCAAGAATATAAATACTTTGCCTTTATCTCATATAGTTCTCACGACTATAAATGGGGAAAGCGCATACAAAATAAGTTGGAGCATTATCGTATGCCAACCACTCTATGCAGCAAACATGGATGGAAGAGGCAGCCAATGCGACCTGTGTTTTTTGCTCCAACAGATATACAACCAGGTGGCCTTTCTGAGGAATTACAGGAGAGACTGAAAGTCTCGCGCAATCTTATCGTGGTGTGTTCGCCTCATTCTGCCCAGTCAGAATGGGTGGGAAAGGAGATAGCTTATTTCCATAAATTAGGACGAACACAGCAGATACAATTCTTTATCGTGGATGGCATTCCGCATAGTGGTAATCCGAAAACGGAATGTTTCAATCCGATTATTAAGACACTTGAATTGCCTGAGATACTTGGAGCGAATATCAACGAACGCATTTATCGACTGCCATGGTTAAACCAAGAAAGAGCCTACGTTCAACTCATCACCAAGTTGTTGGGAGTGGAGTTCGACAGTATATGGCAACGCCACAGACGTTTGCTCATAAGGCAGGTTGTAACGTGGATAATTGGAGTCATTGCGATATTGATTTCCTTGATTATAGTGTGGCATTCTAACCAACCTGTTGACATACAATTATTGCTTCAAGAACAATCAACCAAGAATCATAATCTACCACCATTGCACGATGCTGTTGTGACGTTAACCTTGGATAAGGAGACCAAGATAGACACAGTTTCATCTTTGTCTGACAAAGGAAGTTTCCTTTATATACCCCATCGTTACATCGGAAAAGATGTACGCATTACTATCTCTTGCCAAGATTACTTGCCAGTGGACACAACGATAACATTGATGGAGAATATAGAAGTGAATATATACCGCAATCCAGCAGTTTACGGCAACATACAATTCAAACTTTGGAATATGAGTAAAGAATCGTATGTCAGCAATGCGACAATAAGAATTGATGACATAGCTGCTGTATCAGATGCAGAAGGTGTTGTAAGAATGACAGTTCCTTTAACCAAACAGAAAAAAGAGTATAGGCTGAGCTCTACAGTTCCTTTGGAAGATAGCATTCTTTACATGCCATACGGCAAAGACTGCGTGATTCGTACAAAATGATTTGTTATTGTTAGTAAATCTAATAAAAGTCGTAGTTATGCAAAGATTAACAACAATCATAAAAGAGGCAATCCACAAGCATGACACTCAGCTACAGTTGTCATCATGTATATTGGAGAATGAGATTTATCATGCCATAAAGTTGGTGATGCGTGAGAATCCTGACATATTCTGGTTCTCGCATCAATGGAGCTACTCAGAGGCTGACAACATATTACATCTCCATTACACGTTAGATATTGAACGCTGTGAAAAGATAAAAGTTCAGATTGCAGATGTTGTAGGACTTGATTTCAAAATAAGTTATGCTCGTTCGCTCCCAACTATGGAGCAAGTAATGTATGTATATAAATGGATTGCATTATATTGTAATTATAATATTTATTCGGCGCACAATCAAACCATCTATAGCGTCTTTATTCATCGTAATTCTGTTTGTACAGGTATTGCCAAAGCAACACAGTATCTTTTGGGATTATTGGGAATCGAAAGCAAATTGGTATTTGGTAAGCTAAATAATAGCCATGCAGACAGTCGTCATTGTTGGTTGGTAGTGAAGATAAGGGAAAATTGGTATCATATAGATCCTACGTTTGCCATACCCGAAACATCTGAAATAATATGTGCTTCAGGAGTATCTGCAATAAAGGGGGCAGATGATCTTTTCTATAACTATTTTTGTGTGGATGCAGAAACCATCAAGCAGAATCGCACCATAGAGGATGAAAATACATTACCTATTTGTCTTAACACTATTGATTTCAAGAAGTATCAATATATAAAGGTGACACCATCCAGAAATGGTGAGAATGGAGGACTTGGATGTTTGTTGTCTGATAATGGTACAACATCGGACATATATCTTGCTCATAATAATTTCATGTACTCTCGCCATCGTTCCGTAGCAAAAGTTTTCTGTAATGATGATGATCATGAAGTCCTAAGAAAAGAACTTGTCGTGATGCGCAAATGTGCAGGACCTCACCTTTTACGAGTTACTGATGTTGATTTTGACAAAGGTATTCTGTATATGGAACAAGCTACGCCTTTGTCTGAACTATTGAATAGTCATTACTTTTGTCTGTCGGTCAAAGATTTTTGTAATCTATTAATAGATGTTGCTTCAGGATTGAATGAACTTCTCAATCATGGAATATTATATCGTGATATTCATCTAAATAATATCTATCTGAGTGATACAAAGATCAATGGACGCTATATATATAAATTAGGCGACTTCGGAAGTTGTTCCTTTGTGGATGGCTATAGTCAATACGAGAACTTAACAGAGAAAGGCGGTATTGGAAGTAAGTGGTACATGGCTCCTGAGACATTGGAATATGGAATCTTTGACGAACGTTCTGCTGTTTATGGTGTAGGTATGATTGCATACTATTTGCTTAATGATTTGTATCCTCCATTATGGCAAGATTATGGTGAAGAGGCTATTTCACAAAGAATGAAGTTTTCTATATTGCCCAAACCTTCATTGCTGGATAAATGTAGTTTTATACACTTGGATTTCAGTTTTATTGATAAAGCATTGAGACATGATGTCTCTCAAAGACTGCAAACTCTTGATGAGTTACAGGAGGATATTGCTGAGTTTTTGTCTGACAACACCACTTCTGAGAAAACAATACTTATTGAAGGAGCGTCTTTTAATCAGAATGTAAAGAACACTAAAACAAATATATTTTGTTCAACATGTGGAGCAGACCCGAATATTAAGGTTTCAAATGGCGATGCAGATAATATTTCATCTGTATATATTGATAAAGAAGATTGTTCATTACGAATCGACGATTTTGCAAGTACTTCTATATCTTTCTGTAAATCCAATGATACACAACGAAGCGATTATAGAAGTACACAATCATTCAGCCCAAAAACTCACCCCCAAAAAACTCAACCCCCAAAGATGCAAGCCCGTTCTGTGGAATCTACACAAGGCGATTTTTTCGAAAAACTGATAAATTTGTTTTTGGGAAAGGTAAAAAAACAAGAACATAATAACAAGCTACAAAAGGTATACTCTTCAATATTTGCACCGTCTGAAATAAAACGTAATGATTACATGATGGTGCAGGTTTTTCTTTATAAGGAAGGAGATGAACGTTATGTCGCAAGTAAGGCTAATGAAGTTGATCCGGATGCAGAATGTAAGAATTATACTCCTTTATCTGTAGAACTAAAAGAGAGTGACAAGGTGAAGATTTCATTGCTGGTTTCTAATAAAGATATTCAAGTAGAAGACTCCGTACAAGAAATCACATGGCAAGGACGGATTACAGATTGTCAATTTGCGATGTATATAAGCAACGAATTTAATGCTTCTACATTATTAGCTACGGTCGTTTTGTCTGTCAATGGCGCTCCAGTGGGTAGGATGATGTTTAAGACAAAAGTTGTAGACAATCCGCGCAAGTTGCATACTGAAATAGTCAGTAGGTCTTTCCATAAAATATTCATATCGTATTCTCATAAAGACGAATCTCGTGTGAAGTACCTCGCTGAAGCATATAAAGCTCAGGGTGTGGATTACTTTTTTGACCGTCATTACTTAAAATCTGGTGATGTCTATCCTCTAAAGATTCAACAATATATTGACTCTGCTGACCTATTCATTCTATGTTGGTCAAAGAATGCTGCAGAAAGTGATTATGTTACTTTGGAACGAAATCGTGCCATGTCACATGCCTACCCACAAGTAACTATGGATAAGGCTTCCATCACTATTCATCCTATCAGCATAGAACCACGTGCTGCATTCCCACAAGATATGGACTCAATATATAATTTTGAAGAAGTGTAATATATTAAATAACAGGAAAAACTATGGAATCAAGGCAATATATATTCAACAACTCTACGCTTACGGTTAAGTTTGGCAACATTCTTGATACTAAAGCAGAAGTAATTGTAAGTTCGGACGACTGCTATATAACAATGGGTGGCGGCGTTTCGAGAGCAATTCTTAGGGCTGGCGGTGACATTATTATCAAGGATGCGCAGAAGATGTGTCCTGTGCCTCTTGGTGATGTGGTTGTAACAACTGCAGGTAAGATGGAAAAGCAAAAATATGTATACCATTGCATCACAATAGACAAAAAACGAAGGTTGCAAATATTGGCTCGTCAAGTAACTGAAGAAGATGTATTGAATTATCTTCTTCAGCATGCTGTGGACAAGTGTTTCCAACTGATGCTTGCAATGGACCTCACATCCATAGCTTTCCCTGCTATAGGTGCAGGGGCAGCACGTATTCCTATAAGAAAGGTGATTGAGCAGATGTCTATTGCTATAGCGCACAATCTGGCATGCACCAACAAGACTCTGAACGTTGAACTGTATCTATACGACTTATACAGCCTATATTCTGAGTCTGATTATATAACGCTCTTCGAAAGCCTTGCGGCAAAAGCAGCATTGGTTGAATACAAGAAGGGAGTAGCCAACGAAGATAATGTGCATGATATCGTTGCTATAAACAAGGACATCACTCTTCCTACTCGTAGCACTATGAAACATCAGGTGTTCATCAGTTATTCCAGAAAAGACCAGGCAGTAGCCGATTATCTTTGTGATTTTCTGAAAGAAAACGACATAGAATATTGGATTGACAAGGAGGGAATATTCAGTAGTAGCAACTATAAGGAACTTATTGTTGATGCCATTGAAGTGTCAAAGGCTGTTATCTTCATCAGTTCAGTCAACTCCAACTCATCCATAAACGTTATACGCGAGATAGGATATGCTGTGAATATGAACAAGCCCATACTCCCTCTCAAGCTCGACGATGCACAATATGCAAAGAGCATCCGTCTTGACATCTCCGATATAGACCAAATAGACTTTAAGAATCCCGCAAAGTCAAGCAAGAAACTCATCACAAGCTTGATGTATGTAGTGAACAAGTAGAATTTATAAATCCTTTGATAGATACTGCCTTCTTAACATCTCACTATATACAAGTTGAACAATTTAAAAAAGATTGAAAGTGATGAAAAAGTATATTCCGAATCCGGTTGACACAAAGAGTGTAGATTTGCCTAAGGGTTTAGAGCCGTTGGTTGAGGAGATGTCTAAGAACGTACACGAAGTATGGGCTGCAACTCGCATCTCGCAAGGTTGGACGTATGGCGAAGAACGTAATGATATAGAGAAGAAGCATCCGTGTCTTGTGCCGTATGAAGAACTGAGTGAGGAAGAGAAAACCTACGATCGCAACACTTCAATAGAGACAATAAAACTCATACTGAAATTGGGCTTTAAGATAACGAAGTAGGGAGATAGAACAAAGTTCTTATCGTTATTGCTTAAATGAATTGTCGGTGTAGGAGTCACGTATCATCACGTGTGCCTCCTGCACCGACAATTCTTTTTTTTATTTACTTCTTCTTGAGAACATAGAATTTAGCCATGTCGCCCTCAGCCTCGTTGCCGAGTGAGTCGGTCATAGCGATGCTATTGCTGTCCTTCACCTTGTAGAAGGTGTGTTCGCCGCTTGAGGGGCGTACAAGCATCAGGACGTTGCCGTCGAGCACTTCCAGGATGCCGCTTGCCTCGTCGTGTCCGTCCTTGCGACCGAGATAGTCCTGCTTCATCTCGTATGTGCTGTCAGCGTTGATAATCAGCACAGTCTTTATGCCCTCGCAGTCGGCTGCGGGCAGTGTACCCTCGTATACACCAGCTACAGAAGCCAAGTCGATGTCGGCGTTTGTGGCGGCAGAGTCGGTTACGTTTGTTGAGTCGTTGTCGTTAGCATCCTGTGTAGTCTTCTTGCCTGTGCAAGAGATAGTCAATACGGCAGCCATGGCTGTCACAATCATCAAAGTCTTCTTCATACCTTTACGTGTTTTAATTAGTGTTATTATCCTTTTGGTTGGCGACACAAGTCGTCATAACCCGTTGCAAAGATATAAAAAAGATTGACACCAATGTCTAATGTTAAGGTTTTTATTTGTTAAGCTATGATGTTGCTCTTATAAAATAATGTTGGTGAAAAAATGTGGTGTATCTGCCAGAAATGCCGCAAGTGGTTTATAGCCAGTGTTGTATAGGTTGGCAGATATTCCGCTGACGGTGAAATGTACCATCCTATCTGCCATTTTTGAGCCTTCATCTACCATTCATTTTTTTGTGAAATGAGAATGAGTTTGCAAGTAAGGCTTGTTTGCATTGCAAGTAAGGCTTAGTTGCATTGCAAACAAGCCTTAGTTGCACATCAAACAAGCCCAAGTTGCAATGCAAACAAGCCTTAGTTGCGACATGCAGTTTTTCGCGCGTGGCGGATGGCTATGTATTTATGGCAGATGGCTATGTGTTTGTGGCAGATGGAATGGTATATATGAGGCTATTTGCGGAATGTGCCATTCGTGCTAATGTGCTGTATTTCAATGTGATATGCTGATGAAAAGGCGCTTTGTGGCAGATGGTAGATGAAAACGCAAACTTATATAACAAAAAAGAGGATGTTAAATGAATAACATCCTCCTCTTAGGGTTTTGTGACTCCGGCAGGATTCAAACCTGCAACCTTCTGATCCGTAGTCAGATGCTCTATTCAGTTGAGCTACGGAGCCATACCGTTTAACAATCATGCTTGTTTCTTGATTGCGGGTGCAAAGGTATAACTTTTAGTCGAACCCACCAAATGTTTTGGCAACTTTTTTTGATTTTTCTTCAAAAAACATTGTCCTTAGCCTGTTTTTGATTAAAAAATAGGGGACGTTTACGGTGAGAGAATGAAAAAAACACTAACTTTGCGGTAGTTATCTTAAACTGCAAAACAATTTATCTACTAAATATCTATATATATAATAATGTCAGAATCAAGAAAAAGGATAATGCCGTTATTGTCACTGTTCGCATTGTCGACTTTGTCAGCTGTGGCTCAGTCGGCTAATGACCGTGGCAATCTTGTGCCATTGGTGGAGATACCGGCAGGCAGTTTCTATATGGGTAGCGATGGTGAAGGCGAGAACTACGACGAAGCGCCAGTTCATCGTGTCGTCATCTCACGCTCGTTTCGCATGGGACGCACGGAGGTGACCAACGCCCAGTATGAGCAGTTTCGTCCCGAGCACCGCAAGTTGCGTGGCAAGGACAATGTGTCTACCGAGGACGACGACGCTGTGGTGAATGTCAGCTACCAGGATGCCGTCGACTTCTGTCGCTGGCTGAGCGAGCGCGAGGGCAAAACCTATCGCCTGCCAACGGAGGCAGAGTGGGAATATGCATGTCGTGCCGGCACATATACATTATATTATACAGGCGACGGACTGCCGCAGTCGATGCAGCGCAACCAGACTATTGCACGCGACTATAAACCTGTGTCGCTGAAGGTGGGCACCACTCAGCCCAACGCCTTCGGTCTGTACGACATGCACGGCAATGTGGAGGAGTGGTGCAGCGACTGGTATGCGCCCTATTGTGGCACCGAGCAGACCGACCCCACGGGACCCAGCGACGGACTCTATCGTGTGACGCGTGGCGGAAGCCACCACACTCCAACGCAATACCTGCGTAGCGCCAACCGTATGGCTATGATTCCCGAAGACCGCCATTCGCTGACTGGGTTTCGTGTAGTGCAGTCGGATGCGCCATTTGAACTTGTCGACCAGTCGAAGCCTTTCTTCATGGACCCCATACCCTTCGTCATACCGCCAGTGTCTGCCGACGTTCCGTTCTACAGTCACAATCATCAGCCCTCGGTGACATGGTGTGACAATGGCGACTTGATAGCCGCATGGTTCACTGCCAATGCCGAGAATGGGCGAGGCATGGAGGTGATAGCATCGCGACTGCCACATGGAGCACAGGCATGGCAGCCGGCAACACGATTCTTCATGGTGCCCGACCGCAATGTCACAGGCACATCGCTGTTCAATGACGGCAAGGGTAGGCTGCTGCACTTCAATGGTGTTGAGGCTGCCGGCGACTGGCAGAACCTGGCACTTGTGATGCGTGAGAGCACCGACAACGGATATTCGTGGAGCCGTCCACGCATCATCGAGGCAGAACATGCCAAGCGCCATCAGGTGGTGTCGGGTACGGTTAGCGACAGCCGTGGCTGGATTTATCAAGTGTGCGACGCTGGACCAGGCGGCAACGACGGGGCTTCAGTACACATCAGTCGTGATGGTGGCAAGACATGGGCTGACCCTTGGGACGGAGCACCGCTGCCCCAATTTGTGGAGGGCGGCAAGGGCAGCACTATAGCAGGAATACATGCTGGACTCGTAGTGCTCGGCGACGGCAGGTTGATGGCTCTTGGACGTGGCAACTCTATCGTTGGCAAGGACGGACGTCGACACATGCCAATGTCCATTTCAGCCGACAAGGGCAAGACGTGGACATATCATGCCACCCAACTTCCGCCCATCGACGGCGGACAGCGCCTTGTGCTGATGCGACTGAAGGAGGGACCACTGATGCTGGTGGCATTCACCGACCATCCGCAGCGCACGCCAGAGGCAGAGCGTGGCATGGACTTCAAGCTCAATGGCAAGATGACGCATGGCTACGGCATGTATGTAGCCCTGTCTTATGACGAGGGCAAGACGTGGCCCGTGCGCCGACTCGTCACCGACGGCAAGCAGCGTCATCTCAATGGAGGCGCATGGACAGGCTATTTTGACATGGATGCCACACATGCCGAGCCACGTGGCTATCTTGCCGGAACGCAGTCGCCAGATGGCACAATACATATATTGAGCAGTCGTCTGCACTATCGTTTCAATCTGAAGTGGATAGAGAAGGCAAAAGTAAGATAAGAACAAAACATAAAGACAATGATAAATCTGTTTCTTTCAGCCGTCATCAGCATCCTTTCGTTTGGTGCTGTGCCAGGCAATGAGTCGGTCAACAATGCTGCTGCCATCAATCGCGCCATAGAGGCGTGTGCCAAAAAGGGTGGTGGAGAGGTGGTGGTGCCTAAGGGAGTGTTCACCACAGGTTCGGTATATCTGAAGTCGGGCGTGGTGTTGAGGCTCGATGAGGGCGCAGTGTTGCGAGGTTCGGCGAATATAGCCGACTATAAGCCACTCGTCACCAGTCGCAATCTCTCTAAATATGAGAGTGGACACGGCACCGTCAACTACAACAGTGCCACCGACCCACAATGGTCGTTGGCGATGATATTTGCTGTCGATGTAGACCACTCGGGTATAACGGGCAAGGGATGCATCGACGGAGCCGACGTGCGCAATCCACTTGGCGAGGAACACATGCGTGGTCCGCACACTATCCTGATGTCGGGATGCGAGGACATGAAGTTTGAAGACTTCAGTGTGCGCCACTCTGCCAACTACGCCTTCCTTGGTTATGTGCTGAAGGATGTGCGTTTTGAACGCCTACTCGTTGAGGGAGGATGGGACGGCATACACATTCGTGGCGGCAAGGACGTGAGTATATTGAAATGTGAGTTTCACACTGGCGACGACGCCATAGCCGGAGGCTACTGGGAGAATATGCTCATCAATGGTTGCACCATCAACTCGTCGTGCAACGGACTCCGTATGATAATGCCGTCGGACGGACTGGAAGTGTCCGACTGCAAGATATACGGACCAGGTAGCTATGAGCACATCACGTCGCATCGCACCAATTCCGAGGCAGGCATCAATCTCGAACCCGGAGGTTGGGGGAAAGCACCTGGACGTATGGATAATATCGTCATTCGCAGAAACGTGATGGAGCGTGTGCTGACCCCTCTGTCGGTGACACTCAGCGACGACAACACGGCAGGCAAGATAGTGGTGGAGGACATTGTGGCGCGAGGCATCACACGCATGGCGCTGTCGGTGAAGAGTTGGGGCAAGGCACCCACCGACGAGGTGGTGATGCGCCGCTGCCGTATGGAGTTTGACGGCATCGACGACCCACAGTTGCCCGAGTGGTTTAAGACGCACAATACAAGCGAATGGCCCGTATTTCCATGTTGGGGTATGTATTTTCGCAATGTCGGTAAGGTGGATGTTGCTGACGTAGTGCTCACGGTCAAGGGCAAGGACTATCGCGAGGCATTCATGATAGACAATGTAGATGTCGACAATTTAGGTCAAGGATGCAAGGTCGAAAATAAATAGTTTTGTTTGTTTTTGTGCGATACTTTCAGTAACTTTGCATTCATAACTATATTTATATTATGACAGAAAACAAGAAAACACTGCTCGGACTTTCGCTCGCAGAGCTTAAGGAAGTTGCTAAGTCGCTCGGTATGCCAGCCTTCACGGGCGGTCAGATAGCCAAGTGGCTCTACGTGCAGCATGTCGACTCAATCGACGACATGACCAATATATCGAAGGCAAACCGTGAGAAACTCGCAGCCGAATACACCGTGGGCTGCATGCCCCACATAGAGTGCCAGAAGTCGAAGGACGGCACCATCAAGTATCTCTTTCCGACGGCGTCGGGCAAGCACGTCGAGACGGTGTATATCCCCGATCACGACCGCGCCACACTCTGTGTGTCGTGCGAGGTGGGCTGCAAGATGAACTGCCTCTTCTGCCAGACTGGTAAGCAGGGATTTGAGGGCTATCTCACTGTGACCGACATTCTCAACCAGATATATTCGCTGCCCGAGCGTGACAAGCTCACCAACATCGTGTTTATGGGACAGGGCGAGCCGATGGACAACCTCGACAATGTGCTGAAGGCAACCGAGGTGTTGACATCCGACTATGGCTATGCATGGAGTCCGAAGCGCATCACGGTGAGCAGCGTTGGCGTGAAGAAGAAGTTGAAGCGATTCCTCGACGAGAGCGAGTGTCATGTGGCTATCAGTATGCACTCGCCCATACCCGAACAGCGTGCCATGCTCATGCCGGCAGAGCGCGGAATGAGCATCACAGAGATTATCGACTTGATGCGTGAGTATGACTTCACCCATCAGCGCCGCCTCTCGTTCGAGTATATCATGTTCCGTGGTGTGAACGATTCGATGACACATGCCCGCGAGATAGTGAAGCTGACAAAGGGACTGTTCTGCCGCATCAACCTCATACGATTCCACAAGATTCCTAACGTGGACCTCGAAGGATGCGACGAGCAGAAGATGGAGGCGTTCCGCGACTATCTCAACAATCACGGCATCATCACAACAATACGTGCAAGCCGAGGACAGGACATATTCGCTGCGTGTGGACTGCTGTCTACTGCCAAGGCGATAGAGGAGGAGAGAAACGTAGAGTTGAGAGTTGAATAAAATGTACAAGTACATGACACGTCTGCTGTTTACCATCTGCTGCCTGCTCCTTACAGCCTGCAACGGTCGCAAGAGCATGCTGCCAGCCAGTGGTGGACGTCCGTTTGAGGTGACAGTGGTGGGCGATGTGGACAGCGTCTTGTACAGAGTGTTGAGTATAGAGGTGGAGGGGCTGCCACAGTCGGAGCCAATGTTCGACGTGCGTGAGCCTAATGTCAAGTCCTCCGAGGCACTGTCGGGAGTGTTGCGCTATGCACGCTCACTGATAGTTGTCGACATCAACCACAAGAAATACGACCGACTGAAACTGGAGTGGAAACACAATGTGTATGCCGAGCCGCAAGTGGTGGTGCGTGTCTGCGCCCCGTCTGCACGGTGCTTGAATGACACGGCAGCCGACGGCACGTGGCTACAGGGCAAAGCCCCATTGCTGCTGCAACGGCTGAAAGAGCATGAGATGAATGCCTACACCGAGCTGTTGCGACGCAAACACAATCCCAAGATGGAGGCGGAAGTGAAGCGAATGTTTGGTTTCGACATACTTATCCCTGCCGATATGAAGTCGAGCAAGAAGGGTAAGGACTTCATCTGGATATCCAACGACTCGCCAACGGCGATGCAGAACATCTGCATCTACAAGCAGTCGTTTGGCAAGCGCGACAGCGTGATGCGCGTAAACATCAAGGGCGAGACCGACTCGATGTACATGTCGACGGTGCACGATGCCTGTAGCGTGACCCGTAAGGAGAATGTGCGGCAAGGTTTCGTCGTGGAAGAATGGCGTGGACTGTGGGAGATGCGTGGCGACGCTATGGGCGGACCGCTTGTGGCTCGCACGGTGTCGGGGCGTGTTAAGCACGAGGTGGTGACAGTGGAAGGATTTCTTTATGCCCCGGGAAAGCAGAAGCGCAATCTGATGATGCAGCTCGAAGCCATTGTCAGCAACACGCCAAATATATAGACTAATTATTTATACATAATATATAAACAATGGAAGACAGAAAAATACGCGTTGCAATAACGCATGGCGATACCAACGGTATCGGATATGAGCTTATTTTTAAAACCTTTGCCGAGTCGGAGATGCTTGACCTTTGCACTCCTATCATCTACGGTTCGCCCAAAATAGCAGCCTATCACCGCAAGGCGATAAATACACAGGCAAACTTCAGCATTATCAATAAGGCAGAGGATGCACAGGACGGACGTGTAAACCTGCTCGCTTGCTTTGACGAGGACGTGAAGGTGGACCTCGGCATACCCACAAAGGAGTCGGGCGAGGCAGCGCTCAAGGCGCTCGACCGTGCTATGACCGACTTCCGTAGTCAACTATTCGACGTGTTGGTGGCTTGTCCAGTCAACCCAGCAAATATGTCCGACTCCAACTTCACCTATCGTGGACTGAAGGAATACTCAGAGACAAGCATCGGCGACGGAGCTAAGGGCTTGAAGATGATGATAAACGAGTCGCTGCGCATAGCCCTCGTCACCAACGGACTCGCACTCAAGGACGTGCCTTCGCACATCACTGAGGACGTGCTCATGTCGAAGATACGCACCGTCAACGAGGCGATGAAGCGCGACTTCCGTCTATCCAACCCACGTATCGGTGTGCTTGCGCTCAACAGCACCGCCAATGGCGAGGAAGAGAAGAACATCATCGGTCCGGCTGTGTGCAAGGCTGCCGACGAGGGCATCAACGTCTATGGTCCGTATTCTGCCGACGAGTATTTCGGACAGAACATATACGACGCCTTTGACGTGACACTCGCCATGTACGACGACCAGGCAGTGATACCATTCACAACACTCATGCAGAACGACGGCATCAACTATGTAGCTTCGTTGCCACTTGTATGCACGTCGCCAGCACAGACCCCCGACTTCGACGTAGCCGGACAGGGCATCAGCGACGAGAGTTCGTTGCGTCATGCCATATTCGAGGCCATCGACATCGTGCGCAATCGCGAGGAGTATGACATCCCACTTGCCAATCCTCTACAGAAGCTATATCACGAAAAGCGCGACGAGAGCGAGAAGGTGCGCTTCTCTATACCCAAGAAGCGCGAGGGATTCCGCCCCGACCGCAAGCCGTCAACAAGAAACGAACACACACGTACTGCGTATGACAACAAGCCAGCTGCCGAGGCTTCGCAGCCGGCACAGGCTCCACAGGCTGTACAGACAGCCCCAGCTCCACAGGCAGCACAGGCAACAAACGAATAATCGCGATTGAAAACCAAATATCAGAACGCCTTTTTCCTCTTCGGAATGGCGGTACTCATCATTATGCTGACACAGCTCGACTACACACAGGTGTGGCGCGGGCTGTGTCATGCTGGTTATTGGTCGGTAGCCGTAGTGGCGCTGTGGGCATTTCTGTATGTCTTCAACACAGCGTCGTGGTATATCATCATCAACTCAGGTGGCAAGACACCTGTCAAGTTCTGGTGGTTGTATAAAATCACGGTCTCAGGCTTCGCCCTCAACTATGCCACACCAGGCGGACTGATGGGCGGCGAACCCTATCGCATCATGTCGCTCTCGCCAATCATAGGCGGCGAGCGTGCGTCGTCGTCGGTCATACTCTTTGCTATGACCCACATCTTCAGTCACTTCTGGTTTTGGCTGCTTTCGGTGGTGCTCTATCTGCTGGTGAGGCACGTCGATGTGTTCATGGGTGGACTCCTCGCGGCAGTCACGGCATTCTGCATGCTCGGACTGTGGTTTTTCATCGTGGGCTATCGCAAGGGACTCGCCCGACGAGCACTCAGTGTGCTCAGCCACATACCCGGAATGAAACGTTGGGTAGCACGCTATGTAGACCAGCACCGCGACCAACTCGACACCATAGACCGTCAGATAGCAGCCCTGCACAGTCAGAATAGACGCACGTTTGTGTCGGCTGTGCTCCTCGAACTGATGTGTCGTGTGTGCTCAGCGGCAGAGATATACTTTGTGCTGCGTGTGCTCATGCCGTCAGCCAACTATGCCGACTGCATACTCATACTCGCCTTCACGTCGCTGTTTGCCAATCTCCTGTTCTTCATACCGCTGCAATTAGGTGGACGCGAGGGCGGATTTCTTATGTCGGCGGCAGGACTCGGACTCAAGGCGAGCGAAGGAGCCTTTGTGGCACTCATAGTGCGTCTGCGCGAACTCGTGTGGACAGGCATCGGATTGTTGCTGATAAAAATCACTAAAAAATAGTCGGCTATAGTCCTTATCTCAATAATTATATGTAATTTTGCTACGTAATGGACACTTCTGAACTTCAAAGAATAAAACAACGGTACAACATCGTGGGCAACTGCGATGCCTTGAACCATGCTCTCGATGTCGCCCTACAGGTGGCACCGACCGACCTCAGTGTGCTTATAGTAGGCGAGAGTGGTGTGGGCAAGGAGATAATTCCGCGACTCATACACGACAATTCGCCACGCAAGCGAGAGAAGTATTTCGCCATCAACTGCGGCTCTATACCAGAGGGCACTATCGACAGCGAACTCTTCGGACACGAGAAAGGCTCGTTCACCGGAGCTATAGGCGAGAGCGAAGGCTACTTCGGCATTGCCAACAAGGGAACGATATTCCTCGACGAGGTGGGAGAATTGCCCATTGCTACACAGGCACGACTGCTGCGTGTGCTTGAGACGGGCGAATACATACGTGTAGGAGGACAGAAAATAATGAAGACCGACGTGCGTATAGTGGCAGCCACAAATGTCAATATGCACAAGGCGATAAGCGAAGGACGCTTCCGCGAAGACCTCTTCTATCGTCTCAACACCATACCCGTACAGATGCCGCCGCTGCGCGACCGTGGCGAAGACATCTTGCTGCTCTTCCGTCTGTTCACAATGCAGATGGCTGAGAAGTATCGCATACCGCGCATCACGCTCACCGACGACGCCAAGCAGATGATGCTCAAGTATAAGTGGCCGGGCAATGTGCGCCAGCTGAAGAACATAACCGAGCAGATGTCGGTGCTCAGCCAGAAGCGCGAGATAGACGCTGAGGCTCTGAGCAAGTTTATTCCACGCGACCAGGAGAGCACGGAGCTTGCCACAACAGCTGTTCCGGGGGCTCACTCGTACGAGAGCGAGCGCGAAATTCTGTACAAGATACTATACGAACTGCGCGGCAATGTGGGCGACTTGCGCCGTGAGGTGTCGACACTGCGCAAGCAGATAGACGACAATCGCGCACTCGACTCGTTTGCTGCCAATCGCCAGATGAATGCTCTATCATCGCCGATGACGCCAATGACGCAGTCGGGAACACCGGCAATACAGCAGTATCACCACACCGAGCAACCACATTTCAGCACCTATCAGGATGTGGAGGCAGAGGAAATCAATGATGCCGAAAACCTGGGTTTGAACGACAACGACAGTCTCAACCTCAGCGATATAGGCAGACATGTGGTGGAAAAGGCGCTCGAACGCAACGGAGGCAACCGCAAGAAGGCAGCCCAGGAACTGGGCATATCCGACCGTACACTCTATCGTCGCATCAAGCAATATGGGCTTGACAAGTAGAAAAACAACGTAAAGCATGAAATCGAGAAACTATCTTACACATTATATATATATAGCGTTGGTGCTCGTCGTGTCACTTACGATGGTGTCGTGTGCCTTCAAGGGCTATAAGTTCAACGGAGCAAGCATCGACTATACCAAGACCAAGACTATACAGATAGCCGACTTCCCAATACGCTCAAGCTATGTGTGGGGTCCGATGGGACCGATGTTCAACAACCAACTCAAGGATCAGTTTGCCAATCACACCAAGCTGATTCAGGTGAAGCGTAATGGCGACCTCAAGATAGAGGGCGAGATAACACAATACTCGCAGCGCAACAAGTCGGTGGCAGCCGACGGACGCTCGGCACAGACCGAACTTTCAATCACTGTCAACGTGAGATTCACCAACAGTGTCAACCACAACGAGGACTTCGAACGCCAGTTTACAGCCAGCAAGTCGTATGAGACAACCCAGAGCCTTGCCGCAGTGCAGGAGGAACTCGTAACACAGATGGTGAAGGACTTGGTGGAACAGATATTCAATGCCACCGTCGCAAACTGGTAACATAATATTAACATTTAAAACTTAACATTGAACTAACGTGGATTTAGTGCGCCTCATAGACCATCCCGAGCTGATGAATAAGGAGACTCTGTACGAGCTCCGAAGCCTCGTTGCGCTCTATCCTTATTATCAGACGGCGCGTGTGCTCATGCTCAAGAACATGTACCTGTTGCATGACACGGCTTTTGACGATGAGTTGAGACGTGCCGCACTGTATATATCCGATCGCCGATTGCTCTTTAACATAGTGGAGGGAGCACGCTACAAGATAAAGACAGCCGCCGAGAAAGCCGCAGAAAAAGCTGCTGAGGAGGCTGTCGAAAAAGCTGCCGCTGCCGCCGCACGTAAGGAGAATGCCGAAAATCGTACGCTCTCTATCATCGACAACTATCTCGACTCAAATCCAGAAACGGACGAAGAGGACAGCAAGGTGCGCCCAACGCCATCCGATGCAGCCATCGACTATGTGGCTTATCTCATGAAGACAGAGAGCAAAGACGAGGAAGAGAAGCAGCAACAGAGTCCGCAACTCAAGGGACAGGACCTCATCGACAACTTCCTCAACCAGGACGGAGCAAAGATACAGTTGCAAGAACAACCCACGTATAAGCCTGAGCCACAGCCGATGCAAGACACTCCAAATGATGGCGATGACAGCTATTTCACCGAGACATTGGCAAAGATTTACATAAAACAGGGCAGATATTCAAAGGCACTCGAAATAATTCAGCGATTAAATTTGAATTATCCAAAAAAAAATGCTTACTTTGCAGACCAAATACGTTTCCTAAAGAAACTTATAATAAACGAAAAGTACGGACAGCAGAAATAATAAATAATAAATAATAAAAAAACAAATAGAAAAATGATTTACTTCTTATTCGTAATCCTCATCGTGATAGCTTCGTTGCTCATGATAGGTATCGTGCTCATCCAGGAGTCTAAGGGTGGCGGTTTGGCTTCAAACTTCTCCTCTTCTAACGCCATCATGGGTGTGCGCAAGACTACCGACTTCGTAGAGAAAGCCACATGGGGTCTCGCAGTTGCAATGGTTTTGTTCAGCATTGTTTGCGCTTACGTAGCTCCAGTTTCTTCATCAGAGACCAGCGTTATGGAAAAGGCAGCAACTGAGACACAGACTACCAATCCTAACACTACTCCTGGTTTCGGCGCAAGCCAGCAGCCAGCAGCTCCTGCACAGGGTGCAGAGCAGGCACCGGCAGCTCCAGCACAGCCAGCCAAGTAATATAGGCAAAAGAATTGCAATCTTTGAAAGATTCAGTATAATGCAGAGCTCATTTAAAGGGTTCTGCATTTTTTTTGAAAAAAAGTGGTGAAAAGTTTGGAGGATTAAAATAAAATCACTACCTTTGCACTCGCTTTAAAGAACTAACGAATAGTTCAAGCAAAGCAAATCTAACATGGTGGCTGTAGTTCAGTTGGTTAGAGCGTCAGATTGTGGTTCTGAATGTCGTGGGTTCGAGTCCCATCTGCCACCCA
>CAKPST010000005.1 GCA_934183355.1 uncultured Prevotella sp.
GGCTTTCTGCGTTGCTCGTTTCGACAATCCGGGCAATGCGAAGGCCTTTACACTGTGGAACGAGCGACAAGATTGGCTCCACGTTTCTTATTTCTATACATTCAATATTTCAAACAAACTAAACTAACTCCTGGCTGGAGCCACAGGACATAATAAATAAATTTTAGTCTTATGGAAAAATTTCACGAATCTTTTAGATGCAGACTCGCATCATTCTTAACACTCTTTCTCCTTATTCTGCCAATGTATGGAAACGTGGCAAAGGCACAGTCGGTGAATGGAGACATTCCGTATGCCGTGTATGACTCGGAAGAAAGAACCCTAACATTTTATTGCACAAAGGAAAAACCAGAGGGGAGCTATGGATTGGAGAAACGTTATGCCGACGATTATGGAGTTATGCGACCTCAATGGGAATCTATTTTAAGTAACGTAGAAACTGTTATTTTCGACAAGAGTTTTGCTTCTGCACGACCAACCGATTGCTCATTTTGGTTTTGTGACCTTGTTTGTGAACTACAAAATATTGTTGGAATAGAGAATCTTAATACAACAAACGTGACAGACATGAGCAGTATGTTCGCGGGGTGCGAGAAATTGACTTCATTGGATTTGTCGAAGTTCAATACCACGAATGTGATAGACATGGGGGGTATGTTCCATGGTTGCCTATCTTTGACTTCGCTTAATTTGTCAAACTTCAACACCGCAAACGTAAGAGATATGTCGAGTATATTCTTTGATTGCCTATCTTTGACTTCGCTTGATTTGTCAAATTTCAATACCGCAAACGTAAGAGATATGCGTTTTATGTTCTCTGGGTGCGAAGCCTTAACCTCGCTTAATCTGTCAAGTTTTAATACGGAAAACGTCAAGGAGATGCCAGGAATGTTCAGTAATTGCTATAATCTGACTACTTTGGATTTGTCAAATTTCAACACAAAGAAAGTGGAGAATATGAGCGAGATGTTCTGTATGGATACAGAGCAAGGAAAAGTTTCACGTCTTAAAACTATATATGCCAGTGAACTATTCAATCTTGATGCATTAAAAGATGGCGACAATATGTTCAGCAACTGCACATCTTTGGAGGGTGCCATAAAGTATAACCCCGAAAGTATCGACTACAGATACGCCAACTACACCAACGGCTACTTCACATATAAGGAGAACACAAACACTGGGATTTCCAGTATCGGAGCAGAACCGGAAGAAGGAAAGGCTACATACTTCGACTTGCAGGGCAACCGTCTCAACTCTCCTACACACGGCGTAAACATCGTAAGAAAGGGCAACCGTTCGTCAAAGGTCTTCATGAAATAAATTGACTCACGTCTGAATTAGCAACACGCAAAAAATGCGTGTTGCTTTTTTCTCCAATTCTCCATCCACAAACACATTTGTCCATATTTGTTTTGGTTATAACATAATTATTGGTTCTCCTTGTTTATCAAGTTCACGACAACCTTCACCATTACATCCTTCTCCTCTGTACGGCTCTCGGCTATCATCAACGTTAGGGCAACGAGGGTGTTGTCGGCAATGCGCTTGTGCCCATCTTCGGCATACAGCACATGGTTGTTGTTCAAGAACCAGAGGAAGAGCATTGCGGCTATGCGCTTATTGCCGTCGCTAAATGAGTGGTTCTTAACAACAAGGTATAACAGGATAGCGACTGATAGTCGTAATGGTCGAGCGTGTCGAGGGCATAAACATAATCGGAGATAACGTTGAACAATCCGCTGTATTCATCAGCCGTGACTTTTTCCTGCATACCAATGGCACGCCCCATAAGACGCACAACATCCTTAAGCTCGTTGTAGCGGTCAAGCTTGAGTTGTTGGTTGATGGCGTAGCCCTTGATGAGGTATTGTTTGAGAACGGAGTTAGCCCATTTACGAAAACGGGTGCCTTGTACTGATTTAACACGATAGCCTACAGAAATGATGACATCAAGGTTGTACAAAGTGGTCTCATATGTTTGATCTTGGTCTTTACCCATATGTGCAAATTTTGCACATGTGATATGTTCATATTTGTCTTCTTTTTATATATAGTTTATATGGTTAAAATCAATCGTAAAAGTCAAAGCACCCCCTTTTTACTTTTTTACTCTTTTACTTTTTTACCTTTTAATACATTCTCCTTTCCGCCCAATCTCCTCTATCCAGATTTCTGTATCCTATAGCTTCGGCTATATGTTGTGCCTCCACATGCTCCGCCCCATCAAGGTCAGCAATGGTGCGTGCCACTTTCAGTATGCGGTTGTAGGCACGAGCCGAGAGCGAGAACTTCTCCATAGCATTGCGCAGCAGATTAATGGATGTCTCGTCTGGTTCAGCAAATTGGTGTATCATGCGCTCAGTCATCTGAGCGTTGCAGTGTATGCCACGATAGTCCTTAAAACGAGCAGTCTGTATCTCGCGTGCTTTTATCACACGCTCACGTATTACGGAGCTTGGTTCGCCTGGTTCCACCTTTGATATGTCTTTGAATGGCACTGGTGTAATTTCGCATTGTATGTCAATGCGGTCGAGCAGCGGCCCCGATATTTTGTTCATATAGCGTTGTATCTGCCCCGGGGTGCAGCAGCATTTATGTGTTGGGTCATTATAGTAGCCGCACGGACATGGATTCATCGAGGCAACAAACATGAATGAACATGGAAATTCAACAGTGTATTTTGAACGTGAGATGGTTATCTTGTGGTCTTCGAGAGGTTGGCGCAACACTTCGAGGGTCTGCTTATTAAATTCTGGCAATTCGTCTGCAAAAAGAACGCCGTTATGGGCAAGGGATATTTCGCCCGGTTGAGGGTTTATTCCACCGCCAACAAGTGCCACTTCGCTGATAGTGTGATGAGGCGAACGAAACGGACGTTGAGAGATGAGCGATGTGCCACGCTGCAGTTTGCCAGCCACACTGTGTATCTGCGTTGTCTCAAGACTCTCCGACAGCGACAACGGAGGCAATATAGACGGCAGACGCTTTGCCATCATCGACTTGCCCGACCCCGGCGGACCCACCATTATGAGATTATGACCACCTGCGGCAGCCACCTCCAAGGCACGCTTCACCGTTTCCTGACCGCGCACGTCGGCAAAGTCCAGCTCATACTTGTATTGTTGTTCGTAGAATTCGCGCCGCGTGTCTACAAATGTAGGCTCGTATACGGCAGCACCAGTTAGCAGTTTTATTACATCCATTATGTTTTCCATGCCGTAAACATCAAGGTTGTTCACCACGGCTGCCTCACGCTCGTTCTGCTTAGGAACAATAAGACCCTTCAACTTCTCCGACCTTGCTTTTATGGCTATCGGCAACGCACCCTTTATTGGCTGCAACGTTCCGTCAAGACTCAGCTCTCCCACCAGCATATATTCTCCCAGCACTTCGCTCACAATGGCTCCGCTTGCCGCAAGTATGGCTATGGCCAATGGCAGGTCGAACGAGCTACCCTCCTTTCTGAGGTTAGCTGGAGCAAGGTTGATAGTTATATCGCCATGCGGAAACTTATATCCATTAAACTGTACTGCCGAGGCTATGCGGTCGCGACCTTCTCTGACAGCCGTGTCGCCCAAGCCCGTCATGCGATACATCACACCAGGCACAATATTCACTTCCACAGTCACGGTGGTAACATCAAGACCGTTAACAGCAGCAGAAAAAGTCTTTACAAGCATAATAGTCAGTAGGTTTAAAGGGTTAATATATAAAAACAAAAGTAGCGGTTTTGCTTGGATTGTACAAACAAAACCGTAGGAAATTTGCTTGTATTATTTGCAAAGCATCTTTTTTATACCCTTTCGGGTGCAATATAAAATAAATTTAGTATATTTGCACCCGAAAGGGTATAATCGTATATAACTATTTGATATGGACTCACCAATAGCATCATTTGTAAAGGAAAGACGCAAGATGTTTAATCTCACGCAGATTGACCTTGCGGAGAAGTCGGGAGTAGGATTAAGGTTTGTCAGAGAACTGGAGCAGGGCAAACCCACGCTGCGACTCGACAAAGTGAACCAAGTGCTGGCATTGTTCGGACATGAGGTGGGAGCTGTGCCTGTTGAAAACAACAAGTAGACGAATTGTCGACCAAAAAACATATAAACATGAAGAGAGCCAAGATTTACATGTACGACCGTTATGCAGGAATGCTTACCGAGGATGAGAACGGCTTTTCGTTTGTCTACGATGCAGAATATCTGCAGCAGTCGGATGCCGAGCCAATAAGCCTGACTATGCCACTACGAGAGGAGCCTTATGAGGACAAGGTTCTATTCCCATTCTTCGACGGACTCATTCCCGAAGGATGGCTGCTTAACATTGCCGAACGCAGCTGGAAAATCAACCAACGCGACCGTATGTCGCTTCTGCTCGCTTGCTGCAAGGATTGCATAGGAGCCGTGAGTGTAGTGCCTGAGGAAGATATATAATTAACCATTCCCCCCAAAAGCCATAACTATGAACAAATGTCTATTCTGCTATAAACCATTGAAAGCCGGACAAGTGGACTTTCATCCGGCTTGCGCACGCAAACTGTTTGGCGTGAAGGAAGCTCCTGCACTACCCTACTGCCGCAGTCAGATATCCGACCTTGCAAAGCAGGTGGTGCGTGCACAGACCACACTTACTGGCGTACAAGCCAAGCTGTCGCTTGATGTAAACCCCGGAGGACGCAACGAACCCGACCGGTTCACCATTGTAGGACTGTGGGGAAGATACATCCTAAAACCCCAGACAGACGCCTACCGCGCCCTGCCCGAACTCGAAGACCTCACAATGCACATGGCTGAGGCGGCTAAGATAGCCGTGGTACCCCACTCACTAATACGCTTTGCCGATGGTGAATTATGCTACATAACACGACGCATCGACCGCGAGCGCAACGGCTCGAAGATTGCTATGGAGGACATGTGCCAACTGTCGGAACGCCTTACCGAATACAAATACAAAGGCTCATACGAGCAGATTGCAAAGCTGATTAAGAAGTATTCCGCTACTCCGCAACTCGACCTTGTGAACTATTGGGAGGTGGTGGTGTTCTCGTGGATTACGGGCAACTCCGACATGCATCTAAAGAACTTCTCGCTCTACAAGACTGCTCTCGGCTACACTCTCACCCCTGCCTACGACCTCCTGTCCACAGCCATCGTGATGCCTGAGGACAAGGAGGAACTTGCATTAACGCTCAACGGCAAGAAGGCAAAACTGAAACGCAGCGACTTTGAACACTCGATAATAGCGTCGGGAGTGAACGAGAAAGTGCTTGAGAATATTGCCAAGAAGTTTCGCAAGGCTCTGATAAAATGGGTTGCATTGATTGACGACTCGTTTTTGCCCGACGACTTCAAGCGACAATACAAGAGACTGATTATTGGAAGAATGCTGAAACTGAAATAGCTTTTCGCGCCAGCATACTTGCATTTTACAGAAATAACTTGTAAATTTGCGGAAAAACAGAAAATGGAAGAAGATTTCGACATACGACAGGAACGGGTGGCGAAGGGCGAAAAGGATTTTGAGAACGCTCTCCGACCTTTGCATTTTGGCGACTTCAGCGGACAACAGAAGGTGGTGGACAACCTTGAGGTGTTCGTGGAGGCTGCCAAGTATCGCGGCGAACCACTCGATCACACACTGCTGCACGGACCTCCTGGTCTGGGCAAAACCACTCTCAGTAATATCATTGCCAACGAACTTGGCGTGGGGTTTAAGATAACAAGCGGACCGGTGCTCGACAAGCCGGGCGACCTCGCTGGCATCCTCACCTCGCTTGAGCCTCGCGACGTGCTCTTCATCGACGAGATACATCGTCTGTCGCCCGTCGTCGAGGAGTATCTCTATTCGGCTATGGAGGACTATCGCATCGACATCATGATTGACAAGGGGCCGTCGGCACGCTCTATACAGATCGACCTCAACCCCTTCACTCTTGTCGGAGCCACAACCCGCAGCGGACTACTCACAGCTCCTCTCAGAGCGCGTTTCGGCATCAATCTCCACTTGGAGTATTACGGACCAGAGATGCTACAAAAAATTATCAAGCGTTCTGCCGCAATAATGCGCGTCCCCATCGACGACGATGCAGCCATAGAGATAGCCCGTCGCTCACGTGGCACGCCCCGTATTGCCAATGCCTTGCTGCGCCGTGTGCGCGACTTTGCCCAAGTGAAGGGCAACGGACGCATCGACTGCGACATCGCTCGGCTCTCGCTCTCAGCCCTCAACATCGACCAATATGGCCTTGACGAGATAGACAACAAGATATTGCTCACCATCATAGACAAGTTCCGTGGCGGTCCGGTGGGCGTCAGCACCATCGCCACAGCCATCGGCGAGGACACTGGCACCTTAGAGGAGGTATACGAGCCATATCTCATCATGGAGGGATTCATCAAGCGCACACAGCGCGGACGCATGGTCACACCACTCGCTTATCAGCATCTTGGTCGCCCAATGACGGGCAGCAACGCTGTCGAACCGTCATTGTTCGATTGATAAATACAAAAACTAATAGGGTAAAGTCAAAACTCGCAAACATAAGTTTTGACTTTACCCTATTTGTTTATTTAAATATCTTCTCTTCGGTGCTCATCAAGAATCGTTCCAAATGCCCCGCATAATACAGTGGAATGTTATACAGCGTAAATGTCCGTCCGTCAGTTCGGGTGATGATGTCTGATGTCATCGGACCATTCCATAATCTCAAGGCGACATTCTCTTTCGATTCCTCCATATATTGATGCAAGGAACGCAGCTTTGAATTGTTGCCAGTCTTCACTTCTATTGGTAGCAAATGCGACTTATGACGTATTACAAAGTCCACTTCAGCTTGTGAGTTGCGTGCATCGCGCACCCAGAACATTCGTTTCTCGCCAAATACTGTTGTTGCTCCAAGTAATTCTTGCGCTACAATATGTTCGGCAATATCTCCATTCCATAGCTCGTCGCTGTCAGTGGTGAAGAGCAGCTCCTCTTGCATTCCAGCCACATAATTGACCAGTCCTGTGTCGAGCCACAACAATTTAGGACTCTTCTTCAAGTCGGGCAATATAGGGAATGATGTAGACGTAAGAGGATATACGAGTTCCAAGAGCAGTGTCTTCTCAAGTGTGCGGAAAGCATTGCTCACATCAGCCGACTTGAATGACGTATTAGTGAACTTGGCAAATTGTATTCGGTGTGCCGCAGAAGTCCATCCATAGTTTAGTATATATCTTATGGAGTCTTGTTCTTTAGGTTTGTTAGCATACTTTTCCACATCATCGCGATAGCCAGAAAGCAAAGCGTTGAACACACCTTCAAGTCGCACCATGTCTTTGTATTTGGCATAGTTAGACACCACCTCAGGTAGTCCGCCTATTATCATGTATTTCTTGAATAGGTCGAGTGTATAGTTGTGCAGCGATTGTGGCACTGCTATCGTCTCCACATGCTCTGCAAGCATATCTTCGCCTATAGCCAAGAGAAATTCAACAAATGTGCAAGGATGAAGCGCCATATACTCCACTCTGCCTACGGGGAATGAGATATGCCGATTCATCAGACTTTCCAATAGCGAACCTGCTGCAATGACATAAATGTCGGGGCGATTCTCGTAGAAATAACGTAGCGACTGCACCGCCTTAGGCTCATTCTGTATTTCGTCGATAAATATCAGTGTGCGCTTATTGTCATGACGTACATTTGCTTTGAAGAAGATGCCCGATAGCAAGTCGTCAAAAGAGTAGTCGGACGCAAACAATACAGCGTTCTCCTTTTCCTCAAGATTCAAGTAGATATAGTTGTCGAATTCCTCGGCAAACATTTTGACAAGGGTTGTCTTGCCTACTTGGCGGGCACCACGCAAAACCAAAGGCTTGCGTTCGTCTTTATGCGCCCATTCGCGTAGATAATTAAGTGCAATTCGTTTAAACATATCTAAGTTGTTATATATCAAGTACAAAGATACATAATAAAGTTCAAATCCAAACCAACTTTCGCTAAAAATATGGACAAATCCAAACCAACTTTCGCTAAAAATGCGAGCAAATCCAAACCAACTGTGTTTGAAATACTTTTTGAAATCAAGGGCTTTGTTCTCTTTTATTTAATAAATATTCGTTTTTTTTTGTTAAAATAAAAAACCTATATTTGCACTTGTCAATCCACAATGTGTACAAATAGTTCACAATAGGGTGGGTAGACATATATACGTAAAGGCGTTTGTATATTTACAATTTAGCTCCACGCTTTTTATTGTATATATTAACCTATACATATTTATCTATTAACTAAGCCTAATAGGGAGCTTAAGGCACAAAAACTATACTAATTATGAAGAAGAAGATTTTTATGATGTTGTTTCTTTTAGTGTCACTTACCGCAAATGCTCAGCAAACTTTCAAGGCAATGGGCAAGGATGTTTCTTTTGGTATGCGTGGTGGTATTACAACAAGTTATCTTACAAACAACGACAATAGTGATGGAAAGATGGGATGGTGCTTTGGTGTTGATTTCACAGTTCCATTCGATGAAGTTTGCAAGAATTTCTCAGTCCAACCCTCTGTGCTTTTTGTGTCAAAAGGTGATGTGCTTTCGCAAGATGGTGATGTAGGTGATGGCGATTATGCAAATACAGAGGCTACTATAAATGCTGTTTATATGGAAATACCTATCACGGCAGCCTACAAAATACAACTTGGACGTCGATTCAACATAACACTTAACACAGGTCCTTACATCGCTTTTGGTCTTGGTGGCAAGTCTAAACTTGAGACAAATGCTACGATTGGCGGTTCTCCAATTAGTGGTGGCTTTGATAAAGGAACGTTTGAGTCTTGCAAGCGTTTTGATTATGGCTGGGTATTTGGCATACGTTATGGTTTCACCAAGACACTATCTGCTGGTGTTCAGTTTGATTTAGGCATGTGCAATACAGCAAAGGAAGATGGTAAAGAGAAGAATTTTGCTGGTTTGTTGTACGTAGGTTGGACATTCTAAATATACAAGATTATGAAGAAACTATTATTGTTCTGTATGCTCCTTGTGTCTTGCATTACTATGGCGCAGGAACAGAAAAAATACGCTATTGGCGATATTTATAGAGAAGGGGGTGTGGTTGGCATTGTTGTGAAAGTGACTGACGATGGCGAGCATGGACTCCTTATGTCGCTTGATGAAGGAGAGGTAAGATGGAGTAGCAAACCTAATGGTGGATTATTTGATATGGTTACAGGTGCTACTGATGTAGAAGACGGAAGAAAGAACATGGAAAAGGTGGAATCCTTCATTAAGCGTATGGATTTGTCGTGGGACTATTTTCCTGCTTTCAGATGGTGTAGAAATAAGGGAGAGGGTTGGTATCTTCCAGCTACTAATGAACTTATAGACATTAATAAGGCCGTTCACGGTGGTAAAATAGAAAAGAACAATAAAGCCAAACATAGATTTAGGGAAATATTAGTAAATAATGGTGGTGTGAAGTTAGGACTTTCTAAAGCTTATTTCTCATCAACAGAAAAGGACTATATGAAGGCATACGTTGTTTATTTTGAATATGGAATTCTTGGATATGGCACAGAAAACCATAAACGTTACTGTGATTATGTAAGAGCAGTATATAGATTTTAATTTATAGTCACCACAAATGATTGTGGTAAAATTCATTAACTGGAGATTAAAAATACAGGAGGTAACGGCATCATGCAGTACCTCATGTATTTTAATCTCCAGTTTGTATTACTCCAAATGTCCTTTTGAGTTATTTTTTGTGTGACTCTTTCTTTAATATTTTCAAATCGGCATACGCTTTTTTTACTTTTGCCTTCATTGTTGGACTTTTATATTTTTTTGCTTCTTTCAGATACAATTCTGCCTTATCCAAATCACGAACTGCTTTCGCAAACATATAAACTGTAGCTAAAGAATAAGCTGCATTACTTCTGTAATGTTGGAATTTACATTGTGCAGCTATGCTACCACTTTCAAGAATTAAATCTAAAATTTCACGTTCTTTGTATCCATCATTATAAATATCTATCAAAGCATTAGCAAGTTGAAGTTGAGCCATTCCATCTTCTTTAGCATTTGCATCCTTTATCCTTCTAAACACTTGCAAAGCCGCCTCTTTATTTGGTTCAAATGATTTACATCCATACCACAATATGTTGCCTAAATCTAAAGACGAACTTAAACTAATGAAAGAAATAACACCATTGGTTCCTCCACTATACATACAATCAAAAGGATCTTTTGGGTCATGTTCTTCGCTAATTCTTATCTGTTTTGGTAGATTACCATTCAAGATATTTTCAGAAGACGTATTCATTGCTGCTGCTATTAAATCTAAAGCTTCTAATGTGTCTTTTTTGGCAACTTGTATCAACACATCAGCTTTGGCTAAATTAGCAAACATATTGTTATAGATAGGCCTTATTGAATCATTAGCTCGTTCATAAGCTTGTTGAAAATATCTATCTGCTTCTTCTAAGTTTATTTCAACTCCAAATCCACGTCCCCACATAAATCCAATTTCTGCATCATGCTCATAACAGCGTTTTAAATAAGGTATATAATTGTGATTGTTTTCTATGAGACAATTTATCGTAACTCTATTATTTGCTGGAATGTCTTCATAAGTATTAGCTGCCCATGTATTTTGGGCACCCCAGAATGAAATTTTACCATATGTGTCCAATGCATCAGGATCTCCATTGTTTGCACGAGAAATTAACATTTCAGACAATGATGGAATACTCATAAGGTTTCCTATAGCTTGCGTTGCTAAACCTGCCAATCCATCAGCAAGCTTACTCTTAAAACTACCATCGCTTGACGAACTTGAATAGTTCCGATTAGAATAAGTATTGTTGCTATAGTTGCTATTGGAAGAATTAATACGTTGCTTGTGTATTTTTGTTGTTGCCATAATTTTTATAAACACAATTTTTCTACCATCTTTTATAGTTTGCCCCCTATCATATTTAGTTATACGGTCACCATCGCAATCTGTTGCATACCATGACATATTTCCTTGAACATTAACAGTCAAGCAAGTTCCATCATTAGGTTTAGGATATTCGCAAGTTTTTGTCAATTTATAAATATGTCCATTCACTGTCACGGTAATAGGAAGTGCAGAACGCGATATTGTGTGGAACACATATGTAGTTTGAGCACAAATATTCATAGTCAATCCTAATAATAGAACGACTAAACAAGCTAATCGTAGTTTTAATGTTTTCATACTTTTTATTTTGTTATGTTAGTAATTTTTGTGTAAGGATTGTAAAAATGTAGCTATATTGCCAATAGATTATATCTCAATGCGAAAATATATAAAATATTTAGAATAAAGAAATATTTCAGATAGAAATTATAACATTACATGCAATATGCTGCTTGCGTGGTACAAAGTTACGTATTTCAGCGGCAATATGATTGGTGAGTCCCGAAGGGACGTCATAATATAGGATAGGGCGTCAGCCCTATCAGAAGTGGTATATATATAAAACTTCTCCTTCATAAATAAGACTCATCCGGTATTTGGAGTGATAGAACATAAGGATAAGTCGCCGAAGGCGGCGAACACTCTATGATTGTTCGATTGATAAATACAAAAACAAATAGGGTAAAGTCAAAACTCGCAAACATAAGTTTTGACTTTACCCTATTTGTTTATTTAATAATGTGCTTCTTGCCATTTACGATGTACACACCCGGTGCAACAGGACGGTTGACACGCACACCCTGCAAGTTGTATATTTTCTCTTCGGTGCACTTGTCTTCTGCAATGCCTTCTACGTCCGTTGGGTCTTGCTGCTTGGCTTTTATCACCACATGACTCTGAACATTCTGGCCAATCCATACACTGCCGTTTTCAAATACAGCACCCACTGGCTCTACGATGTCGAGCATCTTGCCCAGCACAAGCTCCTGTACGTTACACATAGCCATCTTACCGCTTGTCAGGTCGAGCACAGCGTCTGCACCCTTAACGGTGAGTATTCCTTCGTCTAGTCCCGGCTTCATGAACAGACCCGAATATTTTCCATTCA
Organism: uncultured Prevotella sp.; assembly: GCA_934183355.1. Lineage (GTDB taxonomy): Bacteria > Bacteroidota > Bacteroidia > Bacteroidales > Bacteroidaceae > Prevotella. The sequence continues at coordinate 12,045 of CAKPST010000005.1, forward strand.
CCACCACGTTGCAGTTGTCAATAGTCACATTGCCCAAGTAGCTGTAGATGCCGTCGCTATAATTTTCTCTGGCATTAATAGTCAGCGTGCTGTTCTTGTCGCCTACGATAGTCACGTTGGCTCCTCTGCCTCCAGAGCCAGGGTAGGCTCCAATGAGCAATCCGTAAGCGCTGGCAGAGACAGTACATTTTCCAACGACACGTATTGTCAAATCGCCATCGTCAGCCTGAATAGCCGCACAGTATGTCTTTTCGTCAACATTGATATCTGCCCAATTCAGGGTTAGCACTTGCTCCTTGCTGTCATAGCTCACCTTGCCGTCGCCCAGCACGTCATGTGCGTTCTTTTCGTCGACGTATATGCCTGCCACCACTACTTCAAGATGGTGTATAACCGGTGGCTCATAGCTATACAAGCTGTATATATAATTACTTGAGTTGTATTCGTCAATCACATAAGCCCATACTTTGCAGCTTGCGCTAATCTCTATAGGTTCGGTATACGGAGCATAAGCCACATCCTTGTCTTCGGTTCCTTCTGGCACCAGCTTGTAGTATATCTTGCCCGTAGCATTAGGGTTGGACAGCGTCAGCATTATTGGGTCGGTGAAGAGGGTAGATGATTTAGAGAATGTAGGATTCTCCAACTTCACTACGCCTGGTGCTTCTGTTCGTTTGAACCTTGACCAGCAGTAACCGTTATAGCCAGTAGCATGCTGTGGTATATACAGCTTGGCATTCTGGTATACTGTATTTTCGAATATGCCATAGTCTTTTTCCGACTTAGGAGCCATCACAGCATAGCTCAATATGGTCTTGATGGAAGGCGAGTTGGAGAATATTTCCGACCCTTTAAGATTGGTCAGCGTCGAAGGCAGAACTACAAACTCAAGGTTAGGACAATTCATAAAAGCATAGCCATTGATAGTGGTGACACCCTCGGGGATTATAATCTCCTTGATGCCAGTATTGCTGAATGCAGAACTGGTTATCTCTTTCGCTGCTTCCGGCAGAACCACTTCTGTCAGGTTTTTACAGTATGCCACTGCACTGTGCACTATCTCCACCTTCTTCGGGAATACGAATCGAGTTATTTTTTCGTTGCTTCCAAATGCACCCCAATTTATCTCAGTCACAGTCTCAGGCAAATCTATTGATGGCAATGACGTATAAGCGAAAGCATATTCGTATATCTTTGTCAATGTCTGTGGCCATACCACTTCCGTCAAAGCCGTGCAGTCCTTGAACATTCCCGTAGGAATGCTATTGAACGTAGATGGGAAAACCACCTTGCTTATAGAGGTGCCACCCTCAAATATACCATTTCCCAAATTAGGTATGTCTTTAGTAAACACCACTTCCTTCAGCGTAGTGCAGTATTTAAACGCATAATTGCCAATTCTTGTCAAACTTGATGGCAGATTCACTTCCTCCAGCAAGTTGCAGTGTGAGAAAGCATATTCTTCTATACTTTCAAGATTGTTGTGGATAGTGGCTTTCTTAAGATTGCTACAGAAGACGAATTCAACACAGCCTCCTTGATGCCTTTCGAGATGATGACGTTTGCCAATTTATTACCTATTATACGCACCGCATACACAGGATAAGTTTCTTTCTTGCCTCCATTTTCTATAGTGATTTGCGATGGTACATGCAAATCTCCCGAGGCTTCGTCCTTTTTGCTTGTGAGTATAGCATACGTTTTGTTATCTACACTTTTTAAAGTTACAAGATAGTTTTTTGTGCTATATTGTGCAAACATCGGCAAGCTGATGACCATCATCAGCAGCGCAACAACCCATCTTATCATAACATTGCTTCTACTCGTAGAAATCAATACTTGCTTTGTCGCCACCCTTAGTGACGAGCGTGTCGCCTTCATCGCACCACGACGAGGAGACGTTGTAGGTCTAAGGCTGTTCATAGTCAAGGGCTATTTAGTTGTTAATTAATTGGTCTGTTTGCAAAGATACAAATTATTTCGCAATGCACAATGATATAAAAGAAGTTTTGCATGTAATAAATTGTTAGTTACGTATGACACTCATGTACCAAGTTGTTACGTATTACAGCGGCAATACTACCATTATTTTTTTGCAAAAGCTTGATTATTCTGATTTATTGCAGTATCTTTGCCTACGATAGGTTGCACCTCAGCAACATTACATCAATAAGTAAGAACAATCAGTTATGAGACAGTCAGAAGAACGATATATCAGTTTGTTGACCGATTTCGGCTTTAAGCGAATCTTCGGTACCGACCCTAACAAGGAGTTGCTTATCAACTTCCTTAACTCCCTCTTCGACGGCGAGGAGGTGATAAAGGATGTGAAATATCTCAACAGCGAGAATGTGGGCGATGTGTACACTGAGCGCAAGGCCATATTCGATGTCTACTGTGAGAACGAGCAGGGCGAGAAGTTTATTGTGGAGATGCAGAATGCCTACCAGTCATTCTTCAAGGACTGTTCTCTGTTCTACTCTACTTTCCCCATCAGAGAGCAAGCACCAAAGGGTTCCGACTGGAACTTCTGCTTGAAGAAGGTGTATGTTGTAGCATTGCTCAATTACAAGATGAGCGATGAGGCTTTCGACAACACAGACACTATCCACACAATAGCCTTGATGGACACCAAGACGCACAAGGTGTTCAATGCCAAGTTGATGTTCAAGTATGTTGAGGTGGGCCGCTTCGACAAGACCGACGACGAGCTTACATCGTTGTCGGACAAGTGGATGTATGTGCTTAAGAACCTCTCACGCCTTGACAATCGTCCCGCTGCGCTACGCGAGAAAATATTCTCCAAGCTGTTTGACGCTGCTGCTGTAGCCCGCTTCACTCCTACAGAGCTACGCGAATATGAAGACAGTCTTAAGGCTTATCGCGACATAAAGAACTCGTTGGATACAGCGAAGGAGGAAGGACGGGCTGAAGGACGAGCTGAAGGCATAGCAGCAGTGGCAAAAACGATGTATGCCAAGGGAATGGATATTGACGTTATTGCGTCAATGACGGGCTTGACAAAGGACGAAGTGGAGCGTTTATGATTGTTAGATTGATAAATACAAAAACAAATAGGGTAAAGTCAAAACTCGCAAACATAAGTTTTGACTTTACCCTATTTGTTTATTTAAATATCATCATTTGATGATTACTTTCATTGTCTTGTTGCCACGCTTCACGATGTTGACGCCGCGCTGCGGTGTGGAGAGGCGTTTGCCGTTCAGATCATAGTAGACCACGTCGTTGGCATTGAGCGTTTCCAGAGGCGCAAGGTTGTCGATGCCCGTTGAATAATCCCCGATACGAAGGGAGAGGACGGATGCGCCGTTTGCCACATTGCCATCGAGCCACGAACGGAAGGGACCGACCTTGACGGCCTGCATTCCTGCAGATGTTTCCTTGATTCTTGCCACATCCCAGAAGCGGTCGTTGCGGATGATATATCCCGACGTGACATCCTTCGCCTTATAGGTGCCGCTGAAAGACAGCGTACTTCCTCCCACGGGGCTTGCTTGGGTGTTGTCGAACGTCACAAACGCGTTCTGGGCCTCGAAACTCAGTTTCTTCTGCTCACCGTTGCGCTTGACAAGGTAGGGGGTTCCTGCTTCCGTCTGACCCTCCATGCGACGCAACACGAGTTCGTCGGCATTCATGCTCTCAATCACATACAGGATGTAGGGTTCATCGCCTGTGAGCGTCATGGCGAACGGAAGCACAAGCGTGCCCCAGGTGTTGGAGAAGGTGCGGGTGTAGGAAATATCCAATCCCTCTGCCATTCCTCCTTCGTAAATGTAGGAAGCATCGCTGAGGCATATTTGTTCCTTACAGCATTGTATAGTACCTCCAATCCACGACTGGTATGTGAGTTTTTCGATACTATCAAAACACCCAAAATCCAAGTCTTCCAATGTCGTCGGGAGTACCACTTGTTTGTCTGATAGTCCGTACAAATCACCAAAGGCTTTTTTTCTTATTATCTTCAAACCTTCAGGAAGAGACAACTTGCCGTTGAATCCCCTGCAATCATAGAACGCATATTTCCCAATTTCAGTCACGGAATGGGGGATGAGCAGATCTCCTGTAAAGCCAGAACAGCTGGAGAAAGCAGATGCAGCAATCTTTGTCAATCCATTCGACAAAACCAATTTGCCTTTGAATCCCGGACAATTAGAGAACGCATATTCTCCCATTTCGGTGACAGAATGGGGAATGGACAAATCTCCGGTTAAGCCGGTACAGGCAGAGAATGCATGTGTTGCAATCTTTTTCAATCCGTTCGGCAAAACCAACTTGCCGGTGAATCCCTGACATAAAGAGAACGCATATGCTCCAATTTCAGTGACGGATTGGGGAATGAGCAGATCTCCAGTCAAGCCCTTACAATAGAAAAATGCCTCATTTCCTATCTTTGTCAATCCATTCGGCAAGACTAACTTGCCGTTGAATCCCGAACAATTTTGGAACGAATAATCTGCAATTTCAGTTACGGATTGAGGGATAACCAAATCTCCCGTTAAACCTTTACAACCTTTGAAAACTCCCGTTTCAATTTTCGTCAACCCATTCGGCAAGACCAACTTGCCGTTGAATCCCGAACAATTTTGGAACGCATTTATGCCTAACATCGTGACAGAATGAGGAATGGAAAGATTTCCTGTCAAACCGTTGCAATCCAGAAAAGCGCCATTTCCTATCTTTTGCAAATTCGCCGACAAATTCAATTTTCCTTTGAAACCGCTGCAACCAATGAAAGATCCTAATCCTATCTCCGTCACAGAATTTGGAATGACAATATTTCCAGAGAGACCTTGACAACCTTTAAAAGCATTGTCTGAAATTTTTGTCAGTTTATTTGATAAGGTCAATTTCCCGTCAAACCCGCTACAAATCAAGAATGCAGCCGATCTAATCTCCGTCACAGAGTTGGGGATGACCAGATCACCCACCAGTTTTTCATTGCCTGCAAAAGCAAGAACACCTATAACGGTCACACTTTTCGGAATGCGAAGTTCGCCCTTCAGTTGTTTTTTGCAAAATGCTTGAAGCGGTATTTGCGTGATCGGGGCATCAAATTCCATCACGCACTTGCCGTCCACGACACGATTTGAGAGCATTTTTGCACCGAAGCCAGTTGTCGTATTGAGAGTCACCGGATTGCCGTTTTCCGTCTGATACTCGAAGACTGTATGGTTACACAGGTTGCATATGCACTCCTCGCATTGATGACCGCTCGCAGAACGAGAAGAGGTCAGGCCGTGGTTGCGTACGGCATCACTGCACGTCGAAGGGAGGAACGTCACATCGTACGTGGCCAAACAGTCGAAATCCTTACACACAATGGCCGCACTATTCACACCGCCAGGCTGCTTCTGTACCACTTCGCGCTTTCCATCCTTGCGCTTGGATACGACCCAATTGCCATCGGTCGAGGCCGATGCATTGTAACGCTCCGTCTGCCACGACAGCAACACATTCCCTCCTTGAACAGTTGTCGCCATGCGGACAGGAGACACGAAACCATTGAGGGTGTTGTCAAGGGTCCAAACCTTGTCCGCTCTGTTCTTGTCGTCGCACTTGTCACGCCATTTTCCCTCCACGGTGATCTTGTGGCCGAAGAAGGAGAACGAGTCATTGAAGGAGAGTTTCAGGTCGATTGTGGTCCACTTCTTTTCCGACTTGTCAGAATTGTAGGGACACTTCTGGCTTTTCTTGGCGTTACGGAACTGTGCCGTTCCCTGGTTGATGCCGTCAAGCACAATCTTACCAGCCGAACCCACGTTGCCACTGTTTTGATAATTCTTGATATTGTCCTCATTCTTGTTGCTGACATTAGCAATCAAGCCCCACATGTCGTTCAGCTTGCAGGCTTGCTTGCCATCGATGAAGAGATAGACATCACCCACGAAATAGGCGTTGTCGCCATCATAGTTATACATCCAAAGATTGAGCGTGACTTCGGTGCCATTGTCCGAATAGGACGTGTTGCCGAGACGCACAATCGGATTACGCGGCGTAAGGGCGGATGCCGTGCCTCCACCGACGAAGCCCAACAGCAGGACAAGCAGCGCATGGAGAATGACGCTGCGCATTCGATTCATTTTGAAAATTCCCATGTTTTTTAGTTTTTGATTCTTTTTATTTGGGGCAAATATATGGAAAAACGACGAATATAGCGAATTGAGAGTGGCGTAAAAAGGGGTAACGAGGCATAAAAACAGGGGTAAAAAGGGGTAAAATGGCAAAAAATGACCATTGGGTAAGCATTATTCTCTGTTCTACTCAACCTTCCCTATCAGAGAGCAAGCACCAAAGGGTTCCGACTGGAACTTCTGCTTGAAGAAGGTGTATGTTGTAGCATGTGCTTAAACGTAACTTTGTATCACTTTTTCTTTTTTCATCTGCAATACTGCAATTTTGATGCTTTTCATGTGGCGTAATGTGTTGTGCGTCAGATGTTTAGTATGCATTGCAGATTGGCTGACTCTACTGCAATCTACTGCAATCATCTGCAAGCGTATCTTTTTGCAAAAATATAATATTACATCACTCTACCAATAGCAATTTTATAGGTATGAGTCCCGAAGTGACGTCTGTACAAAAGCTACAAGGCTGTTGTACGATGCCTACTAGGGCTTTGTATGATGCCTACTAGGGTTTTGTATGAGGACTACAAGGCTCTTGTACGATTGCTATAGATGGCTGGCAGATGGAGGATGATGGCTGGCAGATAGGATGGTACATTTTGCGTTCTGCGGATTATCTGCCATGGTTTATGTGTTTGATTATTAGGTAGTTATGTGGATTGTGGCAGATGTGGTACATTTTTTCACGTAACATTTTTATTATAGGAAGTTATGTATATAAAAAGTGGGCATTAACTACTACATGATTTAGATGTAGTCGTTAATGCCCGTCTTTTTAATTTATATTGTATCTAATGTGATTAGTACAATGTCTTAGGTGTGATGCGGAACTTCAGAGTGTAGTCCTTGTATGCCATGCGGAATTCAGGGAGTGCCTCTGCGCCCCAGCTGTCGATGCCGCCTACACCTTCCTGAGCGAGGTCGATGTTGAGGTTGGTGTATTTAGACTTCTCTACCGACTGTGAGTGGCTCTGTTTTCTCACCTCACCGTCGTCGAGGTCAGCCTGGTTGTAGTGCAGTGCAGATGCCGAGAAGAGCACGTCAGACTCTACGCGGAATCCGAAACCGTTGTTGTCGGTCTGCTGCCACCAACGGATGTCGGTCATGTTGCCATTCTCCTGCGGACGTACATAGGCGAAGAACATCTGGTCGGCTGTCGACTTGTAGATGCCTACGTTCTGTGACATCTTGCGGTCGGCATAGCTTTCCACTGGGCCGCGTCCGTTCCACTGGCTCTGATCCATCTGGTAGGGCAGGTTCATTGTCATACCGAAGCGCAGCATGCGCTCCACCTTAGCTCCTGGAGTGGTCTTGAGAGTCTGTGTCACGGTGAGTGTTCCGTTCTCCTCCACCTGATAGGTCAGAGTGAGCTTCGACTCAACAGTAGGCATGTCGTATGTAGCCTTGACAGTCTTTGTCTTCTTGTCGGCAGAGATGGATGTGAGCTTCATCTCGGGCGAGCGCCATGCTACGAGACGCTTCTGGAGGTTTGCGCCGTAGTCGTTGTCGATCGGAGCACGCCAGAAGTTAGGCTTCAGCGAACCGCCCTCGCCGAGCATCGACTTGCCAGCCACCTCATACTTGGTGATGAAGCCCGTAGCACGGTCGAACTGCAGAGTGAAGTTCTCGGCAGCAAGAGTCAGCATAGGCTCCTTCTTCTTGTCGGTCAGCTTCACCGCCTTGGTCTGTGCTGGGTTGATAGCGAGGTCGTTGCCCTTGCATTCGCGTATAGCCAACTGCTGATGAGCCACGATGTCGCCAGCCTTGAGCAGTCCCTCGTCCTTCTTCAGTCTGAACTCGACGTTGAGCATCACGTCCTTCTGGTTCTTATACTGGTCGAGCTTGTATGGCAACACCACACGCATCTTCTTCTGCGGAGCGAGCATCGAGATGTCGGCAATGGTGCCGTTCTGATACTCAATGCCGTCGGCCACGATAGCCCATGATAGCGACACATTGTCGGCGTTGCGGAAGTAGTTGACATTCTCCACCTTTATCCAGCCTTCTTGCAGGTTCTCTGGCTCCACCCAGTAGTTCTGGTAGTAGTACTTAACATCCCAAATCTCAGGGTTAGGAATGCGGTCGGGGTTGACGATACCGTTGCAGTTGAAGTTGTTGTCGGTCGGGTCGTATGTGTTGTAGTCGCCGCCGTAGGTGTATATCATGTTGCCCTTCTTGTCCTTGCCGCGCAGACCCTGGTCGACGAAGTCCCAGATGAATCCGCCCTGGTATGATGGATATTTGCGTGTCAGGTCCATGTATTGCTTCATCACGCCGCCCGAGTTGCCCATAGCGTGAGCATACTCGCAGTGGATGTATGGCTTCTTCGGGTTGTTCTTGACATAGTTCTCTGTGCCTTCTGGCGAGATGTACATCTCACCGTAGATGTCGGTGTTGTCGCCGTTGAGAGCACGCTCGTAGTGTACGGGGCGTGATGGGTCGTATTCGTTGATCCATTTCTTGGCAGCAGTGAAGTTCTTTGAGTCGGCAGTCTCGTTGCCCAGCGACCAGTAGATTACTGACGGGTGGTTGAACTGATTCTGCACGTTGTGCTGATTGCGCTCAAGTATAGGCAGTGCGAAGAGCTCGGTTGTAGTGATGGCGTCCTTGTCGTAGTAGAATCCGTGGCTCTCCTGGTTAGCCTCGGCGCACACGTAGATGCCGTATTCGTCGCAGAGGTCATACCATTCAGGGTCGCTTGGGTAGTGGCATGTACGCACGGCGTTGATGTTGAACTGCTTCATCAGTGTGATGTCCTGAATCATGCGTTCGCGAGACACTACATATCCGCCGTCTGGATCCATCTCGTGGCGGTTGGCACCCTTGATGATGATGGGCTGTCCGTTGACGAGCAGCTGTGAGTTCTTGATCTCCACCTTGCGGAATCCAGTGCGTACTGGCACCGACTCCACGTCCTTGTCGTTCTGCTGTACGGTCACCACTACCTTGTAGAGGTTAGGAGTCTCTGCAGTCCACTTCAGCGGATTCTCCACGTCAAACTTCACAGTGGCGTTGATTTCAGCTACATTTTTGCCAGCCTTCTTCTTCACCTTGGTGGTGTTGAGAATCTTGCGGCTCACGATGTCGCCGTCAGGAGCGATGAGGTCGATTACGAATTTGGCGTTGCCCTTGCCCTTAAGGTTGACAGCGAGCGAACCGTTCTTGTACTCAGCGTCGAGGTCTGGGGTCACACGCACGTCGTCGATATGTGCATTCTTAGAGCGAGAGTAGAGGAAGCAGTTGCGTGCCACACCCGAGAGACGCCAGAAGTCCTGGTCCTCAGAGTATGAGCCGTCACACCAGCGGAATGTCTGGAATGCTATGAGGTTGTCGCCCTTCTTGAGGTATGGAGTGAGGTCGAACTCGGCAGCCGACTTAGAGTCCTCGGCATAACCTACGAAGTGTCCGTTCACCCAGAGATAGATGTTAGATGTCACGCTGCCGAAGTGGGCTATCACCTGGCGTCCGTCCCATGAGTCGGGGATGCGTATTGTGCGGCGATATGAGCCTACGTGGTTGTCCTTGGTTGGCACTTCTGGTGGATTGTCCTTGAAGTGTCCGCGCCATCCGAATCCTATGTTTACGTATTCGGGGTCGCCGAATCCGTTGAGTTCCCATATACCTGGCACACGCATAGTCTTCCATGCAGAGTCGTTGTAGTCGTTGCGGAAGAAGTCGGTGGGTCGTTGGTCGGCATTCTCTACCCACTGAAATTTCCAGTCGCCCTCAATAGAGAGATAGTTTTGTGACGAGGCACGATTGCCCTTGAGAGCTGCCTCGCGGTTCTCATATGCGAAGAACGAAGAGTGTGTGGGGAATCGGTTGACGTTGTTCACTGACAAGTCGTGCCACTCGGTAAATGTAGGCTGCACAATCTTGTCTGTTGTTTCGGCTGCATAAATAAGGCATGGCGACATGCCAGCTACAGCCAAAGTCAATAGTAATTGTTTCATATACGTTTTTATTGTTATTATAAGCGACTACAAATTTACGTAAAATATATGATATAAAGCCTTAAAGGCGTGTTAATGAATGAAAAGTGGCTTAGAATGCAATATTTGCATTATTAAAAAGTGTAACTTTGCATTCCGAAGGGATATTTCAGTCCAAAAACCAAGAAAACAATAAAGCTACATATATGAATTATAATACACACACGCTGTCCAACGGACTGCGCATCATTCATCTGCCGTCGGCGTCGCCAGTGGTATACTGTGGATATGCCGTGGCTGCCGGCACACGCGACGAGGAGCAGGGTAGGGAGGAGGGCATCGCCCACTTCTGCGAGCACATGACATTTAAGGGCACCGAGCGTCGCCCGTCGCTGAAGATTCTGGGTTATCTGGAGAGTGTAGGCGGCGACCTCAACGCTTTCACCAACAAGGAGGAGACGGTGTATCATGCTGCCGTATTGAAGGACAACATCGACCGTGCTGTCGACTTACTGACAGACATTGTCTTTCATTCCACCTATCCGCAAGCGGAGATTGACAAGGAGGTGGAGGTGATTGTGGACGAGATAGAGAGCTACAACGACTCGCCAGCTGAGCTGGTATACGACCTCTTTGAGAATGCTATATATAATGGTCATCCACTTGGACACAACATTCTCGGCACAGCAGAGCAGTTGCGCACGTATACTACGGAGGATGCTCTGCGCTTCACACGCCGATTCTATCGCCCCGACAATAGCGTGTTCTTCGCTTATGGTGATGTCAACTTCGACAAGTTGGTAAAGCTGTTGGAGAAAGCGAATGAGAGAGGGGAGTTGAGAGTTGAGAGTTCAGAGTTGGGAGTTGAGAGTTCAGAGTTGAGAGTTGAGAGTTCAGAGTTGAGAGTTAATAATTCTGTGCGAGCCAACTCTCAACTCTCAACTTTCAACTCTCAACTCCCAACTCTCAACTCCCCCCTCCCTCCCTACGTTCCGCAGCATATCGACCACCACATGGACACTCATCTCGCCCATGTGATGCTTGGCAACCGTGCCTACGACATCCACGACAACCGCCGCATAGCCCTTTATCTGTTGAACAACATCCTTGGTGGTCCGGGTATGAATGCTCGGTTGAACATCTCACTGCGTGAGCGTCATGCCCTCGTCTACACCGTGGAGAGCATGATGCAGAGCTACAGCGACACGGGTTTGTGGGCTGTCTACTTCGGTTGCGACCCTAAGAACGTGGACAAGTGTCTGCGACTGATACGTCGTGAGCTTGACAAGGTGATGAATCAGCCTCTGAGCGATGCTCAACTGCGTGCTGCCAAGAAGCAGATACGTGGACAGATAGGCATAGCATGCGACTCACGTGAGGCGTTTGCCCTCGACTTTGCTAAGGGATTCTTGCACTATGGATGGAAGAAGGATGTGACGGCGCTGTGCGAGAGGATTGATGAGCTGACGGCGGAGGACTTGCGGAGCGCGGCGGTGGATATATTCGGAGAGGAGAATATAACGAGACTGGTGATAAAGTAAATTAAACAACAACGTTGTTGTCTTTATTTATTCCCAATAGCTAACAACATTTCCCTCATACTCTTTTCTGCTTACAAGTCGAGCCTCCTCCGGCACTTGTGGCGCACGTGTTCCCCCGCTTACCGTCATCGGAGCCGTCTCCACTCGTATCTCGTCCCACAGTCCAGCGTCAATGAACGACTGGAGCGTCATTGCACCGCCCTCCACGATGAGCGACTGACACTTCTCCGTGTAGAGCCATTGCATGAGCTGAGGCAAAACGGGCTTGCTGAAGTCCATGCCCTCAAAGGCAGGATGACGAGAGTCGATGACGATGCGGCGCGGCGAAGGTCCAGCCCAGTCGCGTGTCGTCAGTTGCGGATGCTCGCGTTCGTCAGTTATGCGACCCACAAGGATGGCGTCGTTCTCGGCACGTAGCTTGTGCGAGAGCATGCGAGTGAAGGGAGTGGATATGGCGAGCGCTTTGCCGTTGTCGTCGATGAAGTGGTTGGCAGTCTCCGCCCACTTCAGGATGATGTAAGGGCGGCGGTGCTCGTTGTATGTTATAAATCGCTTGTTAAGCGTGCGACACTCATGTTCGAGCACACCGACAGTCACCTCGATGCTAGCATCACGCAACTTCTGTATGCCACGTCCCTGCACCTTGGCAAAAGGGTCGACACATCCCACCACACATCTCCTCACACCCTTGCTGACGATGAGGTCGGCACATGGCGGAGTCTTGCCATAGTGCGAGCATGGCTCAAGGCTAACGTATATTGTAGCCTCGCCGAGCAGCGCCTCGTCCTCGGGCTTCACCGATGCAAATGCGTTAACCTCGGCATGTCCCTCACCGCAGCGCACATGATAGCCCTCGCCAATGATGCGTCCGTCGGCAGCCACGATGACAGCCCCAACCATTGGGTTGGGTTTGGCGTTCTGCATGCCGCCACGAGCAAGCTGCAAGCAACGGCGCATGTATTGTTCGTCGGTGGTCATGTTCATGCCTCAATCAGTGTTGCTTCGCCGTCCTTCCAAGCCTCAAAGTATGGCGGTTCGTCGCGCAGCGAGATGTCGTCGTACAGAAATTCAGCCACCACCGTCTCCTTGCCGTCAGGCAGGATGAGTCCCATCTTGCCGTCGCGCTGTGCTATGACAGGCAGTGTGCGCAGGTCGTCGACATATACATAGGGAGTGCGCAGGAAGTCGTAGTGAGCAGGAATGAGCGTGTTGCCCTGATGGTCCTTGATGCCAAACTTGCCATTCTCCTCGAACACCACATGATACTGCTCATACTTGTCGCGTATGCGGTTGAGATAGAACACCATCTTGCGCTTGTTGTTGACCAGCTCGATGAGATAAGCGAACGTGTCGCAATAGTTAGCCATGGCACGTGCGAGCACAATCTTGAAGTCGAGTCCCGACAACACCTTGCGGTTGAGGTCGATATAGCGAGCTATAGCCTTCTCCTTCTCGGGGATGGTGAGTGTGGCGAGCTGCTCCTCAAACTTCAGCATGATAGTCTTCGAGCCTTTCATTGCCTTGATGTAACGGTGAATCTGGCGAGCCATTTCGTCGCATACGAATTTGTCAATGCGCTCCAATTCGATGCTATCGACATAAGTGTCTTCGAAATTCTCTTGTGTTATCTTTTTTTCCATAGCTTTATCTTGGTTTTTAGTGTTCTTTATTTGCCAAAAGTACGACATTTTTATGAAACATCAAAGTATTTGTCTTTATTTTTATCGTTTCGCTCGCTAAGGTGGAGAATTATTGCTACCTTTGTCAAGCGACAGAAAAGCAACAACAATATTAAATATAAAAACAAATCAACGATGAAGAAAATCATTCTTTCAGTCTTTATGTGCTGCATGGCTATCGTTGCCATGGCACAGGTGGAGCGTCCTAAGCTCGTCGTAGGTCTTGTTATCGACCAGATGCGTTGGGACTATCTCTATTACTACTATGACAAGTATGGCGAGGGCGGCATGAAGCGCCTCATCAACGAGGGATTCTCTTGCGAGAACCAGATGATTAACTATCTGCCCACTATCACTGGCGTGGGACATGCCAGCATCTATACAGGTGCGGTTCCTGCTACAAACGGCATCGTAGGCAACGACTTCTACCTGAACGGCAAGCGCATCTACTGCTGCGACGATCCCAATGTCAAGAGCGTAGGCTCTGACTCTAAGGCTGGCAACATGTCGCCAATAAACATGCTCAGCACCACCATCGGCGACCAGATTCGCCAGGCTACCGACTTCAAGGGCAAGGTGTATGGTGTGTCTCTCAAGGACCGCGCTGCCATTCTGCCTGCAGGACATGCTGCCAACGGTGCCTTCTGGTATGACAAGTCAGTGGCTGGGTTCATCACCAGCTCTTACTATATGGATCGTCTGCCCGACTATGTGCAGAAGTTCAACAAGAAGTTGGGCATGAAGGTGGGCTTCGACCCTAAGACCAATCCCAATGGTGTGACCGCAACATTCGGCATCGCTGAGGCTATACTTAAGGCTGAGCGTCTGGGACAGAACGGCACAACAGACATGCTCTGCGTTAGCATCTCGCCGACCGACGCTATCTCTCACCGCACTGGCACATGGTTCTCGCCGGGCAAGGAGAATGAGGAAGTGTTCCTTACACTTGACCGCGACATGAAGAAGTTCTTTGAGACTCTCGACCAGCAGGTGGGCAAGGGCAACTATCTGCTCTTCCTCACAGCCGACCACGGTGGCACACACAACCCTAACACTATGCGTGAGCACAAGTTGCCTGGTGGCTCAAACGACATGAAGCCTATATTGGCAAGCCTCAACGAGGCTCTCGCCAAGAAGTTTGGCGTAGAGGGCAAGTTTGTAAAGGACTACATCAGCAACAACATCTATCTCGACCGCGACTTCCTCAAGCAGAACAACATCTGCTGCAAGAAGGCTAAGGAGGCTGTTGTGTGCGAGCTGAAGAAGCATATTGATGTGTTCGCTTATGTTGTTGACACTGAGAATGCTCTCACTGCTTCTGTTCCGCAGTGGATTAGAGAGCGCATCGTCAATGGCTACTTCAATGGCCGTGCCGGTGATGTTATCGCTATTCAGCATCCGGGATACTTCGACTACAACTTGAAGAAGGACGACTACGGTGCACAGCACGGACAGTGGACACATGCAGACACACACATTCCTCTCGTGTTCATGGGATGGCACATCAAGCCGGGCAAGACCAACAAGCCTACTTATATGGTGGATACTGCTCCGACAGTGTGCTCGATGTTGCACATCGAGGCTCCTACTGCTGCAACGGGCAACCCGATTGTAGAGGTGGTAGACCAGAAGTAAACAGAAAAACTCTCCCCCTTTCTCACGTAAATAGTGAGAAAGGGGGAGAGTTTTTTTGTGCCAATCGCATTATCTCAGTGTGCGTTGCTTCACATTAAATCCCGTTAGCTCTACAAATGGGGCTTGTTTGCGTGCGTCGGCTTCGTTCCATGTCACGTTGACGGTGCGCTCTTCGCCCGGCATCAGATGGAAGTAGTTGTCGGCATAGTCGACGGGCAGCACTCGCTTGCCATCATCGGTCTTGAGCATGAGGCGTATCATCATCGCCGGAGTGTCCGACTCGTTGCGCAGTGTCAGTGCGAGTGTGTTGGCAGACGGGCGTGATGTGTATGTCACGAGGTTTACTTCGGTCAGCGAGTTGAGCTGCTGTAGATTGCCCTCGTCGGTAGACAGAACGTAGAAGTTGTCCGACAGTATGTGGTTGTCGGCATCACGCAGTGCCAGTCGTAGATAGTACACCGTGCCGTTCAGAGCATCAGGCACCGAGTCGGTGCGCAGAGCGTCGAGCACTATTGTGGCATCGTGGGTGGCATTGAGCGTCACGTTCTCCGAGCGCAGTGTCTTGCCGTTTATGTCGAGTATGTCGCGAGTGGCTGTAAGTTGAGGCTTGTCAGTCTGAGTGCGGTTGACCACCTCCACACATCGTGTCAGAGCATTCCATTGTATATGTAGCGGTTCGCAAGCCTTGCGTACTCCGTAGAAGGCAGCAGTAGGCTCAAAGTAGTAGTCGTAGCACTGCCATGTCAGACTGGGCCAGCAGGCATGACTCATCCAAATCAGCAGTCCTTGGCGATATTTAGAGTCAGCCTCGTACATGGCTCGATAGCCCTCGTAGTTCTCCCACTGTGCGAGTGAGCAGAACTGTTCTGCCGAAGTGGGCTCGCCAAACATGCGTTTGATGATAGCATTGAACGATGTACCGCGCTGTGCTCCCTGCTGAGTGAAGTCGTGCTGTCCCCATGCGTCGCCTTGTGGCCATAGAGCTTCGGTGGGCAGTGTGCGTCGCATGCTCTCTATCGACATTATGCAAGGCATGCCACGTTCGGTGTGCAGCTTGCCCGTCTGACGCTCAAAGTAGACACGTGGCGGTTCAGCCCAGTAGGGACCGTGTCCACTCACTCCCTCGTCGGCAGATGATGATATGAAGAGCAGTCCTGGATTCATGTCGTCGACAGTCTGTCTGAGAGCCTTGTCGAGCGACTTAGGCGGATAGCCCTCGTTGCGTCCGCAGTAGAGAGCGATGGACGGATGGCGTCGCATACGGCTTGTGAAGTCGCGAGCATTGTCCATGAACATCTTCTCGTCCGACGGATTGGCACCGTCTGCCGGATTGGCAAGCCAGAAATCCTGCCACACCATAATGCCATAGCGGTCGCAAGCATCGTAGAACTCCTCGTCACCAGTCATTCCCACCCAGTTGCGAATCATATTGAAGTTCATATCTCGGTGCATCCTTACGGCGATGTCATATTCGCGTTCGCGGTATCTGAGGTTAGACTCGGAGAATCCCCAGTTGCCGCCAAGAGGAACTACTCTTTGTCCGTTGACGTAGAGTTTTAGTTGAGTCTTAGTGTCAGCGTATGTCATTTGTCGTATGCCAGCCTTGTAGGCGATAGACGGATTAGCCGCAGCAGTCGTTTCGTCATACTTAAACTCAAATCCCGCATCATATAGATAAGGCTCGCCATATCCGTTGGGCCACCACAGGTGCATGTTTTGATTGCGTAGAGTGGGGAAGTCGTCAGGCGAGAAAGTTATCTCGCGGCGTTCGTTGGCATCGAGAGAGATGCTACGTTCAAACTTCACGTCGCCTATCCATCCACGTAGCGTACCGTTCACCTTCTTGCCAAGCATGTTGTGAGCCACCACACGTGCCGTCATCGTAGCCGCAGTGTCAGGCAGATTGGCAAGAAGTGTGGAGACAACAGGGTCGGACAGCACGATATTGTCAGTGGCTGTGAGGTACACATCATTCCATATACCTATGTTGCGACCTCTGACTGTAGATATCCAGTCCCATCCCGTAGAGGCGTGAAACGTAGGGTTGTCGGTGCCGAGAATGCCGCCGTTGAAGTCGGTGTTGAGACGATTCTTCTCCTTCACAGCTCCCGGATGAGCGTTGCGATGGATAAGCACAGCAAGAGTGTTGTCGGCATTGGTGTTGATATAGGGCGTGATGTCCACCTGGCTACGGCAGAAAGCACCCTCAATGCGGTCTACCTTCTTGCCATTAATCCATACGTCAGCCTTCCAGTTGATGCCGTCGAAATTGAGCAACACACGTCGTCCTGCCATAGTTTGAGGAACGTTGAAAGTGCGGCGATACCAGAAGTTGGAGTTGAAATAGGAGTCGCTGATGTCAAAGATGTTGTCGCCGAAGTTGGGGTCGGCAATAGCACCATAGTTGACAAAGCTCATTAGCACCGTGCCAGGTACCGTAGCCGGAATCCAACTGCCCTCCGTAGAGTATTGGGCAGACGATATGTCCTCGCCACCGCCCGTCACCTCCGAAGCACGGCACACCTGCCAGTTGCCACCGTCGAGCATCAGACGACCGTCGGTGTACTTGTCGTCGTGTTTGGCAATATTGCGACTTGCGTCCTTGCCAAGCACCTTTATCTCGCTCAGTATGTAAGCCTTCACATCCGTAGCATCACCTTTGACAACGTCAATGCTGCCACCTTCCATCACCACACGCACGTAGCGTCCGGCAGCACTGGGAGTGGCAATGCGGTCGGCGGGGCGTCGGCTGCCGTTGGGCAGAGAGACTACACGAGTCCAATGCTGCGCATCGTCGCTCACTTCGATATGTCCATTGCGAGGACGGCGAATCCAATAGAGGTTCACCTCCGACATGTCTTTCACCGAACCAAGGTCTACTTGAGCCCATTGTCTGCCCTCGCCGTCACTCATCCAGGCACTGCCGAAGCACGAATTTGGCAGCAGTTCGGATGTCAGTCGGCGGTCGCCGTCGTACATATTGATGTTGAATACATTCCAATAGGCAGCACCCTCCATGTCAAACTGCACCCTTAGTTTGCTCACGTCTTGGCATCCTTGTGGCAAGTTGAGCCTCAATTTCACATATCGAGCCGGCAGATAGTCGTTGGCAGTCTGCTTATTCGGGTCGCTGTGCATGCGGTAGCGTGTGGCGATGCCAGGCAGCGAGTCGGCACATTGTTCAGCCACCACTCGCCATTTGCCATTCTTAGATGGCATAAGCAAGCGTATGGCGTAGCCGTCGCGTAGCTCTGCTTCGCGATAAGCCACGGTAGCAAGTAGTTCCACCGACGTGGCATGGTTGCTCATTCCAGTCCATTCGTATTGTAGAAAGTTGTGCGAGCCAAATATAGTGTTGCGTGTGAAGTCGCCAGAGTCGATAGCCCATTCGCGTTCGCGTCGTGGCAATAGTCCCTGTGCAGTGGTCACCGTGAGCGACGGCGGCATAGTGTTGCGTGTTATGCCGTCGGTCAGCAGTTGACCAGTGAGATTGAAGTCGAAGTTGGACGAAGTGCGCACGGGTCGCATCAGCGCTATGTTGTCAGCGTCGTTAGAGGCGTGAGCGCACGTCGGCGACAAGGATGATAATGTCATTGCTGATATTAATGTTATTTTTTGTCGTAGGTTCATATAGTGGTATTTAGAATAGGGTTGTGCTAATGTGATGCGAAGTTAAGAAAAAATAGCATAACAGCCAAGCCTTAATTGTAAGAATAAAAAAAATAAGCTACCTTTGTCACATCATCACAATAAAACTCAACAAAATAAATATGGAGACTCTCAAGGAAAAGACAGCCCGTGGACTGCTGTGGGGCGGACTCAATAGCGGCATGCAGCAAGTCGTGGGACTTGTGTTTGGCATAGTGTTAGGCAGATTGCTCGCACCGTCCGATTATGGCATGATGGCAATGATTAGCATCTTCTCGTTGGTGGCGACAGCGTTGCAGGACAGTGGATTTCGCACGGCACTCACCAATCTCAAGGAACCCAAGGCTGAGGACTATAACTCAGTGTTCTGGTTTAACATCATCATGGCGGCTACGCTATACACCATACTCTTCTTTGCAGCACCACTCATAGGCGAATACTATCATACACCGCGTGTCGTTCCGCTTTGTCGCTATGCATTCTTGAGCATCGTCATAGCGTCGTTTGGCACGGCACAGTCGGCTTATCTCTTCAAGCATCTCAAGGCAAAGCAGCAGGCAGAGGCTGGTGGCATTGCGGTGTTGGCGTCGAGCATAGTGGGAGTGGTGATGGCATTCTGCGGGTTTGCCTATTGGTCGCTTGCCACACAAGGACTGGTGTATGTGGGCATCAACACCTTCTTCCAGTGGTATTTCTCGCCGTGGCGACCCACTATTCACGGCATCACGTTTGCCCCCGTAAGGCGCATGTTCCGATTCTCGTGCAAGATACTCGCCACCACTATCATGACAAGTGTCAACAACAATGTGCTCAACATCCTACTCGGCCATTATTTCTCACCACGTGACACAGGCAACTACAACCAAGCCTATCAGTGGAATTTCAAGTGTTTCTCGTTAGTGCAGAGCATGGTGTCGCAGGTGGCTCAGCCAGTGCTTGTAAGTCTCAATGACGAGCAAGGTCGTCAGCTCGATGTGTTTCGCAAGATGATGCGCTTCACGTCGTTCATCACGTTCCCGCTGCTCTTCGGCTTCGGACTTGTTGCCAAGGAATTCATCGTATTGGCAATAGGCGAGAAGTGGCTCACGTCGGCAGAGTTCATACAGATACTCTGTGTGTCGGGTGCCACGATGCCCATCTCCACATTGTTCTCTAACATGATTATCTCCAAAGGACGCTCGGGCACCTTCTTCTGGTGCACATTCTCGTTGGGCTTAGCTCTCATTGTGACAATGCTCTGCATCTGGCCCTTGGGCATACGAGCCATGGTGATAGGCTATATGTTGCTCAATACATCGTGGCTGCTCGTTTGGCTCTTCTTTGTGCGCCGTCTGACGGGCTATGGCTACTGGATGTTCTTCTGCGATGTCATGCCGTTTGCACTCGCTGCAGCAGGAGTTATGGCTACTGCCTACGCCGCGACTATGTCGATAGAAAACCTCTGGCTATTGCTTGTCAGCCGCTTTGCTATAGCCGTCGCTTTATATTATATTGTAATGAAAGTGGCGAGGGTGAAGATATTGAATGAGTGCGAGAGGTTCATTTTCAAGAAAAAAGCGTAACTTTGCATTCTAAATATAATAAAAGGAGGCACTACTATGACTACAATGCATATAAATGCAGAATTGTTTAAGCAATTAAGTTATATTGCAGACAGTGAAGATTGTATGAAAAAGGCATTGGATGCAATAAAACAGATTGTGAAGAGTCGGAAAAAGTCAGAAGAGACTTTTAAGCCCAGAACAAAAGAGGAAATGAAAGCCGATTTCGAGGCTGCCATAGCAGATGTAAAGGCATACAAGGAAGGTAAAATTGAATTTCGTTCAGCAGAAGATTTATTAGATGAACTGTAGGATAAGTACTACTGAAATATTCGAAAAGTCCTTAAAAAGGCTTGCGAAGAGATATAAGTCAATGAAAGAGGATTTTGCCACACTGTTGAAATCACTACATGAAAACCCGTTGCAAGGTGTTGATTTAGGTAGTGGTTTGCATAAGGTACGTATGTCAATCTCTGCAAAAGGAAAAGGTAAAAGTGGTGGGGCGCGTGTAATAACATATAAAATATTTCAAGAAGAAGATGATATAGAGATACGTCTTGTAGATATTTATGATAAATCACAATGTGAATCATTATCTGATAAGGAAATACAGACGATACTCAAAAAAAGTGGTTTGAAGTAAAACTTTTTATTATCATATTCTGTAAAAAATATAAACTAAGAATAAATAACATAAGACAATGACAATAGAACAGCAAATCATCAGCGCTGCACAGGCAGCGGTGAAAGAACTTTACGGTCAGGAAGTACCCGAGAACTTGGTGCAGCTTCAGAAGACCAGAAGCGGGTTTGAGGGCAACCTCACTCTCGTAGTGTTCCCGTTCCTCAAGATTTCGCACAAGAAACCTGAGGACACAGCACAGGACTTGGGTGCATACATCAAGGAGAACTGTGAGGCTATCGCCGACTTCAACGTGGTGAAGGGATTCCTCAACCTCGTTATCGACAAGAAGGCTTGGCTCTCGCTGCTCAACGAGATGAATCATAACGAGAAGTTCGGTGAGAAGCCAGTTACAGAGAACTCGCCACTCGTGATGATTGAGTACTCATCGCCCAACACCAACAAGCCTCTCCACCTCGGACATGTGCGCAACAACCTGCTCGGTTGGTCGCTTGCTCAGATTATGGAGGCTAATGGCAATAAGGTTGTGAAGACCAATATCGTCAACGACCGTGGTATACATATCTGCAAGTCGATGCTCGCATGGCTGAAGTATGGCAACGGCGAGACTCCTGAGACCAGTGGCAAGAAGGGCGACCACCTCATTGGCGACTACTATGTGGCTTTCGACAAGCACTATCGTGCAGAGGTTGCCGAGCTGAAGGCTAAGTTCATTGCCGAGGGCATGGACGAAGAGGCTGCTGAGAAGAAGGCTAAGGAGGAATCTCCACTCATCAAGGAGGCTCACGATATGCTCGTGAAGTGGGAGCAGAACGATCCTGAAGTGCGTGCTCTCTGGACTAAGATGAACGACTGGGTGTATGCAGGATTCGACGAGACATACAAGGCTCTCGGCGTAGGCTTCGACAAGATATACTATGAGTCGAACACTTATCTCGTTGGTAAGAAGAAGGTGGAGGAAGGTTTGGCTAAGAACTTGTTCTTCCGCAAGGACGACAACTCTGTATGGGCTGACCTCACTGATGAGGGTCTCGACCAGAAGTTGTTGCTCCGTTCAGACGGCACCAGCGTATATATGACTCAGGACATCGGCACAGCCGAGATGCGTTTCAACGACTTCCCCATCGACAAGATGATTTATGTTGTGGGCAACGAGCAAAACTATCACTTCCAGGTGCTCTCAATCCTTCTCGACCGTCTCGGATTCAAGTGGGGCAAGGAGCTTGTACACTTCTCTTATGGAATGGTTGAGCTGCCCAACGGCAAGATGAAGAGCCGCGAGGGAACCGTGGTTGATGCCGACGACCTGATTGCAGCCATGATAGCCGATGCTAAGCAGACAAGCGAGGAACTTGGCAAGTTTAAGGATATGAGCGAGGAAGAGCGCAATGAGATAGCACGTGTTGTAGGTCTTGGTGCTTTGAAGTACTTCATCCTTAAGGTTGATGCTCGCAAGAATATGCTCTTCAACCCAGAGGAGTCAATCGACTTCAATGGCAACACTGGTCCATTCATCCAGTACACCTATGCTCGTATACGTTCTATTCTGCGCAAGGCAGCTGCCGAGGGCATCACAATCCCGGCAACACTCTCTGCCGAGATGCCTCTCAACGAGAAGGAGATAGAGTTGATTCAGAAGCTCAACGAGTTTGGAGCAGCTGTAGAGCAGGCTGGCAAGGACTACTCGCCATCAGGCATCGCCAACTACTGCTACGAGCTCACCAAGGCTTTCAACCAGTTCTATCACGACTACTCAATCCTCGGTGCCGACACCGAAGACGAGAAGGTTGTTCGCCTCGTGCTTGCACAGAACGTTGGCAAGACATTGAAGAACGGTATGGCTCTGTTGGGTATTGAGGTGCCTGAGCGCATGTAATACACCGCCATAAATACTAAGATATATAAAAAGCGGCAATCATACGATTATCTCGTGTGATTGCCGCTTTTTCCTTTAGTGTATGTAGGATAGCTTATTTGCGTCCGAAGTCAGCCGGCACTTCTCCCCATTTCTTAGTCTCCCATTTCACAATAGGATTCATTATCTGGTGGGTGCGTAGCCAAGCCTCGGCTCGTGCTATAATCTGATACAGTTGTTCGGTTTGTGGTGTGCGTGTGAGTTTGGTCTTGCACTGACGTTTTTGCACCCACAATATAGCATTGTGTGAGTCGCTGTATATTGTCTTGCCCGTTATGCCCTGTTTGTCGAGTAGGGCGAGGGCATGCACGATGGCAAGAAACTCACCGATGTTGTTGGTGCCATGCACTGGTCCGAAGTGGAACACCTGAGCACCCGTGGCAAGGTCGATGGCTTGATATTCCATCGGACCCGGATTGCCCGAGCATGCAGCGTCCACTGCCCATGCATTGGCTGTAACTTCCATGGGGAGTGGCAGCACCGTGTCGTGACGGTAGTCGGGAGGATTTTGCATTCTATTTATACCATAAACATTATTATCACTTGTGCTATTATCACTCGTATGAACATGCCGAGTGGATATACCGACGTGTAAGCCACGGCGGCGCGGTCGCCATTGATGGTCTCGTTGGCATAGCTCAGAGCCATTGGATTAGCCATTGAGCCGCAGAGTAGTCCACAGATTGTGCCGAAGTCAAACTTCTTGGTCTTCAATGCTACAGCTCCGATGATGAGCAGTGGGAGCACTGTCAGCAGCAAACCGACACCCACCCATAGCAGACCTTCGGGACGTATCACAGTGGCGAGGAAGTCCTTACCGGCAGCCAGACCCAGACATGCAAGATATAGTGACAGTCCAAGTTTGCGCAACATGAGCGATGCCGAACGTGTGGTGTAGCTGATGAAGTGTACACGTGAACCCAAGGCTCCGATGATGATACCCATGATGATAGGTCCGCCAGCTATGCCGAGTTTCACCGGAGCGCTCATTCCGGGGATGCTAATAGGAATCATTCCCACTGCCAAACCGAGGAATAGTCCGAAGAATATGGCACCAAGATTAGGCTCATTGAGCACCTGCACGGCATTGCCAAGGAATGCCTCGGCATGGCTAATATCGTCGGGAGTGCCCACAACCGTAAGACGGTCGCCATACTGAAGGTGCAGCGAGTCGGTGGCGAGCAACTTGATGTCGCCTCTCATCACACGCGACACGTTGACACCGTATGTCTGTCGCATGTGCATCGAGCCGAGCGTCTTGCCGTTGAGCTTGGTGCGTGTCATCACTATCACACGGCTTTCCACCGACGAGTCGATGGCATTCCAGTCGATATGGTCGCGATTCCAGTCCTTCTCGACACGCTTGCCGAATAGAATGTCCATGGCAGGCACCTCGTCGCGGGTTGTCACCACGAGCACATTGTCGCCTATCTGCATCTCTGTAGATGCGAGTGGCACTATCACGTTGTCGCCACGCCATATACGTGATATGATGAAGTGGCGGTGGGTCATCTGCGAAATCTCGGCAATAGTCTTGCACGACACGGCAGGATTGACCACTACAAACTGTCCGATGAATGTCTGGTCGTCATCTTCGACATTGTGCGGCAGCAAGTCGTCGGGGCGAACTATAAACTTGCGCAGCAGTATCATGGCGAATATCACGCCCACAACGCCCAACGGATAGGTGACAGCACATCCCAGGGCGGCACCGCTACTCGACATGTGAGCGTTGGCAAGAGCCTGCTGTGCAGCACCAAGTGCCGGCGTATTGGTGGTAGCTCCGCATAGGATGCCCACCATGTCGGGCACGTTTATAGGCAACACAAGGCACAGTGAGAGTGCCATGACGGTGCCGAGCATTATCACCCCGAGTCCCCACATGTTGAGTGATACGCCCTCATGGCGCATCATACCAATGAAGTTGGGACCTACATGCAGTCCGAGAGCATATACGAAGAGTGACAGACCGAGTGTCTCGGCGAAGTGCAGCATCTGCGGGTCGGCAGAGAAGTGCAGACTACCCGCCACGATACCGATGAAGAACACGAATGCCACACCGAGCGAAATGCCCTTGATGTGAATCTTGCCGAGAGCCAATCCCGTCGCAACAATGAGCGAAAGCACAATGATAGTCTGCACGGCAGAGTGTATCGTGAAAAGGCTATTAATCCATTCCATTTTTTGTATTGCTTGTTGATCGATTCGTTTTTTCGTTAGTTATTTCTGAAATCGTGTGCAAAGGTAATACAAATAAACGAGTAAGCAACCTATTTCGTCATTTTATCTTCTCCATCAGCTGGGTGGTGTTGAGATTACGTGCCACAATCTTGCCGTTTTTGATGACGATGTTGTCGGGCAGGTTGTACATGCCGAGTTTGTTGTATACATCTCCGTCCACCATTTTTCCGTCGCAGATGGTGGTTACGTCTTGTGCTTCATATAGCTTCAGAGTGTTGCGACATGAGCGCTGGTCGGGGTTGAGACAGATGCCAACAACGGCGATGTTGCCGTTCGACTCCCTTGCTTTGCGGCTCAGTTGGCGCAGCATTGATGTCGAGCTATAGTTCCACGAAGACCATGCGAACACCACGACGGTGGGCTTGGATGATAGTGTAGCAGTCGACACGGTCTTGCCGTTGATGTCGTATGTGGCAAATGAGGGTATGATTGAGCCAGTGTCGAGTGTCTTCTTGTCCTTGCAGTCGGCGAGCAGTCGGTGGGCATATTGGTTGTCGGGCTGTCGCTGTGTGATGGTCTTGAGCAGACGTGTGGCTGTCTTGTAGTCGGGGCGGTCGGTGGCAATGAGATAGCGACGCACGAGATAAGTGGCTACTGGGCTTTCGGGATTGTCTTCAGCCGTCTGTATGGCACGCTTTCTCATCTCGTTGGGTGATGCCGAGAGTATTTGTTCACGGAAGTTGTTCATCAGTTCGTTTGCCTTTGTGCCCTTGACTGTCATCTCCTTGAGGTGTGATGCGTCGCCCTTGATGTCCACGCTCTTGCCTGGTTGGGCAAATACGGGTTGCTCGGTGAAGTTGGGGAATACAATCATCAGAGTCATGGGTCGGTCGCACTCCACGTTGTATGTGAATCGTCCTGCCTGCACCTTGATAGTGTCGATGCCGTGTGGCACAGCTCCGTCGGGCGAATAAACATAGAATTCGCCTTGGTTGAGGTTGAGCAGACGGCCGTCGATGCTGAAGTGGCGGCTGTCGGTGCCACATGATGCGAGCAGCAGGGCGACGGCGAGAAACAATAGTGAGATGAGTTGTGTGGCTCGATGTTTCATGCTACTTGATAAAATATTAAATCCTTCTCTTCCTCTTGCGCCGAGCGTGAGAGGAGGAGAAGGAATATTAATTGAATTGAAAGATGTATGTTTTTTACTTCAAGATAGAAAGCTCCAAGTCGTTCTCAGCATACTGCTTGAGTGACGGATCCTTCTGAAGAGCCTCCTTGAGGTAAGAAGAAGCAGCGAACTTGTTGCCACGGCGAGCAGCCACTACAGCGTGGAGGTAGTCTGTCATGGCGTTCGGGTTCTGCACCTTGTCGAGAGTCTTGGCAGCGGCAGCATAGTTCTTGTTGAGAAGCTGTGCGAGAGCTGCGGTGTTGCTGTTCACCTTCTCGAAGTCCTTCTCTGCCTGAGCGTAGTTGCCCTTAGCGATGTTGAGTGCACCGAGAGCAGCCTTCACGTTCTCTGAGTTAGCCGACTTAGAGATAGCACGCTCAGCCTCCTGCACATCACCGTTGATGAGTGAGATAAGACCGAGGTTGGCCTGAGCCTCAGGAGTGTTGCTTGCGAGAGCAGCAGCCTTCTGAGCATAGTTCTTGGCAGCAGCCTGGTCGCCCTTAGCGAGAGCCAAAGCAGCGAGGTTGTTGTATGCGCGGTAGTCCTTGTCGTAGATGTCAGCAGTCTTCTTGAAGATAGCCTCCTGCTCAGCAGGTGTCTTGTCGAATGTTGCGAGGTAGAGCAACTCGTCAGCGCTCAACTTAGCTGGGTCTTCCTTATACTGGTTCTCAATCTGCTCGTCTGAGCGACCGATTGTCTCATAGTTGATGATGAGGCGTGAACGACGCAACTCTGGGAGGATGCCGTCAGCAAGCTCGCGGAAACCTGCAGACATATTGCGAATCTGCTGCTCGCGCTCCTGCGGATCCTCGTACATAGAGAGCACGCGGAGGATTACGTCCTTGTCCTGGAGGTTAGAAGCAGCAACAAGGCGCTGGAAGCCTTCCCAGTCCTGAGCTGTATAGTGAGCGTCGATGTCAGCGTTCATCTTCTGCTTCTTGAGAGTGTTCTTAACATACTTCTCCGACTCGTTCTGACGCTTGCCAGCGAGCTGGTCGTTGAACTTAACACCACCCTCTGGTGAAGCATAAGCCTGAATCTCTACGTTCTGTACGTTGAATCCCTCGCGGTCAGCGTTGATCTTCTTGAGCATCTCAACGAAGTCAGCGATTGACTGGCTCTTGAGCTCGCTCTGGCGGATGTTAGCCTGGTTGATAAGGAACTTGATGTTAGCCTCCTGCTTCATCTCGTTGACACGCTGGAATGTGTCAGGAGCGATAACGCCGTTCTCCGAAGCGAGTGTGCGCTTGTAGAGTTCAGAGGTAGCGATGACGCCATTAGCCACCTTCACAGCAGGCACGTCACACTTCTTCTTGCCGATGCGAGCGTCGAATGTGAGGTACATCTCGCTCTTCTGCATTTCAGGAACATAGTCGAATGCAGTCTTCATGGTGTAGCGTCCACCCACCTTGTATGATATGGTCTGGTCGTTGCCCATCACCTTCTCGCCCTGGAATGTAGCGCTCTGACCCTTAGCCACCTGTCCGTTGGCATAACGCAACTCTGGAATAACAGTTACGACAGCCTTCTTCTTCATGTATTTCTCAGGGAAAGTACCATTGATTGTAGCAGGTACCTGACCTGTCTGTGTCTCAAGCGGACTTGGAATTACGGTGAAGTTGTCTGCTGACAAAGCGCCGAGCTTCGAGCATGACGACATCAGCAGCACTGAAGCTGCCGAGAGGATAAATAAGTTTTTTTTCTGCATTTGTTTATTGAAAGTTATTAATTATTCTTTTAGAGATATTGAATTGGATTGTTTTAGGACTTATTAGCTATTGTTGTCGATTGTCCAATAATCGGTGCAAAGTTACTGATACAAATTGTAAGGTGACACAAAGCCACCTTATTTTTATGTTTAATTAAAGAAAAAAGGGCTATTATGCCCTGTCAATGTATCATTTTACTATCTTTATCCAGTCTTCCTTGCGTGGTGTAGCGGGTCGTGGGTCGCGTGATGGATAGCCTATTGAGAGTGCTCCGATGCCTATGCGTTCGGCGTCTATGCCCATTTCCTTCATTAGCTCTTGTCCCTCGGGAGTCTGAAACATCTGATACTCACGGTTAATCCAGCAAGTGCCGAGTCCGAGAGCGTGTGCAGCGAGCATCATGTTCTGCAATACGCACGAGCCATCCTGGAATGCGTTGGGATTGTCCTTGGTTGCAAACACGAGCAGATAGGTGGGAGCGTCGTAGTAGGGATTTGAGTCCACCCCCATAATCTTGGCGTTGAGGCTTGCCAGTCGTGCCTTGATGTCGTCGTTCTGCACTGCCACGATAGTTGGGTCTTGCTTGCCGTGTCCCGTTGGTGCGTATGTTCCGGCTTCGAGAACGGTGTTCAACTGCTCGTCAGTGATTTGCTCTGCCTTGTAGTGTCGGCACGAGCGACGTGTCTTGATGATGTCTAAAATTGTGCTCATATTGTTTTGGTTTTTTGTTGATAAGCCTTGTTTTGCCATGTTAGGCATTTAGGCAGAGGCTGAGATCGGGCTTGATTGTGATGTCATCTCTGCCTATATGTGCTGCAATGGCTCCGTTGTCAGCCATTTGTCGTGGTGTGCCTTCGTCGATGCCATTGTCGCCGAGCAGCCAAAGTCGGTCGGCTGTCTGTAGTGCTGTCTCCAGGTCGTGTGTGGAGAGCAGTATGGTCTTGTGCTCATTGTGTGCCAGTCGGCGCAACAACAGCATCAGTTCCACCTTGCCACTGAAGTCGACAAACGCCGTTGGCTCGTCAAGCAGAATGATGGGCGTGTCTTGTGCCAGCGACTTTGCTATCATTGCCTTTTGACATTCGCCATCGCTCAGACTGCTCACTCGTCTGTGTGCCATGCTCTCCATGCCCACCATTGCCAGAGCGCGATGGGCTATCTCACGGTCGTTGTCGCTCAGTCGTCCCCAAAATCCAGTGTACGGAGCGCGTCCCAGGGCAGCAAGTTCGCCTACGGTGAGGTTGTCTGTCTCGGGTCGTGCCGTCAGGACAATGCTCATAAGCCTTGCCAGTTGCTCACGGCTATAGCATTCGGTGTCCCTACTGCCTATCTCTATCGAGCCACTAAGCCTTGTTTGCAGTCGTGCTATGGTGCGCAGTAGTGTCGACTTGCCAGTGCCGTTGCGTCCTATGATGCATGTCAGTGTGCCTGATGGGGCTGTGGCATGCAGGTGGTCGCCCACAATATGATGGTTGTGGTGGCGTGCAGGATAGCCTATGGCGAGGTCTCTGATGGTTATGGCAGTGGTGTCAGACATTGACATGATTGTTATATTTATATATAGAAATGTGCAAAATTAGTAATAATTTCTCAAAAAGTAGTACCTTTGCTGTAATAAGTAGTTTTCGAAAAACAAAACTTCAACGACAATGAACAACCCAATACTACAACTTCAGCAGCAACGCATGCTGTTGGAGATAGAATATAATCATGAGAAAGAAGAGTTTCGCCGTCAGACCGAGACTATGGGTGTGGAGCGCAAGGTGCGCCGAGGCGACGCATGGTTTCCTGTGCAGATAGGTCGCAACTACTACAACTCGCTCAACCAAATGGTGGTGGAGGTGACACGCCAACCTGGTTCCGACATCGAGCACAACTTCGAGTCGGGTCGTCCCGTGTGCTTCTTCACCGTCAAACCCGACCCTAAGACGGGCAAGAACTCCATCCACTACCTCTCCTTCACATCCACTGTCAGCTATGCCGAGACCGACCGCATGGTTGTTGCTCTGCCCGACTCAGGTCGTATTGTCGACCTACAGCGCCAGGACACAATGGGCATACAGCTGTTCTTTGACGAGACAAGCTATCGCTTAATGTTCGATGCTCTCGACCGTGTGTTGCGTGCCAAGAGTGGTAGGCTTGCCGCCCTACGCGACATCTTCTACACCAAGGCTCCAGTCTCTAAGTATTCGTTCGACCCAATGCCCTTTCCTTGGCTCAATCCTTCGCAGCAACGTGCCGTCAACGAGGTGTTGTGGGCAAAGGATGTGGCTGTAGTGCATGGACCTCCCGGAACTGGCAAGACCACCACTCTCGTTGAGGCTATATACGAGACATTGCGCCGCGAGAGTCAGGTGATGGTGTGTGCACAGAGCAATATGGCTGTCGACTGGATTTCGGAGAAACTCGTGGATAGGGGAGTGGCGGTGCTTCGCATTGGCAATCCTACACGTGTCAACGACAAGATGCTGTCCTTCACCTATGAGCGACGCTTCGAGGCACATCCCGACTATCCTCAGTTGTGGAGCATACGCAAGGCAATACGCGAACTTCGTGGGCAGAAACGTCGTGCCGAATCGTGGCATCAGAAGATGGATAGGCTCAAGAGTCGTGCCACCGAGCTTGAACTGCGCATCCGTCAGTCGCTCTTTGGCGAGGCTCGTGTCATAGCTTGCACGCTGACTGGAGCCGCCAATCGAGTGCTTGAGGGCGAGAAATACTCAACTCTCTTCATCGACGAGGCAGCTCAGGCGCTTGAAGCTGCATGCTGGATAGCCATTCGCAAGGCTGGTCGTGTCATCTTTGCTGGCGACCACTGTCAGCTGCCGCCTACCGTCAAGAGCATTGCTGCACTGAAGGGTGGACTCGGCAAGACACTCATGGAGCGCATCGTAGAGCAGAAGCCCGAAGTAGTGACGTTGCTCAAGGTGCAATATCGCATGAACGAGCAGATAATGCGCTTTTCGAGCGACTACTTCTATAATGGCGAGGTGGAGACTGCCGCTGAGATAACCCACCGCAGCATTCTCGACTACGACTTGCCTATGATGTGGATAGACACCTCGGATGTCGATGGCAAGGAGGAGTTTATTGGTGAGAGTTATGGTCGCATCAATCGAGCCGAGGCTGAGTTGACACTCGCCACATTGCAAGATTACTTCGATAAAATCGGCAAAAATCGCATATTTGAGGAGTCTATCGATGTAGGCATCATCTCGCCATATCGAGCCCAAGTGCAGCTCTTGCGCAAGATGATTCGCCAGAAAGAGTACTTCCGTCCCTATCGTCGTCTGATAAGTGTCAACACCGTTGACGGATTTCAGGGACAAGAGCGTGACATCATACTGATATCGCTTGTTCGTGCAAATAATGACGGTGAAATCGGCTTTTTACGCGACTTGCGTCGTATGAACGTGGCTATAACGCGAGCACGTATGAAGCTCATCATCCTTGGCTCTGCTCAAACTATGTCCACACATCCCTTCTACAAAAAGTTGTACGAATACGTTGAGTCGTTAACGACATAATTAACGACATAATTAACCGCCTAATTAACGAATATATTAACGGGTAAATTAACGGGTAATTAACCGCAATTAACGACAAAGAAAAATACAAGGTCGTTAATGCCGGTTAATTACCCGTTAATTATTCGTTAATTCTGCCGTTAATTCTTGTTGGTCCTTCTCCATACAGTCGGCGACATTCCCATGTGATAGGCAAACACCTTTGAGAAGTAGGACGGTGAGGAGAATCCCACGGCATGTGCTATATCTTCGAGTTTGCGGTCGGGCTGGCTCAGCATCATCTCCTTAGCCTCTTCCACACGCAGACTCGACACCCACGCACTGAAATTCATGTCATAGCGCTCATTGATGAAGTAGGACAGATAGTTCTTGTTGGTCTCCAGTCTGACAGCCAACTCGTCGATAGTGAACTGCGAGCCTATATACTCCTTGTTCTCTTTCCACACATTGATGCGCTGTTCGAGGTTGTTGCCTTGAGAGTCCTCGTCCGTTGTATGGTCTGTTGTGGGCACGTTCTCCATCGTGTCGTCGTCATTGGGCAGGGCAGTGCAAGCCTCGTCCTCGTTGTCAAATCCCATCTGATAAGCCCTGGCAATGCTGCCATACTTAGGAGCGAAGTTGACAAAGTTGGCTGTAATGTATATGTGTATAAACACCATGTACATTTGGAAGGCAATGTTGACGTAGACATTGGCAAACATTGTCACCAAAGCCATCACCCACGAGATGATGAGCAGAATGATGCTGCTTCGTGTCCAACGCACAAATTGGTGCATGTCCTCGGTGAAGTAGTTGTCGAGCAACTGCCAGTTGAGCTTATACTGCTTGTAGAAGTGGAAGGCAAGCTCAATGACATCCTCCAGCATCACAGCAAGCGCCAGCAACAGAAACAAGCCTGCATAGGGGCGCATACTCGGAACCAGTGGCATGAAAGCCAGTGTAGCAGCCAGACACAGCTGCATGCCATTCTTCGAGATGCGCCGTTTGGTCATGAAGCTGTTGTTGAGAATATGGCAGAACGAGTAGCACAGCAAAAGTTCCTCGGCATAGAACAGCACGATGTCAATGCCTGCTATCAGCCAGTTGAAGTTAGCCCAGTTGGGACTTGACAAAATACACCATAACACAAGATTGAACGTTATTAGTCCGTAGGCAGTAGCCATCATGCGTCTTGCCTGTCGGTAGCGGCGGTAAATCTTGTCCTTGTACTGCGTAAATGTCCACAGCATCACGCTCAGCGTGAGGTAGAACACAGCCATGTATTGTATTATTGTGGAGAATAAGTGTTGTAATTGTATAGCATCCATAAGATTCGTCTTTTTTTAAAGATTGTCGTTTTAGCAGTTTGTAATTGACTTGCAAAATTACAAATCATCTGCAAAATAGGACCATTTATTGGGGGATTTTTTCGATAATATTTTCTTAATCGGAAAAAAATCAATAATTTTGCAGCGTAATATGTCGCGTTGGACAGATTACGTCGTATACAACTTACTAACGTTAGCGTGTTGCTCCTATAGTTAAATGGATAGAACGGAGGTTTCCTAAACCTTTGATCCGGGTTCGATTCCCGGTGGGAGTACACCTTTTTTTTAAACCAATTATCCTATCACATTATGAAAAAAGCGATGTCATTAGCGTTGCTCCTTATGGTGGCAATGTTTTGCAAAGCGCAGATGGCAGACCCAGTGAAGTTCAAGTCGAGCTTGAAGACAGGCAATGCTGCAGAGGCAGAGATTGTGTTTGTCGGCAAGATTGACGCGGGCTGGCATGTCTATTCCACCAATCTCGGCAACGATGGTCCTATTTCGGCATCGTTCCATGTTGACAAGAAGGACGGTGTGGAGCTTGTTGGCAAGCTGACACCACGTGGCAACGAAATCTCGAAGATGGACAACCTCTTCGGAATGAAGCTGCGCTACTTCGAGAACAACGTGCAGTTTGTGCAGAAGATTAAGTTCACAAAGGGCTCTTACACCATCAAGGGCTATCTGGAGTATGGTGCCTGCAACGACGAGCAGTGTCTGCCGCCCACCAATGTCGACTTCAATTTCTCTGGCAAGTCGCCCGCTGTTGACGGTGCTGCCGCAACCAAGGAGGCTGATGCCGTGCTACAGGCTGTTTCGCTCTACCCTCCTGCAGCCAATACCGAGGTAGCCGCTGTCGACACCGCAACCGCAGTAGCCGCTGCTGATAGCACAGCCGCCGCTGCTCCACAGCTCGACAATGCCGAGGCTCAGAAGCTCTGGACCCCCGTCATCAAGGAACTTGCCAAGTATGACAAGCCCGTGAGCAACTCATTGATATACATCTTCCTCGCAGGTCTGGTGGGTGGATTCCTCGCCCTCTTCACTCCTTGTGTATGGCCTATCATCCCAATGACCGTGAGTTTCTTCCTCAAGCGCAACAAAGACCGCCGCAAGGCTATCCGCGAAGCCATCACCTATGGTGTGTCTATCGTAGTCATCTACGTTGCCTTGGGCTTGATAGTGTCGCTTCTCTTCGGAGCCAGCGCCCTCAACGCCCTCTCTACCAACGCCATCTTCAACATCCTCTTCTGTCTGTTGCTCGTGGTGTTTGCCGCTTCGTTCTTCGGAGCTTTCGAGATAACGCTCCCATCGTCGTGGAGCAACAAGATAGACCAGAAGAGCGACGAGACAAGTGGTGTGCTGAGCATCTTCCTCATGGCATTCACCCTGTCGCTTGTCAGCTTCTCGTGCACAGGTCCTATCATCGGATTCCTCCTCGTGGCAGTAGCCTCTGAGGGCAGCATCGTCGCTCCTACAGTGGGCATGCTCGGCTTTGCAGTAGCCCTGGCAATACCGTTTGCGCTGTTTGCCATGTTCCCCACACTGCTCAAGTCGGCACCTAAGTCGGGTGGCTGGATGAACGTTCTCAAGGTGGTGCTCGGATTCATCGAGCTTGCTTTTGCCTTGAAGTTCCTCTCCGTAGCCGACCTCGCCTATGGCTGGCACATCCTCGACCGCGAGACATTCCTCGCCCTCTGGATAGCCATCTTCTCGCTGCTGGGTCTCTATCTCCTGGGCATCTTCAACTTCCCACACGACGACGAAGGACGCCGCACCAATGTGCCTCAGTTCTTCCTCGCCCTTGGTTCGTTGGCATTCGCCTTCTATATGATACCAGGTCTTTGGGGTGCTCCGCTCAAGGCTGTCTCAGCCTTCGCACCGCCTATGAACACTCAGGACTTCAACCTCTACAAGAACGAGGTGCATCCTCGCTTCAAGGACTTCGAGGCTGGTATGGCAGCCGCCCGCTTGGAGGGCAAGCCCGTCATCCTCGACTTCACAGGATTCGGTTGTGTCAACTGCCGCAAGATGGAGGCTGCCGTATGGACCGACGCTAAGGTGGCAGACCTGCTCAACAACAAGTATGTGCTCATCTCGCTCTATGTCGACGACAAGACACCGCTGCCCGAGCAGCTGACCGTCACCGACACCGACGGCACACAGCGCACCCTGCGCACCGTGGGCGACAAGTGGAGCTACTTGCAGCGCCATAAGTTCGGCTCTAACACCCAGCCTATGTATGTGTTGCTCGACAGCGATGGCATGCCACTCACTGGCAGTCGTTCGTATGACGAGGATATCAACGAATATGTTGACTTCTTGCAGTTGGGAATAGATAATTATAATAATAAAAAATAAAAAGAAAAGCCCCACCCCCGACCCCTCCACCATAGGG